>NZ_QTLK01000004.1:0-291585 GCF_003602705.1 Bacteroides sp. AM16-13
TTGATACTGTTGTTGTAAAAGCCGTTTGGGCGAATGAGGAGAATCCGTTGAAAGGTTACCGGTTGGAAGGTATAACCTTAAGTTCCCCGACTGTCTTGTCGGTCAGTTATTACGATTCCTACGACTTCCTTGGTAAAAACGGTATTCCCGATGACGCAACGACAGCTTACAGCGAAACAGCCGGTTATGGCAAACGTTATGGAGATGATTGCAAAGGGCAGCAGACCGGAATCTTGACCGCCCGTTTTACTGACAGGGAATATACAGGCTTCATTTACTCGGCATTGTACTATGACGACCGCTACCGCGTTATCCAACGTAAGGGCAATAACGGGCAGCACGGTACTGAATCCGTTTATACGGCTTACAACTTCGAGGGTAGCCCAACGAAAGAGAAACATGTGCACATCGTTCCCGGACAGGCGTCGGTTACCGAGGTTCATACTTATACCTACGACCTTGCGAACCGCCTGTTGAAGAGCGTTTATCAATTGAATGACAAGGATTCTATCACTTTGGTTGACAATATTTACGACGAGGTCGGTCGTCTGTTTGTAGACAGGCGCAACGGTGTTCCTGAATTGCGTACTAATTACAGCTACAATCTCCGTTCTTGGCTGAAAGGAGTCAGCAGCCCGTTATTCAGCCAGACTTTGAACTATCAGGAGACTATTAATGATATTTCTCCTTGCTATAATGGTAATATCAGCAGTCTGTTTTGGCGTACGGCACAGAATAATGCTTCAAATGCATTGATTAGTTCTCCTGAAAAAGGCTATGGTTTTACCTATGACGGCCTTTCCCGCCTGAAAGACGCTGTATATGGTGAAGGTGCAAGCCTGAATCAAAACCGTAACCGTTTCAACGAACAGATAACCGGCTATGACAAAATGGGTAATATTCTGGGTCTGCTTCGTTACGGTCAAACGGGTACGGATTCTTACGGTCTGATTGACAACCTGAATCTGACCTACAATGGCAATCAACTAGAGTCCGTTTATGACAATGCCACCAACTGCGTATTTGGCAATGGTATGGAATTTAAGGATAATGCCGATGAGGCGGTAGAGTATGAATATGATAAAAACGGCAATCTGACTAAAGATTTAAACAAAAATATAAGTGGAATTCAATATAATATCTTAAATTTGCCTAGTCACATTAGCTTTGCTGACGGAAGTAGTATTGAATATGAATATGCGGCAGATGGCAGTAAAGTCCGTACTACGCATACTATAAACAATAACGTCACGTCCACTGTTTATTGTGGCAATGCGATCTATGAGAACGGCAGTTTGAAGATGTTGCTGAATGAAGTTGGTTATTATAGCTTCCAAGATAACAAGTTCCACTTTTACATTAAAGAGCATCAGGGAAATATCCGTATAGTTGCTGATGAAGCCGGTAAAGTCGATGAAGTGAATGATTATTATCCTCTTGGCGGATTGATGTCTAATGTATGCAATAATGTGCAGCCTTATAAGTATAATGGTAAAGAGCTGGATCGGAAAGGCGGATTGAATTGGTATGATTATGGGGCGAGACATTATGATGCGATGATTGGACGTTGGCACGTGGTGGATTCGATGGCGGAGAAATATTATGGTTGGAGTCCGTATACGTATTGTTTGGCAAATCCGATAAAATATGTAGATATTATTGGTGCTTTTACATCTCCTTATTACACAGAGGATGGTCAATTTTTGGGCGTAGATGAAAATGGGTTTACAGGTAATATTTACATTACAGATGAGGAAGTTTTTGAAAAGTATTCTAAAAACGGAATTGCTAATTCAAAAGATATTCAGAAAGATATGAATACTATTTTAATGAAAGATAAACTTTTAACTTCAGCAGCTGAATCTCATATATATACAGATATACTAAAGAAAAGCACGGATGCAAAACTTGATGTGTCGCAACTTTATAACGGTGAAGTGTCAATTGTGGAAGATGTGGTGAAGAGAAAAGATGAGGTTGTAGGGGTAGGATATAATAATCCAGAAGGGCATAGAAATGCTCCTAAGTACAGTCAATCGTATGTTGATGGAAAAATTAGAGTAACTGTAGCACAAGGTTCTAATCAGCATGATTTATATACAGTAGAAAGTGTGCAAAACTATTTAGGGGTGCATGAGTATTATGGTCATGGAATCAACAATTGGAGTCAAAAGGATACACATTGGAAATGTTATAATGCTCAAATGAATCATCCAACTTTTAGTAAATTACCTAAAGATCAACAATATGAAATCAAAACAAGAAAATATCACTATTATATCAATCGTAATCGTTAGGCGATTTATATGTTTTTTCGGTATAGCGATAATATTTGTGCTCAATGGGTATGCTCAAATAAACGAGTTGTCAATAGAATTGGAAATAGTAAGTATCAGTAAAGGAGATTATCATCCGAGTCCTCAAGAGTTGGTTAAAGGAGATACTTTTCCAAAACGAATTGATTTTGAATTCATTGTATATAACAATAGTAATAAAATGCTTATGATTGGCTCAAATACTCGTTGTTATTATCATTTTGATGGAAAAGATACTAACTGTGAAGAAATAGGACGTTTCTTAATGATAAATGGTATGGATACTATTCCTCTTTATACGGACAGGTATTATTTGCATCCTAACCCGCATTCTGGCGTAAAAGCGATTTGGGGAATTATAGAAAGTTCAAAGGATTCTAAGACTTGTCCCATATTTACTCCATTTCTTAGGCGTTGGACTAATGTGGGCAACGATAACATTAAAGAACTTTATAACTATTTGAAATCTTCTCGTTTTGTATATGTTCCAATACTAGCAGATTATCAAAGAGCACTTAATAAAATTAACAATAAATCAATAATTGACTGTATTATTTATCCTCGTAATACACTTGAGGTGAAAAAGAAAGAGCCTTTTTCTGTTTTTGTTGGTTATTCAGAGGAGAAGGATCATGACTATATTTATCCTTCAGAAGATAAATAAAAACGAGATATTAGGAGTATGGTATTTTATCTAGATTATTGTCTTACCCTGATATAGGTTGACTATTTTGTAATCTCATTTGGTTGTTACCCTGATATGGAACTAGAAATTATTCTGTGTCAGGGTATTTTTTACATAAATGCGGAAATGAAAAGTTGTTTTCTCAATGTAATATCTTAAATTTGCCTAGTCACATTACGTTTGGCAATGACTATAGTATTGAATAGAAATATGTAGTAGGCAGGGAAATCTATGTGTGATGTAACTTGCTGAAATTGAAGTACAGTGATTTGACGGTTGATATGAGTGCTGTAGAACTATATGTGAGAGATAAACAAGGTAAGCTAATTAAAGATGTGTGTAACACGAGTGTTATAAATGGATTAAGAGGATATAACAGCATTGGCTGTAAATAATGTAAGTAAGGCTATAATGTACTTGGACTGCCTATAATATAACGATGTTACAACTTGTGAGGAATAGTAAAGTTAATCAGTGCTATTTTGAGGTTGATGTATAGGTTTAAAAAATAATTGATTATGAAAAAGTATTTTATGCTAATAGTGTTATTGATTGGAGTACTATCATGCAGAATAGATAAGGCTGGTAGTTATGAGATGAAAGTGTTTAATGAGATTTTTGATAACTTGGTTGAGGAGATGGGAGCATTAAGTAGTTTTGAAATTCCTCCTCCAATACCATTTCTTGATAACAACAATCCAATAGCGTATGACACTGTTGGATATGATAAAAAGATTGTTGAGATTGAGAGAAAAAATAGAAAAATGAGAGATACGACCTTTGTTATTGCTGTTTTTGATACTCTATTCACTTGTTGTAATCTAAATTTAGATGTTGAATATATCGGAAAACAATTAATAGAGCCGGATTATACCGAGGCACTTAACTCTATGAATAAACAATCAATACAAAGTCGTCCACTGGATTTGTCTGAAATAGAGAATAGAAAACGGTTCATATTGAAATACACTTCAGAGTTTCCCGAAGGATTTAAGATATGGGAAAGAGAAAACTATAATTTTCTTTTTTCAGGAATATTGAGAATGTCGAGGATATACTTTGATAAAGAAAAGCGAGTTGGACTTTTTTATTGTTCTTATGCTTGTGGGCGGCTTTGCGGAGAGGAAACAATTATATGTATTCGCAAAATTAATAAAAAATGGATCATTGAAAAAGTAGTAGAGCTGGGTGTATCGTAATAGTTATCTCTATAAAGAACCATTATGAAGATTATGGTTGCAAATTATCTGGAAATTCAGCTAAGAATCAATGAAATGTGTCTTATTTCAGTAAACAGGAGAACGATTTTGTTGCATATAATATATCATGTACTAATCCTGTATTTGGTAATGGTTTGTAACTCAAGAACAATGTCAATGAATCAGATAAAGATGATAAAATAGCAATCTGGCTAACGATTTAAACAAGGAGATATTTGGAGTTTGATATATAATTGTTTAAATTTGTCTAATAAGATGCAGTTTGAAAATGATGACAGTATTTTTTTATGATGCAGATGTAACTAAGGCTTGGTGTTGTATATCTAACAAGTATGGCTCTGTATCTCTTTTGATGATTGGATGGCTGATGTATATAGAATTGTATACAAAATAACCACAGATGATTTAAAGTCAAATAATGAGTTAATATGAAAATAATAATAAAATTAATACCATATTATTGGATTATTCAAGGTCTATTAATTGCGATAACTATTCGAGGATTGGGTAGCTTACCATTTATTGGATGCATATTATTGATAGTTTGTACTATATTACATCAAAAAGTAAATGCTAAATACACAAAAGTGTTTTCAATATTATATATGATATATTCAATTATATTCATAATCATACAGGGGATCGTATTTCTTTTCTTCGGTTTTTATAATATTCATATTTTGATATTAATAGTTGCTATATTGAATGTTGCTTTATCGTTTATACAGTTGAGATATTCTGATAAATAATATATTAAATTAGCGTAGCTACATGTCTACGCGTCAGCAGAACATACAAGAAATAAACTAAATAAGCACCCAAAAGATCAAAAAGAAAAGCTCAAGATAGAGGTGGTGAAAAAGGAGATGTGCGAAGAACTAGATATAAATAGTAAGGTATGGAAAAAGGAAAATTGTATTCGTTTGAAATAAAAGGTTGGAAAGAACCTATATGCGGAATCGTTGAGGCATTTAGTGTTGATTGGATATTAATAAAATGGATTATTAATGATTTTCTGTTTGATGGATATTCTGTGATTCAGAGGAGGCATATAAAGAAATGCTTTCAAGATGAGAATCTCTTATTTAAAGAATCTGTATTACGAGCAAAAGGTGTAATGGATATTCCTACTCCAGAAATTCCTATAGATAGCAAAAGTGCACCTCTTAAATGGTTTTGTGATAATATGAATATCGTTCTTGTATCTCCTATAGATGAATCAGTCTGTGATGTGGGAAAAATAACGAAAGTTTTAAATAGAGTTTTTTATCTTAAAACGATGGATTGTGAGGGAAAATGGGATAATGTTTACGATAATTGTTTACTAAGTGAAATTGTGTCATTTAGTATTGATACTGATTATGTGAAGTCTCTATTGATTTACAGTCTGAAATTTGAAAAATAGGAATTGATTAAAGTTTTTATTTTATGGAAAATAAAAGACTATATACTATTTATATTAAAAACTGGAAGGATCCCATATCGGGAATAATAGAATCATCTTCCAATTATTGGGTATTAATAAAAAGGATACCTAATGATTACATATTGGATGGGTTTGCATTTATTCAAAAATGTCATATAGAATCATACAAACGCACAGAGGAAGATCGTTTTAAAGAGAAAATATTGATAGCTAAAGGGATTATGGATATACCAGTCCCAGAATTCTCTATATCTAATAGGTTGGATCTTTTGAATAGGCTCAATGCTCTGCAATGTGTTGTTGAAATTCAAACAGATCTGGAATCCTCTTTTTTTATTGGAAAGCTAGAAGAGGTGAAAACCTCCATTTTTCGATGGAAATCAATGGATAATCGAGGAAAATGGGAAAATGATCTTCGTCAATTGCGAGTTAGAGATATTGTTTCTATTAACGTAAATACTGATTATGTCACTTCATTAGTGGCCTATAATCAATCTCTTTAAAGTCAAAGATAGAGTTGTCCTGATACGAGCTGTTAAAACTACTCTTATACTGTACCAGAGACAACTCTTCTATTAAAAGTCCTTAACAAAACCCCAATCCATCACTTTTTATTTGTTTCTTTGCACCAAATTCGGGTATAGTGTTGTCTTGTCATTCGAGGCAGCACTTAATTTTGCTTAGATAGTTAATGGAGAAACTCAGTATAAATGCTTGTCCGGTGTGTGGCGGTGCGCACTTGAAACGCGTCATGACTTGTACGGATTTTTATGCTTCGGGCGAACAGTTTGAACTGTATTCGTGTGAGGACTGTGGATTTACATTCACACAAGGAGTTCCCGTGGAAGCAGAGATAGGCAAGTATTATGAGACTCCCGACTATATCTCTCACACTGATACGCGCAAAGGCGCGATGAATAATATCTACCATTATGTACGTTCCTATATGCTGGGCCGCAAAGCGCGCCTGGTAGCTAAGGAAGCGCATCGTAAAACAGGGCGCTTGCTCGATATAGGTACGGGAACTGGTTACTTTTCTGATACGATGGTTCGTCGGGGATGGAAGGTAGAGGCAGTGGAGAAAAGCCCACAGGCACGTGAGTTTGCGAAGTTGCATTTCGATCTGGACGTAAAGCCCGAATCGGCTTTGAAAGAGTTTGCTCCCGGCAGCTTTGATGTTATCACCCTTTGGCATGTGATGGAACATTTGGAACACCTTGATGAAGTGTGGCAGCGACTTCATGAGTTGCTGACAGAAAAAGGAGTATTGATTGTAGCTGTACCCAACTGCTCTTCTTATGATGCTCAACGCTACGGCGAGTATTGGGCGGCATACGACGTTCCCCGTCATCTCTGGCATTTTACTCCGGGCACTATACAACAACTGGCTTCCCGTCATGGCTTTATCATGGCGGCGCGTCATCCGATGCCGTTCGATGCGTTCTACGTATCCATGTTGAGCGAGAAACATCGTGGAAGTTCGTGCAGTTTCCTGAAAGGGATGTTTGCCGGAACGTTAGCGTGGTTTAATGCTTTAGGACGGAAAGAACGCAGTAGTTCCATGATTTATGTATTCCGAAAAAAGAGATAACGCATGAGAAATCAACACAAATATAAGTCAGGTTCGATCTTCGACATGCAGTTCATCACGTCGAGTATCAGTACGACACTGGTGTTGCTGCTGTTAGGACTGGTTGTCTTTTTCGTATTGACGGCGCACAATCTTTCCGTATACGTCCGCGAGAATATCAGTTTCTCCGTTCTTATCAGTGACGACATGAAAGAAGCGGATATACTGAAACTTCAGAAAAAACTGAATCAGGAACCTTTCGTGAAACAATCCGAATACATCTCTAAAAAACAAGCATTGAAAGAGCAGACGGAGGCAATGGGAACTGACCCGGAAGAATTCCTGGGCTATAACCCCTTTACCGCTTCCATCGAAATCAAGCTCCATTCCGACTATGCCAACTCCGACAGCATCGCGAGGATAGAGAAAATGATTAAAAAGAACACCAATATTCAAGACGTGCTCTATCGAAAGGAACTGATTGACGCTGTGAATGATAACATTCGAAATATCAGCCTGGTGCTACTCGCTCTGGCAGTGGTGCTCACTTTTATTTCTTTTGCTCTGATAAACAATACAATAAGGCTGGCCATCTACTCGAAACGCTTCCTCATTCATACAATGAAACTGGTAGGGGCGAGTTGGGGATTCATCCGAGGACCATTCCTCCGAAAGAATGTATGGAGCGGAATACTGGCAGCCATTGTTGCCGATTCCGTATTGATGGGAACCGCCTATTGGGCGGTGACGTACGAGCAGGAATTGCTTCAGGTCATCACGCCTGAAGTCATGTTGATTGTCTGTGCAAGCGTATTGGTATTTGGAATTGTAATAACGTGGCTATGTGCCTATTTCTCGATGAATAAATACTTGAGAATGAAAGCAAACAGCCTGTACTATATTTAGCGGATGGCGATCGGCTGATTGCAAACCTGTGTTTGTGTGTGGTTAGCATCCGTAACGCCCGGCTGATAGATTAAGGGAATGATTGTAATTAGTAATTTGTAATTAAATAAACTATGTCTGACAAGCAGAAATTTGCCTTTGATAAAGTGAACTTTATCTTGCTCGCGATAGGGATGGCGATTGTTATTATCGGCTTTCTATTGATGACGGGACCTACATCGTCCGAAACCTCTTTTGAACCCGATATTTTCAGTGTACGCAGAATCAAGGTAGCGCCGGTCGTTTGCCTGTTTGGTTTCTTGTCTATGATATATGCCGTGTTGCGTAAACCTAAAACAAAAGTAGAACAATAAAGAAATATGAGTTGGTTAGAAGCATTAATCCTTGGGCTGATTCAGGGGTTGACAGAGTACTTGCCTGTAAGCAGTAGTGGTCATTTGGCCATTGGGGCGGCATTGTTTGGGATACAGGGGGAGGAGAATCTGGCATTCACGATTGTGGTACATGTAGCTACGGTGTGTAGTACATTGGTGATTCTGTGGAAGGAGATAGACTGGATTTTCCGCGGCTTGTTCAAGTTCAGGATGAATGATGAGACGCGATATGTCATCAACATATTGATTTCAATGATCCCGATTGGTATCGTAGGAGTGTTCTTTAAGGATTATGTGGAGACGATTTTCGGTTCGGGACTGCTGATTGTGGGCTGTATGTTGTTGTTGACTGCCGCCCTGCTGACTTTCTCTTATTACTATAAGCCGCGTCAGAAAGAAAAAATCTCGATGAAGGATGCTTTGATTATCGGTATCGCACAAGCTTGCGCGGTTATGCCGGGGTTATCCCGTTCGGGGTCTACCATTGCTACGGGGCTTCTGTTGGGTGACAACAAGGCGAAATTGGCACAATTTTCTTTCCTGATGGTTATTCCGCCTATCTTGGGGGAAGCGTTACTCGATGGAATGAAGATGATGAATGGCGAAGATGTGGTAGGTGATATTCCTGCGTTGTCGCTGATTGTCGGTTTTCTGGCTGCTTTCGTGGCGGGTTGCCTGGCTTGTAAGTGGATGATTAATGTGGTGAAGAAAGGAAAACTGATCTATTTCGCTATTTATTGCGCGATAGCAGGGTTGGTAACGATTATATTGAGCTGATGAATTTTAAAAAAGGAGAAGTACTGTTTTTCAATAAACCTCTTGGCTGGACTTCATTTAAGGTAGTAGGGCACGCCCGCTATCATATTTGCCGTCGGATCGGAGTGAAAAAACTAAAAGTCGGCCATGCCGGAACACTGGACCCTCTTGCAACGGGGGTGATGATTGTATGCACAGGCAAGGCAACCAAACGAATAGAAGAGTTTCAATATCACACGAAGGAGTACGTCGCAACGTTGCGTTTGGGTGCTACTACCCCGTCATACGATTTGGAACATGAGATAGATGCCACCTACCCTACCGAGCATATCACAAGGGAGCTGGTGGAAGAAGTGTTGACGCGCTTTATCGGTGCCATCGATCAGGTGCCTCCTGCTTTCTCTGCCTGTATGGTAGATGGTAAACGTGCCTACGAACTGGCCCGGAAAGGCGAAGAAGTCGAACTAAAAGCAAAACAGCTTGTTATCGACGAGATTGAATTGCTGGAATGTCGCCTGGACGATCCGGAACCGATGATTCAAATCCGTGTCGTATGCAGCAAAGGAACATATATTCGTGCTCTGGCGCGTGATATTGGTGAAGCGCTCCATAGTGGAGCCCATCTGACAGGATTGATCCGCACCCGTGTAGGTGACGTCCGGTTGGAAGACTGCCTGAACCCCGAACACTTTAAAGAGTGGATTGACGGACAGGAAATAGAAAATGAGGAAGAAAATAATTAACGTAATAAGGAATAGATATGAAATTATCACAATTCAAATTTAAGTTACCCGAGGATAAGATCGCTCTACATCCTATGAAATATAGGGATGAGTCTCGTTTGATGGTATTGCATCGTAATACAGGTAAGATTGAGCACAAGATGTTCAAAGATGTGTTGGACTACTTTGATGATAAAGATGTGTTTATATTCAACGATACGAAGGTATTCCCTGCCCGTTTGTATGGTAACAAGGAAAAGACAGGTGCTCGTATCGAAGTATTCTTGTTGCGTGAGTTGAATGAAGAACTTCGTTTGTGGGACGTATTGGTCGATCCGGCACGTAAGATCCGTATCGGTAACAAACTGTATTTCGGTCCGGACGATTCGATGGTGGCCGAAGTGATTGATAACACTACTTCCCGTGGGCGTACGCTCCGTTTCCTTTATGACGGACCTCATGATGAGTTCAAAAAGGCTTTGTACTCTTTGGGTGAGACCCCACTTCCCCACTCTATCATCAACCGTCCTGTGGAACCGGAAGATGCAGAACGCTTCCAGTCTATCTTTGCGAAGAACGAAGGTGCGGTGACTGCTCCGACTGCTAGTTTGCACTTCAGCCGTGAGTTGATGAAACGTTTGGAAATCAAAGGTATAGACTTTGCATATATCACTTTGCACGCTGGTTTGGGTAACTTCCGCGACATCGACGTAGAAGACTTGACAAAGCATAAGATGGATTCGGAACAAATGTTTGTAAACGAAATGGCGGTGAAAACTGTTAACCGTGCCAAAGATAACGGCAGAAATGTTTGTGCGGTAGGTACGACCGTAATGCGTGCTATTGAAAGCGCAGTCAGCACCGACGGACATTTGAAGGAATTCGAAGGGTGGACTAATAAGTTTATCTTCCCTCCGTATGAGTTTACCGTAGCCAATTCAATGATTTCCAATTTCCACATGCCACTTTCTACCCTGCTGATGATTGTAGCTGCATTCGGTGGTTATGACCAGGTGATGGATGCTTACCATGTAGCATTGAAGGAAGGTTACCGTTTCGGCACGTATGGAGATGCAATGCTGATTCTGGACAAATAATGGCAAAAGTATATTTGGGACTTGGTACTAACCTTGGAGATAAAGAACAGAATCTCCGGGATGCCGTGCAAAAAATAGAAGAGCAGGTAGGGAACGTAGTTTCCCTGTCTGCTTTTTATGTTACTGCCCCCTGGGGCTTTGCTTCTGAAAACAGTTTCCTGAATGCGGCCGCTTGTGTAGAAACGGAATTATCTCCATTGGAAGTATTGCAAGAGACGCAAATGATTGAAAAGGAGCTGGGGCGTACCAAAAAGTCCGTCAATGGAATATATAGCGACCGCCTGATTGATATTGACCTGTTACTTTATGAAGATTTAGTGCTTTCTGTGACCTCTGCTTCCGGAGCAGAGTTAACCCTCCCCCATCCGTTGATGGCAGAACGTGACTTCGTTATGAAACCACTAGCGGAAATTGCTCCGGACATCTTGCACCCTGTGTTGGGAAAGACAATGAAAGGTATTTTGAACGCACTCTAACCCCTGTTCGGTGGGCATATATACTCACCGTATTGGGCATATATGTACAGCGTATTGGATATATATATCCAGTATGGTGAGTATATATACGCACCAAACAGACTATTTATTTCTTTTTCTCCGCAATAAACACCGGCAAATAGGCGATGCATCCTATCAGTACTGCATACAGCAAATGAATCTCCTGAAACGGCTTGTCGATGAAATGGCAAACAATGGCATAGATAGCAATCGTGAATCCTACATAGAACGCCAGCACCAAAAGCGTTTTTAATTTCTTATTTAGAATCATTATAAATCTATTTATGTGTTAAATACGTGGCAAAGATACTCATTATCTCCAAAATCTCTTTATCTTTGCAACCGAAATGAAAGTGTGGACAGATTTGAGTAGCTTGCAACCACGGAAAAAAATGCTAAAACACGTCTGATTGACGCCTTTCGGCTTATCCTTTGCAGCACTCGCCTCTCCTACTCTCTCATTCTTGATTCTTATTTTTTAATTCTTAATTTAAGAAAGATGGGATACTTATTTACATCCGAATCGGTGTCAGAAGGACACCCCGACAAGGTAGCCGATCAAATATCGGATGCCGTGCTTGACAAACTGTTGGCTTACGACCCCAGTTCGAAAGTAGCTTGCGAAACACTAGTGACTACCGGACAAGTGGTGCTAGCGGGTGAAGTGAAAACAAAAGCGTACGTTGACCTACAACTCATCGCACGCGAAGTGATTAAGAAAATCGGTTATACCAAAGGAGAGTACATGTTCGAAAGCAACTCTTGTGGTGTACTTTCCGCTATTCATGAGCAAAGCCCCGATATCAACCGTGGTGTAGAGCGTCAGGATCCGATGGAACAGGGTGCAGGCGACCAGGGAATGATGTTTGGTTATGCTACCAATGAAACGGAAAACTACATGCCGCTTTCTCTTGATTTGGCACACCGCATTCTGCAAGTGCTGGCCGACATCCGTCGTGAAGGAAAGGTAATGACTTACCTCCGCCCCGATGCCAAAAGCCAGGTTACTATCGAATATGATGACAACGGAACGCCTGTCCGTATCGATACAATCGTTGTTTCTACACAACATGATGACTTTATCCAACCGGAAGATGACTCTCAAGCTGCTCAACTGAAAGCTGACGAAGAAATGTTGTCTATCATCCGCCGTGATGTGATCGAGATTCTGATGCCTCGTGTAATTGCTTCTATTCATCACGATAAGGTATTGGCACTGTTCAATGATAAAATCATCTATCATGTGAATCCTACCGGAAAATTTGTAATCGGTGGTCCTCACGGAGATACCGGTTTGACCGGTCGTAAGATTATCGTTGATACTTATGGCGGTAAAGGTGCTCACGGTGGTGGCGCTTTCTCCGGAAAAGATCCTAGTAAGGTAGACCGTAGTGCAGCTTATGCAGCACGTCACATCGCAAAGAATATGGTTGCGGCAGGTGTAGCAGACGAAATGCTTGTACAGGTGAGCTATGCTATCGGTGTGGCTCGTCCGATCAATATCTTTGTCGATACTTACGGCCGTTCTCACGTCAACATGACTGATGGCGAGATTGCGCGTGTTATCGACCAATTGTTCGATCTTCGTCCGAAAGCTATCGAGGAACGTCTGAAACTTCGTAATCCTATTTATCAGGAAACAGCTGCTTACGGTCACATGGGACGTGAACCGCAAGTGATAACGAAGAAATTTTTCTCTCGTTACGAAGGAGACAAAACTGTGGAAGTGGAACTCTTTACATGGGAAAAACTCGACTACGTAGATAAAATTAAAGCTGCTTTTGGTCTGTAAAACAGTCTGAAACAGGGCTTAACTTGTTAAGAAAGAGCTGCAATTTCAACTTCCTTTAATGGAAATTGAAGTTGTAGCTCTTGATTTTTAATAAGTTATATTTAAATAAATGTTTTTTGGCTACTAAGTATGTTTTATCGGAAATTGCTACTTTTGTATCGTAAAATAAAACAGACTGCTAAATGAAAACAAGATGTTGTTGTTCTAAACGCTATTTATTGGTGTTCTCTATTTTACTTGTCAGCGTAGGTAGCATTTTTATGTCTGTCTCTCTTTCTTCCTGTTCCTCTCCTTCAGTGAAGAATCCATTGTTATTATGCGCTGATTCATTAATGGAGACATATCCAGATAGTGCTTTGTCTATTTTGGAATCAATTACTTATCCACAGAAGATGCCACGTGCTGACCGGGCGCTTTATGCGCTACTGCTCACCCAGGCACGGCATAAAAACTATATTGCTTTAGAGGATGATTCGTTGATAAAAACGGCTGTTGACTATTATGGCGATAAGAAGAAAAGTCTGCGTGCTGCAAAGGCTCATTATTACTGGGGAGCTACTTATCGGGAGATGGGGTATACTTCATTTGCTGTAGAAGAGTATCTGACAGCAATTCGGCTGATGCCCGTTAGGGATGAATTCTTAGCAATGATTTATGATAACTTGGCGGAGTGTTATGCAAAAGATGGTTTGAATAATGTGGCTATGGAGGCTTATCGTGCAGCTTATCAGATATTAAAAGGAGAAAGAGCACAAGTATACCCATTAAGAGGGATCGCAGGCGTATTTTTCTCGCAAAGTGAGAAAGATAGTGCATTATGTTATTATCAACAAGCCCTTGATTGTGCATTGACAATGCAGAATTCTAGTATGATAGGTGCAATTTATCATGACTTTGCTATGGTTTATAATGAAGAGAAAGATTATATCCGAGCAGATCAATATATATCAAAAGCTATTCTAGCAATGGGGCAGGATGAAGCGACTAATGCTTATTTGTTAAAAGCTGAAATTATGCTTAATTTGAATAAGCTTGATTCTGCGAGCTATTTTTTTAATAAAAATATGGATTATCTCGATATTAATGGAAGGGCTGTATGTTATGATGGAATGTATCAAGTAGCAAAGAGAAAAGGTCAATGGGAAGCTGCGATGAAAAATATGGATGCATATAAGGTTCTTTATGATTCTATCCAAGTTATGGCTGACAATGAGGAACTTAATCGGCTCATGGACAAACATCAATTGGAGGAACATAAAAGGTTATTGTCTGAGCGTACAAAAACATTGGTTTTTAGTTTAGTTACTGTATTTTTTTCTTTGATGGTTATATGTATCTTCTGGTTTATGTGGAATGATAGGCGAAGGAAAAAGTATTATATTGATTTGCAACACGAATTAACTCAAAAACGAGTAGATACAATGTTGTTGAGAGAGGAGGAGGTTTCTGAATCTAATAAGGAACATATAAATAAGAAAAGGTCAGATCTGACGGAACAACAGATTCAATTGTGTATATCCGTACTTAAGACTACTAATTGTTACGATCAATTGGAGGCGTTAGAGGGAGCGACTCCTAAACAGTTATTGGCGATGCGTAGCTTGAGGAAGGAAATACGTTCTGATATTTCTAACGCTTTTGTTGATGTGATGATGAATCTTAAGGAACGCTGCCCTGCTTTAACTGGCGATGATATCTTTTTTTGTGTTCTTTCACTGCTTTGTTGTTCAAAAACTGTTGTGATGGAGTTGATGGATGCTACATCAGATGCTCTTAAAACACGTAAAAATCGTATAAAGAACAAAATGGATGCGCAAATTTTTGAACGGGTATTTGGTGTTGATAATCAGTGAAATAGGACATGGTTTCTTGGCTGTTTTGTTTTTAGGTAACTGAGTGTTACCATTGTTACCACATAAAAATCGTTTCTTTTGCTTCATCTGTGTATTTTTGAAGCGAAATTTTAAACTCAATTATTATGAAAGCTAAATTTTTTCCTCTTTTGTTATTGACTATTTTGCTTCAAATGAGTATGTTTTCTTATGCGCATGAGATGATATCTGCACGGCAGATTAAATTGAGAACTAAGACTGAGGTACAACATCGGTCTGTCCCTGTTACTCCTGCTGCTTGTATTGAAAACTCATTGTTGTCTATAGACCTTCTTTCTACTGTTCCTACTGTAACTGTTATCATAAAGAATGCAGAAACAGATGAAGTTGTTTATACGTCTACTGATTTAAATGTAGATAAGGTTTATATTGATCTTACAGGTGAGGAGAAAGGTAAATATACTTTGGAGATACAACTTCCAAAGGAGGCCTTTACCGGAGATTTTGAATTAGAATAAATCTTTGAAATATATATTATTTGCAACTAACATAATGATGATATACCTAAATCATTAACTGATGAAGCCCCGCTGTTGAAATATATGGCGCATTGCTGAAATGGCGATTAGATGACCGAAAGGGGAAAGATCGGTAAATTCTATCCGTGGGCTTAATAAACCTTGTGAAAGGCGCATAAAGGTATATTGAAACGTAGAATTAAAATCACTTTTTTAAATTGTATGCTGAATACTACTGGTAGGGTGTTCGAATGATTTTATGATTCGAATAATAAAGTTCATTCAGCAACAATTTGATACACCTGTTAGTAGATGAGATATCTGTGATAGATGTATTCTTTGTGAGAAAGGTTCTTGGACTTCTGGATAAGGAGTCCAAGATTTTTTTTATAGGGATAGATAAATGTAAAGATAAAAATGATCTCTGATTAAGTTGAATGTGAATAACGGAATTTTTTCGTAATTTTGCCTTCTCGATATAATAATGGATAGTGATGAAGATGAATCAGATAAATTCCGTATGTGTATATAGTGCTTCCAGTACCAAGATAGACGCTGTTTACTTCCAAGCAGCCGATACTCTCGGCTATCTGCTTGCCGAACACCGTATTCGTTTGATAAATGGAGCCGGAAGTATTGGCCTGATGCGTTCTGTGGCAGATGCTGTATTGAAAAATGGTGGTGAGGTGACAGGTGTGATTCCTCGTTTTATGGTGGAGCAAAACTGGCATCATACGGGATTGACAGAACTGATTGAAGTAGAATCCATGCACGAACGCAAGCGGAAGATGGCAGATTTGAGCGATGGTATTATTGCTTTGCCCGGTGGATGCGGTACCCTTGAAGAACTGCTGGAGATTATTACCTGGAAACAATTGGGATTATATCTCAATCCGATTGTAATCCTCAATATAAACGGATTCTTCGATCCACTCCTCGAAATGCTTGAAAAAGCTATTGATGAGAACTTTATGCGCCGGCAGCATGGCGATATATGGAAAGTGGCGCAGACGCCGGAAGAAGCGGTTCAATTGCTTTATGAAACTCCTGTATGGGACATTTCCATTCGTAAATTTGCAGCGATATGATAGGCGACACACTAAGTTCCCGAAGTGCGGATACGCTGTCCCTTCTTCGGCAGAACCAGACTAGTCCGGCAAAGGCGGACACTGATAGTCTGCAGTTGGTTGATCTTCATGCTGTGCAAGAAGTTGATTCCGGCTTTGAGGGGACACCTATCTCCTACTCTCCCCGCACGGACGATGCCATTGCGTTGACTTTGCTGGCTTGCTTCTTTCTTTCCTCCATAGCCTTGGCGCGCGGAAAGAAATTTCTCTCCCAACAGGTGAAAGACTTTGTATTGCACCGTGAACGAACGAGTATTTTTGATAGTTCTACGGCAGCCGATGTGCGTTATCTCCTTGTGCTTGTGTTGCAGACTTGTGTCTTGTCGGGTATCACATTTCTCAATTATTTTCATGATACATGCCCTGCTTTGATGAACCGGGTATCCCCCCTCCTTTTGCTGGGTATCTACGTTGGATTCTGCCTTGCTTATTTCTTACTAAAATGGCTGATTTACATGTTTCTTGGGTGGACGTTTTTTGATAAAAATAAGACAAATATATGGCTGGAATCCTATTCTGCGCTCATATATTATGTCGGATTTGCCCTCTTTCCATTCGTTCTTTTTCTAGTTTATTTTGATTTAAGTCTCACAAATTTGGTCATAATTGGGGCTATTATTTTAATTTTCACTAAAATATTGATGTTTTATAAGTGGATAAAGCTTTTTTTTCATCAATTTAGCGGGCTTTTCCTATTAATTTTGTACTTTTGCGCTCTTGAAATAGTACCTTGTTTGCTACTCTATCAAGGTATGATTCAAATGAACAATATTTTGCTAATAAAATTTTAGGACGTTGAAAATTAAAAAAGTACTAGTGTCGCAGCCTAAGCCTGCGTCAGAGAAATCTCCCTATTACGACATAGCTGAAAAGTATGGCGTTAAAATAGATTTCCGACCATTTATTAAGGTTGAAAGTCTTTCGGCGAAAGAATTTCGGCAACAGAAAATTTCGATTCTCGACCACACTGCCGTAATATTCACTTCGCGCCATGCTATTGACCATTTTTTCACTTTGTGTACTGAATTGCGCGTGACAATTCCCGAAACGATGAAGTATTTCTGCGTGACGGAAGCTGTTGCATTGTATATTCAGAAATATGTGCAATACCGCAAGCGTAAGATCTTCTTCGGAGCTACCGGAAAGATTGAGGACCTGATACCTTCCATTGTGAAGCATAAAACGGAGAAATATCTCGTTCCGATGTCAGACGTACACAATGACGATGTGAAAAACTTGCTCGACAAGAATAACATTCAGCATACAGAAGCTGTGATGTACCGTACAGTGAGCAACGACTTTACACCGGACGAGGAGTTTGATTATGACATGTTAGTGTTCTTCAGCCCTGCCGGAGTGACTTCATTGAAGAAGAACTTCCCTGATTTTAATCAGAGAGAGATTAAGATCGGCACTTTCGGCTCTACTACCGCACAGGCTGTACGTGACGCAGGTCTCCGTCTGGACCTTGAAGCTCCTACGGTGCAGGCTCCGTCAATGACTGCCGCACTTGATATGTTTATCAGAGAAAACAATAAATAAACAGAGTGGGTATATATACTTTGTGTAAAGCCGAAAGGCTGAATAGTAAAATTTTGATCGGAAAGATGTTTGAAGGCGGCGTTTCGAAGTCGTTTTCCATCTTTCCGATACGCGTTGTATATATGCCTGTTGAGCAGGGCGAGGCTCCTGCTTCTATATTAATCAGCGTATCGAAACGTCGTTTTAAACGAGCGGTGAAACGCAACCGTGTGAAACGTCAGATACGTGAAGCCTACCGGAAGAACAAATCTCTCCTGGTGGACGAACTGCAACGTCGGGAGCAGCGGTTAGCCGTTGCCTTTATCTATCTGTCGGACGAGCTTATTGCAACTTCCGAATTGGAAGAAAAGATGAAAATAGCGCTTGCGCGCATCTCTGAAAAACTATCCTCATGAAACCTCGTAACTCCCGAATATCTGCCCTGTGGGTATTCGTAACGGGAATTTTGAGGAAAGTATTCTCTTTCTTGTTGCTTGTTCCCATCTACTTTTACCGGGTTTGTATTTCGCCTCTTACTCCTCCCTCTTGTCGATTCACGCCAACTTGCTCGGCTTATGCCGTCGAAGCAATTAAGAAACATGGTCCTATAAAGGGGCTTTATCTCGCTGTGCGACGTATTCTGCGGTGTCATCCCTGGGGTGGCTCCGGCTATGATCCCGTACCTTGAAACAACTGAAAGGAGAAATGAAAAATGAAAAAGAATATGACTGACATTTTGGATATTCATACTCATAAACAGGAGATTGACTCCCAAGGAAAATCCATCATCAATTATCCGCTATTAACGGACTCTCCATTGTATATGCCTTTGGCAAAGAATGCGGAAGTGGCGGTGAGCAGAGGGCTCCTGCTTGAAGAGTATTTAGGTTTTCTGAATGAGGGCGAGGGTTTGGTGGATGCTTTGTCTAACAATGTGTTCTCTGCTAGGAAAGGATATTATTATTCTGCCGGTATTCATCCTTGGGAGTTGGCAGAACGTAATGCCGATCAGCAATTGGCTTTTCTTCAGAAGCAGTTGAAGCATAAGCAGTTTGTGGCTGTAGGAGAGGCCGGGCTGGATAAGCTGGCAGCGGCTCCAATGGAACTGCAGTTGACAATGTTTAAGAAGCAGGTTCAGTTGTCGGAGAAGCATGGCTTGCCGTTGATTATCCACTGTGTGAGAGCGACGGATGAACTGCTGGCCGTGAAAAAAGAATTTCGTCCCCAACAAGCTTGGGTATGGCATGGTTTCCGTGGAAAACCGGAGCAGGCGATGCAGTTGTTGAAAAAGGGTTTTTATCTCTCTTTTGGAGAGTATTATCCTGATGAAACGATGCAGACAGTACCCGACGAACGGTTGTTTCTGGAAACGGACAACAGTTCGCTTGATATTGAAGATATCCTGTGCCGGGCAGCCAAAGTGCGTGGGGTAGAAGTGGAAGCGTTGCGTGAGACGATCCGCCGAAATATCCAAAATGTCTTTTTTAGGGCGTAAGAGTTGTATCTTCCGAGAAAGAGTCGTACTTTTGTCGCACATGGAATTGAAATACAATAAAAACCAAATAATTAAAGAGTAATACGATGAATTTTGTAGAAGAATTGAGATGGCGTGGCATGTTGCAGGACATTATGCCGGGAACGGAAGAGTTGTTAAGCAAAGAGCAGGTGACTGCCTATTTGGGTATCGACCCGACTGCCGATTCGCTACACATTGGTCACCTTTGTGGAGTGATGATCCTTCGTCATTTACAACGCTGCGGTCATAAGCCGCTGGCACTCATCGGTGGCGCTACAGGTATGATTGGAGACCCTTCCGGAAAATCTGCAGAACGTAACCTGCTGAACGAGGAAACATTGCGTCACAATCAGGCATGTATTAAAAATCAGCTTGCCAAGTTCCTCGACTTCGAGTCGGATGTACCTAACCGTGCCGAACTGGTGAACAATTACGACTGGATGAAAGATTTCACTTTCCTCGATTTTGTTCGCGAAGTAGGTAAGCACATCACTGTGAACTATATGATGGCAAAAGACTCTGTAAAACGCCGTCTGAATGGTGAAGCGCGTGATGGATTGTCATTTACCGAGTTCACTTATCAGTTGCTTCAAGGATATGACTTCCTTCATTTGTATGAAACAAAGGGCTGTAAGCTTCAGATGGGTGGTTCCGACCAATGGGGAAACATTACTACCGGTGCCGAATTGATCCGCCGTACCAATGGGGGAGAGGTGTTTGCACTGACTTGCCCGCTGATTACAAAAGCTGACGGCGGTAAGTTTGGTAAAACAGAATCCGGAAATATCTGGCTGGACCCTCGCTATACTTCACCTTACAAGTTCTATCAATTCTGGCTGAATGTAAGCGACTCCGATGCCGAACGTTACATCAAAATCTTCACTTCTATCGAAAAAGAAGAAATTGAAGCGTTGGTTGCCGAGCATCAGACAGCTCCGCACTTGCGTCTCCTTCAGAAACGTCTGGCTAAGGAAGTGACTGTGATGGTTCACTCTGAAGATGATTACAACGCAGCAGTAGACGCGTCGAACATATTGTTCGGTAACGCGACTTCGGAAGCTTTGCGCAAACTGGATGAAGATACTCTTCTTGCTGTATTCGAAGGAGTACCTCAATTTGAGATTTCACGTGACGCATTGGCGGAAGGAGTGAAGGCTGTCGACCTATTCGTTGATAATGCGGCCGTATTTGCGTCGAAAGGCGAAATGCGTAAGTTGGTTCAGGGCGGCGGCGTTTCGTTGAATAAGGAGAAGCTGGCGGCTTTCGATCAGGTGATTACAACTGCTGACTTGCTCGATGAGAAATATCTGCTTGTTCAGCGCGGCAAAAAGAACTATTATCTATTGATTGCAAAGTAATAATGCACGATTCACTCGATAGAACGTAAAAAAGTGAACGAAATATTTGGAGGTTTGCTTGCAAACCTCTATCTTTGCACCGCTTTTTAACAGAAAGCACATAAGTTTGGACTATGGTGTAATGGTAGCACAACAGGTTTTGGTTCTGTTTGTCCAAGTTCGAATCTTGGTAGTCCAACGAAGAAAAGCCCCGAAAGATGTCTCTTTCGGGGCTTTTTCTTTCGTGACTCTGAAGTCGTCGTTTTTGTATATCCTTATAAAATTGAAGGATATAGGGGATCAGCGTATATAGAATTCATTAATCTTATTTTATTCGTTATATTGACTATTTTAATGCTTATCGTGTTGGTCGTTGAATAGCTTATATTTTATTATAGAAGGTTCAAACTGTATTAGGTAGAAATCTCTCCCAAATCGTATTATAGTTCGTTAAAAAAGTGTACATTGCACAGATTCTGGACATTTTTGGTGGATAATTGGAACAAAATTGCAAGGTAAACCCGTTTTCTTTTGCTATTTTTGCATCGTGTACGTAAACGAAGTGCACGTAGAAAGAGAACTTATTCAATAACTATAAATAAATAAGGTATGAAAACGAACTATGAAATTCGCTATGCTGCGCATCCTGAAGATGCAAAAAGTTATGATACTACAAGAATCCGCAGAGATTTCTTAATCGAAAAGATATTTGTCCCCAATGAAGTAAATATGGTATATTCCATGTACGACCGTATGGTGGTAGGTGGTGCGCTGCCGATAGGAGAGGTGCTGACGCTTGAAGCAATCGATCCGCTGAAAGCTCCGTTCTTCCTCACCCGTCGCGAAATGGGTATCTACAATGTTGGTGGTCCTGGTATTGTGAAAGCAGGCGACGCGGAGTTCGAACTGGACTATAAAGAAGCTCTTTATCTGGGTTCGGGCGACCGTGAAGTGACTTTCGAAAGCAAAGACGCTGCCCATCCTGCAAAATTCTACTTCAACTCACTGACTGCACATCGCAACTATCCCGACCGCAAGGTGACGAAAGCCGATGCCGTAGTAGCTGAAATGGGTTCTTTGGAAGGCTCCAACCACCGTAATATCAATAAGATGCTGGTGAATCAGGTATTGCCCACCTGTCAGTTGCAGATGGGTATGACGGAGCTGGCTCCGGGAAGTGTATGGAACACGATGCCGGCCCACGTACACAGCCGTCGTATGGAAGCCTACTTCTATTTCGAGATTCCCGAAGATCATGCTATCTGCCACTTTATGGGTGAGGTAGGCGAAACACGCCACGTATGGATGAAAGGCGATCAGGCTGTTCTTTCGCCCGAATGGTCTATCCACTCGGCTGCTGCTACCCACAACTATACCTTTATCTGGGGAATGGGTGGTGAGAACCTCGACTATGGCGATCAGGACTTCTCGTTGATTACAGATTTGAAATAACAAATCCAATAGTTTTCCTAATTTAATAATAAAAAGAATTATGAATCAGTATTTGAATTTTTCTTTGGAAGGTAAAGTAGCGCTCGTTACAGGTGCTTCTTATGGTATCGGTTTTGCTATTGCTTCTGCATTCGCAGAACAAGGCGCTAAAGTTTGTTTTAACGACATCAATCAAGAGTTGGTAGACAAAGGAATGGCAGCTTATGCAGAAAAAGGTATCAAAGCTCACGGTTATGTATGCGACGTGACAGACGAACCGGCTGTTCAGGCTATGGTGGCTACGATTGCCAAAGAAGTAGGTACAATTGATATCCTTGTAAATAATGCAGGTATTATCCGTCGTGTTCCTATGCACGAGATGGATGCTGCTGATTTCCGTCGTGTAATCGACATCGACTTGAATGCTCCGTTCATCGTTGCTAAGGCTGTTCTTCCTGCTATGATGGAAAAACGTGCAGGTAAGATCATCAACATCTGCTCTATGATGTCCGAACTGGGTCGTGAAACTGTATCTGCTTACGCTGCCGCTAAGGGTGGACTGAAGATGCTGACTCGCAATATCTGCTCTGAATATGGTGAATACAACATTCAGTGTAACGGTATCGGCCCGGGTTACATCGCTACTCCGCAAACTGCTCCTCTTCGTGAGAAACAAGCAGACGGAAGCCGTCACCCATTCGATTCATTCATCTGCGCCAAGACTCCTGCCGGTCGTTGGTTGGATCCAGAAGAACTGACAGGTCCTGCTGTATTCCTTGCTTCTGAAGCTTCTAACGCTGTCAACGGCCACGTTCTTTATGTAGATGGTGGTATCCTTGCTTATATCGGAAAACAGCCGAAATAATGTAAGATAGAAGAGATTCCGATAAGGTGATAGAATGGCAAAGAGCATCCTCTTTTCATCTGTCACCTTATTTTTTATCATTCCCTTTGCAGGAGCTATAGGACCGACTTATTGGACATATATGCCCAACGTGTTGAACATATATATCCAACACGTTGGATATATATAGCTGATGCGTTGGATCTATATATCCAACAGATGCGGATATAATAGCCTCTATTTGCAAAGTATATATTATTCATTCAATATAGACTAATTATGAAAAAGATATTAATTCTGTTTGCTGTAGTCTTGATAGGGTTTGCTTCTTGTGCCGACAGTAAACAGTCAATGACAATCACAGTGACCAATCCGCTGGCTCTTGAACGGGTGGGGGAGATGGTTGAAGTGCCGATGAGCGATGTTGTTGCCAAGTTGAAACTGGCAGATACAGCGCAGATTGTAGTGCTTGATGTTGACGGTCAGCAAGTGCCTTATCAGGTGACGTATGACGAAAAGGTTGTTTTCCCCGCTACGGTAGAAGCGAACGGAACGGCTGTTTACACTATTCAACCGGGTACACCGGCGCCTTTCGATGTCGTTGCTTGCGGTAAATATTATCCCGAACGTCTGGACGACGTTGCCTGGGAGAATGATCTTGGCGGATTCCGTGCGTATGGTCCTGCCTTGCAAGCCCGTGGAGAGCGTGGTTTTGGCTACGATCTTTTCACGAAGTACAACACAACGGAACCGATTCTGGAATCTCTCTATGCGGAAGAACTGAATCCTGAAAAGCGTGCCAAGATAGCTGAATTGAAAAAGACAGATCCTAAAGCTGCCTCCGAACTACAAAAAGCTATCTCTTACCATATCGATCATGGATATGGCATGGATTGCTATGCCGTAGGACCTACGTTGGGTGCCGGTGTTGCTGCTCTGATGGCAGGTGACACTATTATCTATCCTTACTGCTATCGTACACAGGAAATCCTTGATAATGGTCCGCTGCGTTTCACGGTGAAGCTGGAATTTAATCCGCTGGTAGTTCGTGGAGACTCTAATGTAGTGGAGACTCGTGTAATCTCACTGGATGCGGGTTCTTATCTCAACAAAACGATTGTTTCATATACCAATCTGAAAGAAGCAATGCCGGTGACTACCGGACTTGTATTGCGTGAACCGGACGGTGCGACTGTGGCAGATGCTGCCAATGGCTATATCACTTACGTAGATCCTACAACAGATCGTAGCGGTGCAAACGGCAAGATATTTGTCGGTGCTGCATTTCCTGCACAGGTGAAAGAAGCGAAAGTGGTTCTTCTTTCTGAAAAGGAAAAGAAAGAACGTGGCGGAGCCGACGGTCATGTTTTGGCTATCAGCGAATATGAGCCGGGTTCTGAATATACTTATTATTGGGGTTCTGCCTGGGATAAGGCCGCTATCAAGACTCCGGATGCCTGGAATAAATATATGGCTGAATATGCGCAGAAGTTGCGTACTCCGCTGACAGTAGCATATTGATGTGTTGAATTGCTTTTCCAATAGATTAAGCAAAGGTTTCTTTGGTAAAAAGAAACCTTTGCTTAATTTTATCTTCCTGAAAAAGAAAGAAAGTTTTTGCGTTATAACGCCTTTGAATTATCTCGTAAAAGCGTGTTGTTCGTAATATTCGTATGTTGTTCCATCTTCTTTCTCTTTTTCACGAAGTTCATAGACTAATTCATTCTCTGTCATAGTGGTCACTGTCCACACTTCTGTGTAATTATCCTCTTCAGTGTCGATGAGAGTCAGCTTATTACCGGAGTAGCTCCATGTACCATGATAATAACTAGTACTTCCGGAAGAGTTATAGACATCTTTTTCTACATACGTACCATCTTCCTTGAACTCTATGGAATAACGGTTGGTTCCATTTACAAAATCTTCTTTAGAGTCACTTACCTTTTCACCATCTTCCCATTCTTGTGAAAGATAATACACTCCATTCCATGTTCCTAACAATAAATCGCGTGAACCGACAGCGTCATCGTCGTCGTCGCCACAGGAATAAATGCTGAACGACAGTAATACTACAACTATGCAAACAGTTGCTTTCCAGATTGTTTTCATAATAAATTGTTTTAATTGTTTGATTTTGAGATGATTTGTTTTTTAGACTCTATTTGATAATAGTTTCCACATGTCCGTTCTTGAAGAACAGGTAGAACGAGCTGGAATACATCCATTGCACTTCTCCATTTGATTCTTGAATAGTCTGCGGTTTGCCGAAAGCCAGTAGACATTCATCTTCCGTCATGCCTTTCACCGGCTTGTTGATATTGATTTCATTCCAGTGAGTAATCGGTGAAAGCTGGTTCGTTATGATGAAGTCGAACATTTTGTTCAATACTTGCGATTCAACCTGTACGAAGTCATCCATGATTTCTTTGTGAGATGCTTTCTTGCCCGGTTGTAGCTTCTCCATAGGAGTGATTTTTTTCATTATCACTGCTGATGACTCTATCCGTATATTGGAAAGATAATAAACCAGTTTACCGTCCTTTACTTGAAACAGGGCTTTGCAATAGTAAGTATTCTTTTGGCTTGAGTCTGCCTGCGAGGCAAGTATCAGATCGCAACTGAAGTTTTTAGCCGGTACGTTGACCTCCGCTATTCCTTCCCGTAACTGTGGGCAGACATTCTTGACGATCCATAGCAGTGCATTAGCGTAGATGTTTTCGTCTTGCATATCGCTGAAAGGGGTAAATCCGCTGACCACATATTTATTGCCGTCTGCACTGACAGGATAGCTCTTTTTCTGTTCGGTGAAAGTCTGTGCTATCAGTGGGATAATTCCTACCAGTAGATACAAGATTACCAGAAATTGTCGTTTGGTCATCATATTCCGTTCTTTTTAAGAAAACAGCATCCACGGCCCTTTTTGTGAAAAGAAAAGATCGTGGACGCTGAATAAATAATATGGTTTATTGAGGTTTGGTTGTCCTTAGAAGGCAATACCCAGACGAATCATAAAGTTACTGGTCTTGAATCCGTCGGCATCGCTGAATGCATCTATAAATCCGCGTTGATAGGTAAGATCCAGATTGAAACGGTCATACCAGACTCCTACGCCGATATTCATACCTGCATCAAAATGATTGTAGTCAACCTCCATATAATCTGCATAATCACCCCAACTGATGCTTTCTCCATCTTCTTTCATTTTGCTTGTGTAATCGTAACTAGCGAAGACTCCTACATGCGGGTCGATACGGACGTTGTCCGCCACAGCAAATTTCCATCCGAATGTGAACGGAGAATATTGTATGTTGTGAGCCATACATTTCGTGTCGTCCACTTTGAAACCACGGGAGCCAAGTCCAAACTCCATCCCCCAGTATCCTCCTGTACTGCCTAAAGGCTTCTGATAACCAAATGTTGCGTTATATCCGATGTTTGAATCAGCTCCTTCGGCTCCGTCACCGGAGAAGTTCATGATATTCAGGCCTGCACGTAAGAACCATTGTGTGCTGCTGGCTTGCTTTTCAGTTTTGACGATTGCACTTCTGGATGATACGATTTGCGCTTGAGTTCCTACGCACAATAAGAGTGCGGCAACCATTGATAATACTTTTTTCATTGTTATTGATATTTTAGTGATTAATTCTTATTCTTAACGACGGGCGCTATCTGGCTTTTTCCATCTGTGGGTGACAACTTCTGTAGGCGAATCCATTCGTAATCGTCCTTAGTGGCCGGATGCCAGTTGACGAAGATTCCGGGATAACCTACCACTGTAACCGTGTACCCACCTGTTTTTTCATTATCTTCCACTTTGAAAGTGGCTCCCATGATGACATCGCAGTTATATTTGATGGTGGACAGATACGTCCCCCATGCACGGATGTTGTCAAGTTCTCCTTTCATGGCGATTTCCACTTCCTCTTTGCTTAGTGTCCATTCATCCTTGATCCGTCCCTTATCTTCCAGTATTTTCACCTCGACAACTGTAGGTTTGACACAAACTTCAGTAACTGCATCGCCTGCACGTGCCTGTGCATCACGAAACTTGAAGACCGTCTTTTGCGCATGGGCTCCGACGGCACAACCGACAACCAGAGCAATAATCAGAAATAGTTTTTTCGTTTTCATGTCCTTTTGTGATTATATGTTAATATGCCTGCAAAGGTATGCGAAAGGAGTATACTACCGGGTGAAAACATAGTTCCAAGAACGATACGAAATTGTATCCTATTTGGATACACTGGGGAAGCTTCCGGTGTTGATACTGTCAGACAGATCGCGGAAGAAATCGTGGCCGAGGATGTAGGAGATGCGCCAGAGCAGGTGGATGTCGATATTCTCTTTCCGGAATATCTTGTAAACATTGGGGCGTGTGCAGCATAGTTGGGTAGCGAACCAAGTGACGGTGCGTCCCTGTTCGTGAAGCGTGCGTTCAATAAGTTGTCCTGCATGAATCATGTGCCTATTCTGCTTATGTGTGTCCCCCGGACTCCCGTTGGGCGGACAATTCAATCTATTATTGACAGGAATATATAGAAATGGCGTGGGAATCTCTCACCTTCGTCCGTTCCATGTTCAAGGCCTTCGCAATGCCAATTATCGGGAACGAACAACGCAGAAAGCCCACGCCGATATGTACAACACCCGTAGCCTCCCTTTGTTTATCAAAGTGAGGCACGGATGTATATAAATACACATCAGGAGGACGTCTTTGTTGCTGTTAGTCATTCCGATAGGTCAAAGTTTGCGAAGTTTTGAACATAAATGACAAACGCTTGTAAACGTCTTCTCAATATAAACATCTCTCCCTCGCCACCCGGAGGTCTTCTGCGGAAGAGACCGTTGCAAATGTATAAAAAAATACGGATGGAAAAGGTAATGTGAATCAGAAACTTTTTGAATACTGGTTATTTTGCCCTCTTTTTTTCCTTTGCCGGGCGAAATGCGCTTGTACTGACATCTTATAAGAAAGAGGAGTGATCTCCCAATTTCGGGCACGAAACAGGCCTTAAACAACAAAAGCCGGGGCGCAAGACCTCGGCTTATATTTTTATCTTCTTATCAGGGAGCTTTTTGGCTCATTGGAGACTTTTTTTCAAAAATCTCTGTTCTTATCGAAGTTTCTGTTTTCTCAAAGATTGTTATTATAACACCTTGAATTCATACCCTTCCTCTTTCAGGAATTCAATGGCACGAGGAAGTGCATACTGCAGGTTACCGTTATTCCAAGACTTCAGCGAATCATGGAAAGTGATGATGGAACCGTTGCGTGCATAGCGCTTCACATTGTTCAATACCTGTTCCGGGCGCATCCGTTTACTATAATCACGAGTCACGAGATCCCACATGATAATGCGGTAATGATAGCGCAAGGTATAATACTGCCGGAACCCCATGTGTCCGTGTGGCGGACGGAAGAGATCGGAATGGATAATTTCGTCTACCTTTCTGGCGTTTGCGAGGTAATCCGGATTAGAATATTCAAATCCACGGATGTGGTTGAAGGTATGGTTACCGATGCGGTGTCCGTGTTCTACCACTATCCGGTATTCATCCGGGTGCTTGCGTATATTGTCGCCTACCATAAAGAAGGTAGCTTTAATATGATGCTTTTCCAATACTTCCAGTACCCAGGGAGTTACTTCAGGGATGGGGCCGTCGTCAAAAGTCAGATAGACTGCCCGTTCATTCGGATCCATCCGGAAGATAGCTTGTGGATACAACGCCCGGAAAAGCCAAGGTGGTTGTTCTATAAACATGAGAGTCTGTGTTAAACAAGTATTAAGTAATAAGTATTAAGTATTATCCATGCGGAAAACATATCGGAAGCTATGGTAATACTTAATACCTGATACTTAATACTTACTATTTATTTCCCTTTCATTCTTGTCACGTACTCGTTATAAAGTTGGTCGAGCTGCGTGGAGTAATGTTTCGCGAGTTCTTCTGATTTGTATTTTTCCATTAAGCGGACTTCGGCGTCAAGCAAGCTGGCGTTGTACACGAAGTTTTCGCCGGCGATGGCAAGCTGGTTATCGTTCAGGCTAAGATACCAGATCATGTATTCGAGCGATTTGTTGGCAAGCTCGTCGATGATCTTGTTGGCTTTTTCGTTCTGTCCCAGTTGGTAATAAGATTCTGCCATTTGGAAGGCGCCGTTTGCCCAGTCGTACGGTACGTTGTATGACGGAATCATCTTTTCGGCGTAGTCGAGTGCGGCGAGTGCCTTATCCTTCTTGCCTTCTTTGATAAGCTGGCCTACAAGTTGAGTGAAGATACGGCGGTGCGTGTAGCACATACGCATCACGTTCTCGTCGATATAGATACCCGGTTTGTCGATACCGCCGAACTTGAACTTGTTCATCAGGTTGTCGTACATCTTTTCGCTGTCAATCTTGCTGTCCAGTTTGTCCGTATCGAACGGTGTGAAACGGTAGGCAAGACCTTCCTGCATAAAGTGGTTGCCCATGCCCAGATGGTTTTCGCTTCCTACGGTGATTGCCATATAGATAGGACGTTCCCAGTTGGCATTGGCAAGCATTTCAAGCATCATCAGTTCACTCTTGTAGAGGGCGCGTTTCGGGTTGCCGTTGGCGTCTCTAAGGGTGATTGTCATGTATTCGGGGATAGAATCGCCCAGAGCTTCCGGTATCTTCATGCCGGAGCGGCGTACGGCTTCTTTGTCCACCTTCATTACGATGCTGTCCGTAGGGATAAGCGGCAGTTGGATATCTTTTCCAGTCTTTTTGAGAAGCTCTTTCAACTGGTCGTTCTTGCCGAGCATCCAGCGGTTGATGATTTCTTTCAATTCGTATGGATTCTCACCGAAAATGGAGTGAACGAGTGATAATATGGTAGTGTCTCCCTGTGCAGCCAGTTCGTTTGCCTGTTTGAAATAGCTGTCGATAAAGGCCTTCATTTCCGTACGGATAGGGATATATTCATTTTGTCCTTCCACATATTCCACACGGTCCCAAGTGATAGGAAGCGACGGGGAATCGTAGGCCGGGCGTTTCATTTGGTCGATATACCAGTCTGTTTGCAAGTAACTTAGGTTACAGGTGCGGGCATCTGTACGGAAGCCTTCTGTTTCCTGGTTGTACCACAATGGGAAAGTATCATTATCACCATTGGTATAGATAATCGGATTTCCTTTTTCTTGTAAGGTCATCAGGTAGTTCTGTCCGAAGTCGCGGGCAACGAAGCGTCCGCTACGGTCGTGGTCATCCCAAGTCTGTCCCGCCATCTGGATGGGGACGAACAAACAGAGCACTGAAGCCAGTACGGCTGCCGGAAGTTCCTGCATCTTACAGTATTCTCGCAGCATACGGATGATACCTGCCACTCCCATACCTACCCAGATGGCAAAGGCGTAGAACGAACCGGCATACGCATAATCTCGTTCACGGGGTTGTGCAGGGGTTTGGTTGAGGTAGAGCACGATGGCGATACCTGTCATGAAGAACAGGAAGAAGACCACCCAGAATTGCTGGATACCCCGCTGGCTATGATAAGCCTGCCAGAAGAGTCCGATTAAGCCGAGAATCAGCGGCAGACAGTAGAATACATTGTGTCCTTTATTGTTTTTGAGATCCTGCGGAAGCAGTTCCTGATTGCCTACCAGCAAGTTGTCGATAAACGGAATACCGGTGATCCAGTTGCCGTGTTCAATTTCTCCGCTACCTTGTATGTCGTTCTGCCGTCCGGCAAAGTTCCACATGAAATAACGCCAGTACATGAAGTTCAACTGGTAGGAGAAGAAGAATTTGATATTTTCCCATTGGTTAGGCATGTTCACCATTACCATTTCTCCACACTGGTCGTAAGGAACGTCGTGTCCTTTGATGTCTACCCATTGCTTGTAGAGTGGTGCGTGTGACGAGCTGTACATACGCGGGAAAAACATATTCTGTGCATATTCGTATTCCACACGTCCGGGAAGTTCGATATAAGAGTCTTTTTCGTCGGGAGAAGTCTTTTCCTTGCGGACAAACTTGCTTCCTGCTTCCGACTGGCGCGGAATACAATAGCCGTCTTTTACGTCGAGTGCCACTTTCGAAGAGAAAGCAGGACCGTAGAAGAGCGGACGGGTTCCGTATTGTTCACGGCCGAGGTATTCGCCTAGGGTGAATATATCCTCCGGTGAGTTTTGGTCCATCGGAGTGTTGGCAGTAGAACGGATAACGATCAGTGCGTAAGAAGAATACCCGATCACGATCATCATGGTGCACAGCAAGGCTGTGTTCATGGTGCGGGCGGTGATACGCCATCTCTCTTTGATTTTAGCCTGTACACTCGGAGCAAGATAAAGTCCCAGTGCGGCAATAACCAAAATACCGATGATGATACTGCTGGCTCCGTGTCCGTAGAATGGGATACCCAGCAAAGCGATCGTCAGGATAAAGGAGATAGCCATGCGCGTTTTGTTCTTTTCGGTGTAACTTTCGTATACACCCCAAATCAGAGCGGCCGCAAGCAGAATGATATAAACCACTACGCCCGAATTGAATGACATTCCGAGTCCGTTGACGAACAACAGTTCAAACCAGCCACCTACTTTCACGATACCCGGTACGATGCCGTAAAGCACGGCTGCAACGAGCACCATTGAACCTAATAGCGCTATTAACGAACCTTTGGCGGTAGCATTCGGCGTTTTTTTGTAGTAGTATACCAATACGATGGCAGGCAGACAAAGCAAGTTCAATAAGTGCACACCGATACTCAATCCGGTCAGATAGGCAATGAGGATAATCCAACGGTCGCTGTGCGGCTGGTCGGCTACGTCTTCCCATTTCAGAATCAACCAGAAAACAACAGCGGTAAAGAGGGAGGAGAAGGCATATACTTCACCTTCCACGGCCGAGAACCAGAATGTGTCACTGAATGTATAAACCAGTGCACCGATCAGTCCGCTACCCATCACTGTGATAAGCTGTCCTTTGGTGATATTGTTTTCGTCAGTGATAACCAGTTTGCGTACCAGGTGGGTGATGCTCCAGAAAAGGAACAGGATACAGGCGCCACTCATGAGGGCACTCATGTAATTCACCATTTTAGCAACAGTTGTTACGTCGGAAGCAAATTGAGAAAACAGATTCGCCACTAGCATGAAGAAAGGCGCGCCGGGCGGGTGTCCGACTTCCAGTTTATAGCCGGTGGTTATGAACTCCGGGCAATCCCAGAAACTTGCGGTCGGTTCTATTGTCAGGCAGTAGACGGTTGCCGCAATGATGAATGTAAGCCAACCCATAAGGTTGTTTACGGTTCTGTACTGTTTCATTAGCACTATCGTAGTTTATTCGTTAAAAACAAATTATGAGGTCGCAAAGATAGTGATTTGTAAGGATAATGAGGAAGAAAGTAAGAAATATTAAGTAACGGAGGGGTGATTTACTATCTCTTTCACTCTTCCGGAAGGCGGGAACTTGTGTGTTGGCAAGTAAGGAATTTGTTTTTAGCCCTTTAATAAATAAGCTCTGGTGTATTAGAGATAAACTTCCTTTATCCTGTTAGTGAACTTCTTTTGCCTTAATAACAAACTTCCTTTTCATTAGTCATAAACTATAATTGCAAGTTTTGTTTTTATAAATGAAACTTGCAATTATAAAAACAAAGCTTGCAATTTTATAAACGTAACTTGCGTTTATAGATTATCCTTAGTCAAGCATAACTTTCCTGTTAGAGAAGAACAAGTTTACTATTAATACAACGGAAGTTTACTATTAATAGCTTGGCCGTTAGGTGTTAACACTTGTAATATCAGCTGTTAATGGTTGAGATTTCAGGTATTAATACTTGGGTTGCTGTATATATATGTTTGGGATATTGAATATGTGTATCCTTTAATGATGGTGATGATGTTCCCCTAAAACCCGATGAGGCAGTGTGCCGTGTCCCAATAGTTCGATGGGGCAGTTGAAGTTTCTTTCCAGCCATTCGGTAGTGACGCCCGTGTCCGGATGGTAATCCAGCGTTTCATTGACACAGGCGATGGATTTTACCTGTTGCAATACAGTGCCGATGTCGTGACTGACAAGGATAATGGCACATTCTTTATTGATTTCAGCCAATAACTCATAAAGGCGTGCTTCAAAACGCTTGTCGATATACGTGCTGGGCTCATCAAGAATCAACACTGCAGGGTCCGAGATGATGGCACGTCCTAACAAGGCACGTTGCAGTTGTCCACCGCTTAATTGTCCGATAGAACGGCTTTCGAGCCCTTCTAATCCCATGCGGGCGATAATCTGTTTGCCTTTCTCTCTCTGTTCGGGAGTGAACCGAGAGGTGAGCGACTTCTGTATGCTCAATCCGGACAGGATCACTTCTTCCACAGAAATAGGGAACTTTCGGTCTATGGTGCTGTATTGCGGCAGGTAACCGAGGAAAAGCTGGGATTTTGCGGAAGAGCTTTGAAAGGAACTTTTGGCAGATGTTTCTGTTGAAGTCCCTTCCGTAGATGTTCTTATGGGAGCCTTCTCGGGAGTATGGAATATAATTTCCCCTCCGGTTGGTTTTAACAAACCGAGGATGCACTTTATAAGCGTTGTTTTGCCGCCTCCGTTCGGACCTATAATACCTAGAAAATCCTGTTCGTAGATGCTTAGATTAACATCGTGGAGAACAGTGCGACCGTCATATCCGGCGGAAAGATTCTTTATTTCGATTATTGGTTTTATCATTGGAAAGGGCTTGATTGGTTCTTTCTTTATACGTTTATTTGGTGGCAGCTTGCGGCGCGAGGGCTTTGGCTACATTCAGCATTTCTTCTTCCCAGTCGTAACTTAGCGGATTGATAGGGATTACTTTCGTTCCGGTTTGCTGCGCGATGGTTTCCGCATTGCGTTTGTCAAATTCCGGTTGAACAAAGATAACGCGTACATCTTCTGCCTGACACAGGTCTATCAAAGCTTTCAGATGGGCGGGAGAAGGTTCTTTGCCTCCTTCTTCGATGGAAATTTGATGCAATCCGTAGTCGCGGGCGAAGTAGGAGAGGGCCGGATGATAAATCATGAAGGCTTTGGCTGCTTCGGGGGTGGAGAGTTGTCGGCGAATCAGGCTGTCGGTGTGCTGGATGCGCTGACAGAGAGAATCGTAACGGTTTCTATAATATGGTTCGTTTGCTTTATCCAGTTGACTAAGGGCCTTGTAGGTGTTTCCGGCGATGATTAAAGCATTACCGGTAGAATTCCATACGTGTGGCTCTACGGCGTGGATATGGCCGTCGTGACTGTTGTGGCCGTGGGCATGGTCATCATTGTTGAGTATGAGGTCGATTCCTTTCGAGGTGTCGAACACTTGGATATGGGGAGTATTGTTCATCAGGCGGTCCATCCAGGTTTGTTCGAAGCCGATGTACCCGATGCGGAAATAGGCTTTGCTGTCTCCTAAAGAAACAAGTTGCTGGGGGATAGGATCGTATGTCTCCGGGCTGGAACCTTTGGGCACCATGCTGACTACTTTGAATTTATCTCCGGCAATAGCTTCGGTGAAATAACGTTGCGGTTCCAGTGTGACGGTTATCACCGGCTTTGTCTCGTCATCGTTACTTGCTTGGGAGGAACGTCCTGTGCAGGCTGCCATCAGGAGGCAGGCACCAAGAAGGAAAAGTGTTCTCATATCTTTTAGTTGTTGTTTCATGATTTTTTCTGTTTCGGGGTTTCAATCTTATCTTGTTTCTACTCTTGTTTCCGGACCCGTAATATTTCCCGTTTACCACCCGGAGGTCCGGGGAGGCGTTCTACTGTGAATCCGGCTGTCTGCAACATTCGGCGTACTACACCTTTGGCACAGTAGGTAGTCAGAATTCCGTCTTTATCTAATAAAACATAGAGACGGTTGAATAGTTCTTGCGACCACATTTCCGGTTGCTTTTCCGGGGCGAAGGCGTCGAAATAGACTAGATTAAATGGAGAGTTGAGAGTTGAGAGTTGAGAGTCGGCTACGCTGTCATTGCTATTGTTCACTCTCAACTCTCCATTCTCAACTCTCAACTTATTCACGTCCGTTTCTATTTTTCGTAAGGTGAAGTGTGGCGTAAGCTGCACGTCTTTCTCCCAGGGCGATGTATGAAGCTGCTTAAACAATTCGATAGCCGGTTGTTGTTTTTCTTCATCATTCGGGGTAAATTGCTCATCGGTTGCTGTCTGCTTCCAATGTATGGTAAGCTGCTCATCGCTGGAGATATACCCTAGCTGTTCTACTGTCTGCCAGTCTAGTGGATAGAGTTCCAGTCCTGTATAGTGTATATTTCGTCTGCTTCTTTCCGCTTCTTCAAGGGTGAGCCAAGCGTTTAATCCTGTCCCGAAGCCGATTTCAAGAACACGTGGAGTAGCGGCAGGAGAGGCTTTCAGCCCCATATCGATGAAAATATGTTGAGACTCCGTGCGTGCCCCTTTCGTCGAATGATAATGTTCATTCAATTCCGGAACAAACAGAGTAGCGCTCCCGTCATCGGTTCTCTCAATTATTCTTTCCATCACTCAATCTTTAATACTTAATACCTAATACTTAATACTTAAAAAAGACCTCTACCCCGCCATAGCATCCCAGGCACTTTCGAGCACATACAGGAGAAGGATATAACGTATCAGTTTGCCGACAAACATGGAAACAATAGTAAGCCATGTGTTACTTCGCATAAATCCTAGTGCAATGGCGATCACTTCGCCAATGGCAGGAAGAAAGGTGAAGAATGCCATCAATGCCCCTTTCCCTTGCAGGAATTTCACCATTTTGTCTACCTTTTCTTTCTTTACCTTGAAGTATTTCTCAATCCAGCTAATTTTGCCCAGGCGCCCCATGTAGTAACAGGTCATTCCGCCCACTGTATTGCCCAGAGTGGCGGATATCAGACAGGCTATCGGGGGCAGGCCGAGTTTCACCAATGCCACCAGTACCAGTTCGGAACTGAAAGGCACGATGCTCCCAGCCAATAAAGCCGAGATGAATAATCCCGGAAGTCCCCATTCTATGAGGAGTTGTATCGTTGAATCTACAAAAGCGTCCATATATTAAAAGCGAATAAGAGGATGAGGCCGACCAATGAAATGATAAAGAACATATTCGAACTTTTACCATTGGTCAGTACAAAGAAATGTCCGATCAGGATGCTGTTGCTTATGATAAGCAAAGGCAGCAGGGCACTGCAATATATCGGTTGCAAGGCAATCAGCAGGAACAGGAAGAGCGTCAGGTCTATCAAGAACTGGAGATAGGCACGTGTGCGTATCTTATCCTCAAATCCGGCAGCGATGCAATGGACAGCACTGACGATAAACATCACGAGCAGATAGCCCAGTATAGCCAATTCCCAGGGTTGAAGGATTTGTAAGTTAAAGATTTCTCCGAAAGCTAATAGCTGGTTGAAAGGGCGGTAGAACAACTCCATCTCATTATAGAAGAAGGCGTGTCCGAACAGCATCCAGTAGGGCAGCATCCATCCGAGCAGCGCGCCGCAGAAACTACGCGGAGTGAGCGACTGGAAACGGTAGGCTTCGAGCAACCAAAGTACCGAGAGGATGGTGAGCTGCGGGAAAAGAATACTTCCCGCTCCGATAAAGAAGAAGGAATAGAATAGATAGCCCGCAGCTTGAGCTTGCTGATAGCTTTTAAACAGAAAATAAATGGAAATAAGAGAACCGAGGGCGACAATGTCTCCTATGTATAGTAAATGCATTCCCGGACAGACGGTAACCAGCAGGAAATAAATAGCTGTCTGCATGGAAGCCCTCATGCGGATAATACTGAACTGGTTGTTCAGCTCTATCAGAAAGTAGCCGATGATTGCGTAAACCAGAAAGCTGACAATTCGTTCTGCCCATCCCGGAAGCAGTAAATCGCGGGTGGATTGCAAGAAAGAAGAGCTGTCCTTGGGTGTTGTTGAGGCTATGGAGTCGGGAAATAAAAAGTAAGTCAACACCCAGCATAGGGCGCAGATAAAGATAACGGCAGGCAGGGTCCACCGTCCCGCTGTCACTTGACTTTGTAGTCTTTTATTTCTCATTGGTCTGTCAGTTCTTTTGCCGCCCGGCGGGCATATATCATCGCTTTGTAGGATCTATATGCCGTACAAATAGGGGATTTATGCCTGCCGTGGCGTATCATTACAGGTTGTTTCTTACAAATCGAATCCGATGTCGCGGCGGAAATACTTCTTGTCGAAGTCGATCATGTCTGCCACTTTGTAGCTCTGTGCCAGTGCTTCTTCTTTCGTTGCACCGTAAGAGCAAACGGCAATCACACGTCCGCCGTTCGTCACCACTTGTCCGTCTTTCATGGCTGTTCCGGCATGGAAGATGATGCTGTCGGTGGCGGCAGCCTGTTCCAGTCCGCTGATAGGGAATCCTTTTTCGTAGGCTTCGGGATAACCGCCGCTGACAAGAATGACGCAGCCGGCCGAACGTGGGTCCATCACCAGTGTTTTCTCGTTCAGATTGCCTGCCGCTGTGCCTTCAAGCAACTCTACGAAGTCGCTTTGGATGCGCAACATCACGCTTTCTGTTTCCGGGTCGCCCATGCGGACGTTGTATTCGATAACCATCGGTTCACCTTTCACCTTGATAAGACCGAGGAAGATGAAACCTTTGTAGGTGATCTTTTCTTCTTTCAGACCATTGATGGTCGGTTCGATGATACGTGTGCGTACTTTCTCCATATATACTTCATCAGCAAACGGAACCGGAGTTACGCTACCCATACCGCCTGTATTCAATCCTTTGTCGCCTTCACCGATACGTTTGTAGTCTTTCGCCACAGGGAGGACTTTGTAGTTGTCTCCGTCTGTCAGTACGAATACAGAGCACTCGATACCGCTCAAGAACTCTTCAATCACAACGGTTGCCGATGCGGAACCGAACATGCCGCCGAGCATTTCTTTCAGTTCTTTCTTCGCTTCATCCAGCGTAGGAAGGATGAGAACTCCTTTCCCGGCACAAAGGCCATCAGCCTTCAGTACGTAGGGAGCTTCCAACGTTTCGAGGAAAGCGAGGCCCTCTTCGAGGTTTTCGGAAGTGATGCTTTTGTAGCGGGCTGTCGGGATGTTGTGGCGCATCATGAAGCCTTTGGCAAATTCCTTGCTGCCTTCCAGTTGCGCTCCTTGAGCCGAAGGACCGATCACGGCAATATGCTTTAGCTCCGGACGGTTTTGGAAGTAATCGTAGATTCCTTTTACCAACGGATCTTCGGGGCCTACTACTATCATTTGGATGTTCTCTTTTAGAGCAAAAGCACTGATTGCTTCAAAATCGGTGGCTTTGATGTTGACATTCTCGCCTACGGCAGTTGTTCCGGCATTTCCCGGAGCAATGTATAGTTTTTCAACTTTCGGACTTTGGGCAATTTTCCATGCCAGTGCATGTTCGCGGCCGCCCGAGCCTAGTAATAATATCTTCATCTTTGTATTGTTATGGATTTATACTGTTATCTATGATTTGTATGGATACGGTGGTGTCTTTGTCAGTTTTATAAGTTCTGCTCAAAGTACCGGGTGATTTTCTCATGCAGATGTACACGGTCGCGTCCTGCTACGTTGTGCTTGTGGCACGGGTAGATAAACAGGTCGGGATAAGTGCGGGCATCTACACAAGCTTTCATGAACGACAGGGTGTGCTGTGGCACGCAAGTGTCGTCGTGGTCGTCGTGAATAATCAATAGGTGACCTTTCAGTTGGCCGGCAAGGTTTTTCAGATTACATTCTTTGTAGCCTTCCGGGTTGCTTTCCGGTGTATCCATATAGCGTTCGCCGTACATCACTTCATAATACCCCCAGTCGATTACCGGGCCTCCGGCAACGCCTACTTTGAATATTTCCGGGTAACGAAGCATCAAAGCGGTAGTCATGTGTCCTCCGAAGCTCCATCCGTGTACGCCGATGCGTTCGCTGTCTACGTAGGGGAGGGATTTCAGGAATTCAATACCTTTTACCTGGTCTTTACCTTCTTCGATGCCAAGACGGCGGAAGGTGGCATTTTCAAATGCCAGTCCACGGTTGCTGCTGCCACGGTTATCGATGGTAAACATGATATAGCCTTTACCTGCCATGTATGTGTCCCATCCGCGTGCGCCGTTTTGCCATCCTCCGGTGACGCATTGCGCGTGAGGACCTCCGTAGACGTATACGATGACGGGATATTTCTTGGCCGGGTCAAAGTTGGCCGGTTTCATCAGGCGATAATGCAGGTCGGTGGTGCCGTCTGCCGCTTTGATTGTTCCGGTTTCGATGCTTGGCATTTGGTAGCCTTCGTAAGGGCTTTCAGCAGTCAGCAGATTGGCTGTTTCTTTGAAGTTTTTGGTGTCTACCAGGTTGATGATGCGAGGCTGGTCTTTTGTTGAATAACGGTCGATAAGATAAGTGCCGGAAGCGCTAAGCATGCCGCTATGTTCGCTTTCTTTGCAGTTCTCGAACGGTTGGCTTATTTTTCCATTGCTCACGTTTACAGCGAAATGTCCGCTTCTCAAGCCTTCTACGGCTGTGAAGATGATTTCTTTACGCTTTGTGTTGAATCCCAGGACGTCGCTGACCAGCCAGTTGCCTTTGGTCAGTTGTTTGACTTTGCCGGCCTGGAAGTAAGTACCACCGTTGGCGCTGTTATAAGTTTCACCTTTCATGTTGGCTGCATTGGCATCAAAGAGATAAAGATGATTGTAGCCGTCACGCTGACTTTGATAGATGAACTTGGTAGGGTCCCACGGCAAAAATACGATTGCGTTTTGTGGCTCCACGTATTTAGGATGCATTTCTTCGTAGAGAACGCCCATCGGTTCTCCTGTTTCTGCGTTGTACTGGCAAAGTTTGGCGTGGTTCTGGTCACGGTTTACTTCAATCAGGTAGAGGCTTTTTTCATCCGGTGACCAGCTGATATTGGTGAAATAACGGTCTGTGGGATCACCTGCGTTCAGATAAATGCTTTTGCCTGTGGCAGGATTGTAAATGCCTACTTTTACCTGATGGCTCGTCATGCCTGCCATCGGATAACGTACATTGTTCACTTCGCCTACGCGTGCAGTGATGTCTACAAGCGGGTATTGTGTCACCATGCTCTCGTCCATACGGTAGAAAGCGAGCAGGTTGCCTTTCGGGCTCCAGAAAGTGCCTTTGTTGATACCGAATTCATTGCGGTGTACTGTTTGCCCGCAAACGATGCCTTCGGGTTCATTGGTTACCGCTTTTTCGTTCACATATAGATTGTTACCTATCGTGTATGCTACGTTTCCACTGGCTGCGCAATAGTCTTCATTATCCGCTCCGTCTTTTGTTTTGAGAGTGCTGACAACTTGATTGCTCTTGAAATCATATACAATGAACTTTCCTGCTATCGTGAATAGCATTTGTGGCTTATCGGCCCATGGGAAACTGACGGAATACAAGTGTGATAACTTTCCTGCCTTGTTCTCTTCAAGCACTTTGTTGATCTGTTCACGAGTGATAACCATTGTTTCTTTCCCCGTTTTGGGTTGAATCGAATAAAGGGTATCTACGCCCGGCTTGATACATTCGTCACCCCACCATTGCAGTCCGTACAGGTTGTCTGCATAGCGGTAACTCTCGCCACCCGGAATCAATTCTTCCAGTGTCGGCTTTTTGGTTTCTTGTGCCATAACATTGAATCCGATTGGTAGTGCCAACAATAAAAGCATGGCTCTTTTTCCAATTTTACTCATTGCTCTTTTCTTTATTATTTGTTTTAAATCCTTCTATTTTTACTCTGTCCAAAGGAGTCTGTCTTGATTGGATAATTGCACTTATTTTAGCAAAGGCATTAAATAGGTCGTCAAATTGTTTTTCGTAACTTTCCCTATCAGAGGTAATATCTTCTTCGAGATATTCGATGCGTTGTTTTAATTCTTCCAACTCCTTTTTAGGTATATTGGATAGAAGATATTGGCGCATACGTACAAAAGCACGGATAATATTGATATTTACTTCCACAGCGGTCTTGGATTTGAGGACGCTGGATAACATAACTATACCATATTCAGTAAATGCAAACGGAAGATATTTGATGTTATATCCTTGTCCTGTTTTCAAGGTCGCAATTTGCGACCTTGAAATTGCAACTTCTTCTTTTGTTAGCTCGAACATGAATTCAGCAGGAAAGCGTTCAATATTACGACGTACTTGTTCCTTGAGGCGTTTAGTCTCAACTCCATACATTTCTGCCAAATCAAAGTCAAGCATAACTTTTTGCCCTCTGATTTCGTATATTTTGTTTTCTATAATGGCTATATCATCCATCTTTTTTTGTTTAGACAGGTTCCAATTTGTGACTGAACATTAGAACTATGGTGTAAACTTGAAGTTCCAATTTGGAACTTCAAGTTTTTAATTAATTATTAACTAGCGAATTACAGGGTGAATAAGTTGTTGGAATTAGAATTGTTTATTCCTCTTCCTTCTTCGGAATCGTCGGCTCCCGATTTCCTTTAAACTCTCTCGGTCCTCTTGAATCTCTTCCTCCACGAAACTCTCCCCGCGGCTTTCTATCTCTTCCATCGCCACCTTTGAACTCACCACCTTCTCTGCGTGGCTTGTATTCTCCCTCTCTGCGAGGTCTGGATTCACCATCCCGACGCGGTTTGAATTCACCTTCGCGGCGTGGCTTAAATTCTTTTTTTTCTCTGAATCTTGGAGTCTGTTCTCCTTCAGCCTCTTTCTTTTCTTCTCCCTCTTCCTGGCTCTTGAACTCTTTGTATTTTCCGTCAAAAATCTCATATTTGCGGAACTCACACTCCAACGGTCCATTGAACAAAGGAACTTTCTGACTTGCTTTCAAACCAATCTGATCGAAACACTCTTCCCGATAAGAAAGCACCCATGCTTCATTTCCTACAAACGCATGTTTCAGACGTTCACCGATCATCTGATAAAGTCCAAGCAAATCATTAGTGGAAATACGTTCACCGTATGGCGGGTTAGTGATGATAATCGACTTCTCCTGCGGCTGTTCAAACTGCTGGAACGGCTGCAGCTTCAACACGATGTCTTTCGATACACCGGCAGCTTTTATATTATGAGTCGCAATCTCATTAGCTTTCGGATTGTTATCGTATCCGTAAATCTTATGAGCAAATTCGCGCTCCTGACTGTCATCATTGTAAATCTCATCGAACATATCCGCATCGAAATCTACCCATTTCTCAAAAGCAAACCCTTTACGGAATACTCCCGGAGCGATATTCTTAGCAATCAGTGCCGCTTCAACAGGGATAGTACCCGAACCACACATCGGGTCGATCAAATCACACTCTCCGCGCCATCCGGTCATTAGAATCATGCCGGCAGCCAATACCTCATTTAACGGGGCTTCTACTGCTTCCTGGCGATAACCGCGACGGTGAAGTGATTCTCCGGACGAGTCCAAAGACAACGTACAGGTAGTCTGTGCAATATGAATATTCAGAAGTACATCCGGATTGTTGATACGTACCGACGGACGTTTTCCTGTTTTATCACGGAAATAATCCACAATCGCATCTTTCACCTTATACGAAACGAATTTCGAATGGCGGAACTCATCGCTGAATACTACTGCATCGATAGCGAACGTCTTGTTCACATCGAGATATTCTTCCCATGGAATAGCCTGTATTTGATTATAAACCTCATCGGCATCTTTGGCTGTAAAGTTTTTAATTGGTTTCAGGATACGGATGGCGGTGCGAAGGCAAAAATTCGCCTTATACATCATACGTTTATCTCCTGTGAATGAAACCATGCGGCGTCCTATTTGAATGTCGTTGGCTCCTAATGCTGTCAGTTCTTCTGCAAGTATCTCTTCCAGTCCCTGGAAAGTCTTGGCTATCATCTCGAATTGTTCGCTCATATAGATTCTTTTGATTTTATTTTTTTGCTTTAGTTTGTACGATTCTTGCTCCTGCAGGAACATTCTCCGTTACCCAGATATTACCGCCTACGGTTGCGTCACGTCCGATGGTGATTCTTCCCAAAATAGTAGCATTGGAATAAACAATCACATTGTCTTCCAGGATCGGATGGCGGGGGATTCCCTTGATTGGTTTTCCGTCGGCATCCAGCGGGAAACTCTTGGCTCCCAGTGTGACGCCCTGATATAGCTTGACGTTATTTCCGATAATACTCGTGGCACCGATAACGACACCCGTACCGTGGTCGATAGTGAAGTGAGTGCCAATCTTTGCGGCCGGATGGATATCAATTCCCGTTTCGCTATGCGCCATCTCCGTGATGATGCGGGGAATCAAAGGAACACCCAGTTCCAGCAGTTCATGCGCGATACGGTAATTGCTGATCGCTTTAATGGCCGGATAGCAGAAAATTACCTCTCCATAACTTTCGGCAGCCGGATCGCCGTTATAGGCGGCTTCCACATCGGTTGCCAATATTCTTCTCATGGCAGGTAGCTTACTGATGAATTTAGCAGCAAGACGTGCAGCCTCTTCCCGTTTCGAGTCGGAGCAGACGTTGCATTTCCCCTCTATGGAAGTGCTAAAACACAATCCGGCCAGGATTTGCTCACAAAGTAAATCAAACAATTTTTCAATGTTGACGCCGATGTGATAATTAATTGTCCGGCTGTTAATAGTAGAATTTCCGTAATATCCGGGGAAGAGAATGGAGCGTGAAAGCTCAATAATTTCATACAAGACTTTAGCAGAGGGCAGTGGTTCGCCATCTTTGTGCTGATGAAACAGTCCTTTATAAGATTCGCTTTCCGATAGCTCATCGACTGCCTGTGTCAAAATGTGGGTGAAGTTCAGTGGACTCATTAGGTCAGTTACTCATATTTATATGGGCACAAAGGTATTAAAAAAAATAATAAAATTCGCTGGGATTCAGGATAAATAATGTATTTTTGTCACATTCAAAACATGACATGAATAAGGGGACTGATGAATCGGAAGACTGCTATGAAACTATTTGGACTGTTGGGGTTGTTGATGTTGTTGAGTTGCGGATATGCTGATAGATACCGCAATAACTCTTCGTGCGAACAGGTGTTGGTTGATTCTCTGGAAGTTCGTATACAGGATTCTTTGTTTTCCAATGTGCATTATTCCCGCTCACAGGTGCTTGACGCACTGACACAGGCGCAAGATTCCCAGGTCTACTATCGTCTGCTTGCCCTTTATGGGAAAACATTCTTTGTCTCTTCCGATTTTGATTCTATACTCTATTACAACCGTCGGGTAAAGGAATTTTCCCGCAATGCTTCCCAATCTCTCCAATCTCCCCAATGGAATGATGTATTATCCGATGTTTATAATATCGAAGGCAACGTGTGGATGCAACTGAACCGCCCTGATTCTGCAATTACCGACTATAAGAAAGCCTACGAATATCGCCTGAAAGGAAAGAAACTACACCTGCTCCCGGATATTTGTATCAATACTGCTGATGCCTACCTGCATCGCAGTGACTTGGCACACACTGCTTCGTATTATCGTCGTGCCCTGTTTCTCTGTGATTCGCTAAACTTGTCCGAGCACGCGAAATTCCCTGTCTACTACGGATTAGGGCAAACCTATATGGAGCTGCGGGATTTCGATTTATCCAATCATTACTATGAATTGGCCGGACAGTATTTCGATGAGATGAACGTGAGCGAACGATGGACTTATCTCAACAATCGCGGTAATCATTATTATTACCGGAAAGACTATCAAGAAGCCTTGAAATATATGCGCAGGGCCAATGTGCTCGTCTCTTCTTATCCGCAGATGGTGTTTGAACAGAATTTTATCAAAGTAAACCTGGGAGAACTGTACCTGTTGACTGACAAACTGGACTCCGCACAGGTCTGTCTGGACGAGAGTTATCGATTCTTCTCCGATATACAGCATAACTCGGCCGTACATTACATCGAAACCCAGATGATTGAACTGGCATTGAAGAAAGGAAATATAGCTCAAGCGAAAACAATGATTGCCCGGACTGCTCCTGTCGGTCATCTTGACGCCAATATGCTGACTATACGCAATCAGTATCTACAACATTATTTTGAACAGATTGGTGATTACCGTCATGCCTATGAGTATCTGAAACGCGATTGTCATCTGGATGATTCTATTCGTAGCGAACGAGTACAGATGCGTGTTGCCGAACTGGATATGCGCTACCGGCAAGATACAATCGTGCTTCGTAAAGAAATGCAGATTCAGCGACAGGCAGGAGAGATGAGGGTGCTCAAATTGAGCGTATTTATCTGGGTGCTTGTCTGCGTGCTGCTTGTGGCGGGAGTAGTGGTGGTGGTCTGGTATATGCGTAAAAAGAGGGAGTTTCTTCGTCAGCGTTTCTTCCAGCAAATCAACCGGGTTCGCATGGAGAACTTGCGGAGCCGTATTTCTCCTCATTTCACTTTTAATGTATTGGGACGTGAAATCAACCAGTTTAACGGCTCGGAAGAAGTGAAACATAATCTGATGGAGCTGGTGAAGTATCTTCGTCGGAGCCTCGAACTGACCGAGAAGTTGAGTGTATCTTTGCAAGACGAACTGGATTTCGTGCGTACATACATCGAATTGGAGCGTGGACGTGTGGGGGAGGATTTTGTAGCGACGGTCACAGTGGAGGACGGATTGGATGCAACCCGCATCATGATTCCTTCTATGATTGTACAAATTCCGGTAGAAAATGCGATTAAGCATGGACTGGCGGGAAAGGACGGAAAAAAGGAACTAAGTGTATATGTTTCCCGTGAAACAAATGGGATTCGTATAACGGTTACCGACAACGGACGCGGGTATCTCCCGCAGGTAGTTTCCGCCACACAGGGTACTGGTACAGGATTGAAAGTGTTGTATCAGACCATTCAATTACTGAATACAAAGAACAAGAGTGATAAAATACGTTTTAATATAACCAACAGAAGCGATGGACAAACCGGTACGGAAGTGTCGGTATATATCCCGTTTCGTTTTTCTTATGATTTATGATGGAGACAGAAGAAAAGTATAAGGTAGTCATCGTTGACGATGAACGTACAGCGATTGATGCTTTGCGCCGCGAGTTAGAGCCCTATCGTGAATTTGAAGTAAAAGGAATTGCAGGGAATGGTGCAAAGGGTAAAAAGATGATTATGGAGTTGCATCCGGATTTATTGTTTCTCGATGTGGAGCTTCCGGATACATTGGGGCTTAACCTGCTAAGTGAAATTAGAGAGGATATTTTGTGGGATATGAAGGTGGTGTTTTACACCTCTTATGATAAATACTTGCTTCAGGCATTGCGTGAGTCGGCTTTCGACTTCCTGTTAAAGCCTTTTGAGGCGGAAGACCTGAAAGTGATTATGGAGCGTTACCGGAAGGCAATGACCTCTGCTGCGCTTCCTCTTTTGCCTTCTTTTGCCTCTTCTATCAGTGCATTAATGCCACAACAAGGCATGTTTATGATTAGCACAGTGACGGGTTTCAAGCTTTTACGCCTGGAAGAAATCGGCTTTTTTGAGTATCTGAAAGACAAACGTCAATGGCAGGTAGTCTTGTTCAATCAGACTCGCCTGAATTTGAAGCGGAATACAAAAGCAGAAGATATTATCAGTTATTCACAAGCTTTTGTGCAGATTAGCCAATCGGCTATTGTAAATGTTAATTATTTGGCAATGGTTGATGGTAAGTGTTGTCAACTCTATCCGCCTTTTCACGATAAAAACGATCTGATGATTTCTCGAAGTTATCTGAAAGAACTGCAAGAGCGTTTTTTTGTTTTGTAATGTAGACCTTATAAATTGCAATACGCCACTTCTTCAGCAGAAGCGGCGTATCTTTTTTGTTAGAATATTAGAATGAGAGAGAGTTTATGTTACATATTTGTATTATCCATCGTAACAGTCATTTCGGGTACCAGTATATAGGCTTGTTTTTTAGCGTTCCATTTATAATAATTGGTAGTAACGGTCTTGCCTTCATACGTATAGTTGATGCGTAGGTCTTTTTCCCATTCGTCCTTGTTGTTATTCCACTTTAAGGCTTCGCTTTCAATCATACGTTTATTGTCATCGTACTTGTAGTTGTACTTCATGTAGTTGGCAAGTGTGTTTCCGTCCATTTTGTAAACGGTCTGTCCTACTGTCATACCATTCTCTTCGATTGGATTATAAATCAATTGATTGTCGTAGCTACGTGCAGAAGTAGCAAGCGATACAACAAGAAGAGCTGCAGATAAAACGAACATTTTTAAAGATACTTTTGCTTTCATGGCTATTTAAGTTTTGAGTTATACTTTCATTTGTCTATCAAATGTATTGGTTTTACGCTGCAAATCTACATATTAATTTGGTATTTATGCATTTTAGAAGATGAAATATTGTCAAAATGTCAATGGGTGGGGCGGAGGATAGGTTGCTTTTTGCCAAGATTGGTGACAAAAAAATATCCGGCAGTCAATCTGCCGGATATAGAATGAATCACTTCGTCGAAAAAGGATTCCTTTTTCTAGCTTTCTGGATAATGAGTTAAATAATGTTATTATCTATACTTGCTTCTATTTTGTAAGCGGAAACCCCGGATAGGGTGGAGTCTCCCTGCGCAATTAGTATCTAAAAGATAGCAATTCCTTATTGAGGTGGCCTTTATCCACTTGATGGTTTAATGTGCCTCAAGCCAGTTTTTGCCCCATCCGCAATCTGCTTTCAAGGGGACGTGCATGCGGTATGCTTTCTCCATTTCTTCGATGACAATTTCTTCTACACGCTCTTTTTCATTGACAGGAACGCTGAAGTTTAATTCGTCATGTACTTGTAGGATCATTTTGGCTTGTATTCCTTCGGCCTGGAACCGTTGATAGATACGTGCCATTGCTACTTTTATAATATCTGCCGCACTTCCCTGGATAGGGGCGTTGATGGCATTTCGTTCCGCATATCCGCGTACAACGGCATTGCGGGAGTTGATGTCCGGCAAGAAGCGTTTCCGGTGGAAAATTGTTTCTACATAACCTTTTTCCTGGGCCACCTGAATACTTTTGTCCATATAGGCTTTCACTCCCGGATAAGTTTCAAAGTAACCGTCGATTAGTTCTTTGGCTTCTTTGCGGTCTACATTCATCCGTTCGGCAAGACCAAATACGGATATGCCATAGATGATACCGAAATTGGCAGTCTTGGCTTTACGGCGCATGTCGGAATCTACATCTTTCAGATCAATCTTATAGATTTTGGCAGCGGTGGCAGCATGAATATCGTGGTTGCTAAGGAAAGCATCAATCATATTCTTATCCTCGCTAAGGTGTGCCATAATACGCAATTCGATCTGCGAATAGTCGGCAGAGAAGAAGAGGCAGCCTTCATCGGGGATGAATGCTTTACGGATTTCTTTTCCATTCTCGTCGCGGATAGGGATATTCTGTAAATTCGGGTTACTTGAGCTAAGGCGTCCCGTAGCGGTTACAGTCTGGTTGAAAGAGGTATGCACCCTTCCTGTGCGTGGGTTGATAAGTAGGGGAAGCGCATCGATATACGTGCCCAATAGCTTTTTCAGTCCGCGATGTTCCAGAATCTTTTCTACCACAGGATGTTTATGCCGGAGGCTTTCGAGCACTTCTTCCGAGGTGACATACTGCCCGGTCTTGGTCTTTTTTGCTTTTTCTATAATCTTCAGCTTGTCAAACAAGACTTCGCCGACTTGCTTGGGTGAAGCGATGTTGAAGGTCTCACCGGCCAGTTCGTAGATTTCTTTTTCGATTTGCTCCATCTGGGCGGTGAAATGAGCGGATGATTGTTGCAGTGCTTCCGTGTCCAGCAATACTCCGTTCCGTTCGATATTGACTAATACCGGAACAAGAGGCATTTCTATATCATAGAATAAACGTTCGGCGTCATTCTCTTTCAGCTCTTTCTCCAATACGTTTTTCAATTTCAGAGTGATGTCCGCATCTTCGCAAGCGTACAGATATACATCTTTCGGGTCGAGGTCGCGCATGTTCTTCTGATTCTTTCCTTTGGGGCCTATCAGTTCGTCAATATGGATGGTCTGATAATGCAGATAAATTTCTGCCAGGTAATCCATACCATGACGAAGCTCCGGTTGAAGAACATAGTGAGCGATCATCGTATCGAAAAGCGGACCTTTTACTACTGCACCATAATTTTGAAGAACGATCATATCGTACTTGATATTCTGTCCGACTTTTAACGAATTCTCATTTTCGAAGACCGGGCGGAACTCTTTTACGATTTTTAACGCTTCGTCCCGATCTGATGGAACAGGAACATAAAATGCTTCATTTTCGGCAATGGAAAAACTCATTCCGACCAATTCGGCATCCATTGGTTCGGTTCCGGTGGTTTCCGTATCTAACGAGAGAATTTTTGATGTAAGTAACTTTTGAATGATTACTCTTCTTTTCTCCTCTGTATCAATGAGTTGATAGTTGTGTGGCTGCGATTCTAACGTCTCTAGATTCGATTTTTTTGCTTCATCCGGCTCATTGGGCGTGAAATTCGCAAACAAATCGCCTTGTATTCCGCCTCCTTCTTCGGGGAAAAGTGGAAGAGGAGAGGGGGCGCTTTTTCCGGTGGCTACTTTGCTTCCGGGAGTGGAGGTTATTCCATTTCCGGAAACCTCTTTTTTTAGTACCCGATCGATGAGCGTTCTAAATTCCAGTTCTTCGAAAATACTGCGAAGTGAATCTTCGTCTGCTTCTTCGCGGACAAGAGAATCCATTTCAAGTTGGATGGGCACATCGATTTTAATCGTGGCGAGGAATTTCGAGAAAGTAATCATTTCCCGGTTCGTTTCCACTTTTGTTTTCAGTGCACCTTTCAGTTGGTCGGTATGCTCTAATAAATTTTCGATGCTTCCGAATTCGGAAATCAGTTTTTGAGCAGTCTTTTCTCCTACTCCGGGACATCCGGGGATATTATCCGAAGAGTCTCCCATCAGTCCGAGCATGTCAATCACTTGTGCCGGAGACTGAATGTCAAACTTGGCTTTCACTTCTTCAACACCCATCACTTCGAAACCTCCTGTGTGCTTGGGACGGTACATAAATACCTTGTCGCTTACCAACTGTCCGTAATCTTTGTCGGGAGTCATCATATAGGTGGTGATACCTTGGCGGCCGGCTTCGGTGGCAAGCGTACCTATCACGTCGTCGGCTTCGTAGCCTGCAACTTCCAGAATAGGGATGCGGTAAGCACGAATAATATCCTTTATAATAGGTACGGAAAGACGGATCGCTTCCGGAGTTTCTTCACGCTGCGCTTTATATTGTTCGAAAGCTTCGTGGCGGAAGGTAGGTCCTGCAGGGTCGAAGGCTACTCCTATATGAGTGGGATTCTCTTTTTTCAGCACTTCTTCGAGGGTGTTTACAAAACCCAGTATAGCTGAAGTGTTGAATCCTTTGGAATTGATTCTTGGGTTCTTAATAAAGGCGTAATACGCCCGGTATATCAGTGCATAAGCGTCTAAAAGAAATAATTTATTACTTGAATCCATAGATTTAATTAATTTTTCATGGTAAAAGTACAAAAAAATACGGTATTCAGCGTTTTATTATTACTTTTGTGCTCAAATTGTGTAATTAATGGACAGCATCTCACTCATCAGAACTCCGATTGAAGCAGAACTGAGAGACTTCAAAGAACTTTTTGATAGTTCTCTCTCCAGTTCAAATGCATTGCTCGATAGTGTCGTATCTCACATACGGCAGAGGAATGGTAAGATGATGCGTCCTATTCTTGTTTTGCTGGTGGCACGTCTTTATGGTGCTGTATGTCCTTCCACTCTTCATGCAGCTGTTTCATTGGAACTTCTTCATACAGCCAGTTTAGTACATGACGACGTCGTGGATGAAAGTACCGAACGCCGTGGACAACTCTCGGTGAATGCTATCTTTAATAATAAAGTAGCCGTGTTGACGGGCGACTATCTACTGGCAACCAGTCTGGTGCATGCCGAACTGACGAATAGTCACCGCATTATTCAACTGGTGTCTACTCTTGGGCAGGATCTTGCTGACGGTGAGTTGCTTCAGCTTTCAAATGTAAGTAATCATAGCTTTTCTGAGGAGGTTTACTTTGATGTAATCCGTAAGAAGACTGCCGCTCTTTTTGCCGCCTGTACGAAAGCTGCCGCTTTTTCGGTAGGTGTAGGGGAGGGAGAAGCCGAACTAGCTCGTTTGTTGGGCGAATATATTGGTATCTGCTTTCAGATAAAAGATGATATTTTCGATTACTTTGATAATAGAGAGATTGGCAAACCGACAGGTAATGATATGCTTGAAGGTAAACTGACATTGCCCGCTTTGTATGTATTGAACACAACAAAAAACGATGAGGCGCAAGAATTGGCAATCAAGGTAAAGGAGGGTGCAGCTACTCTCGATGAAATTGCCCATTTGATCTCGTTTATCAAAGAAAACGGGGGCATTGAATATGCCGTTCAGACGATGAATGTATATAAGCAAAAGGCTTTTGATTTACTGGCTTCTTTGCCGGAATCTGATATTTGTGTAGCTCTCCGGGCTTACTTGGATTACGTGGTAGACCGCGAAAAATAGTTACTTCCTGTGCCTGCCCAGGAGTGAATAGCACGATAATAATCGATCCCAATCTTCTATCTTTCCCGATTTCATCGCTTTTCCTAAAAGGAAACTCTTGTCTATTTCTTCAGCTGTATGAAGATCTAACGAACATAATTGGGCTGCTTGTTCTATGTACTTCCAGGCTTGTTCTTTGCTGATGTGCCCGCATGTTTGGGAGGCGCGCGCCAAGCTGACAAGCAATCCCATGTCCCATCCGATAATCCCTTTTTCTAAGTCATTTATCCATATAATCGGGTCTCTTCTTTCCTCTGTATATTTCACGAATTTGTATAGATTCTTTCCTTGCTGAATGAAGCGTTCTACTCCGAAAAAGCGCTTTTGGATGATACTTTCGAACTCGTTGATGTTCTCTGTGGAGAGCAGATAGGGGAGCATAATCTGGTAGGAGACCCTGTCTCCTTCGTTAATCAGGAACTGGAATAATCCAGTGACGGACTCGGTATTGGTGCAGTGGAACTCTTCTGTCAGCAGTCTGGATAGCTTTTGTGGATGGACTCCGGTCTCCATGGAGTTGAGATAGAAGCCTTGCAGTCCGGCTTCCATATAACCGATGCGTAGTCCCTTCTTTTTCTCTGTTCCGAGGATGAGATTCAGAGGGTTGTGATTGAATCGTAAGGTTCTCGTGTAAGCGTCCATCCTTAATACCTCCATAAAGTTCATGAAAAGCGTGAGAACTGTTGCCATGTATTTTCCTGAGGCTTCGGCAAGCCGTTATGAGTATACAAGCAACAGTCCCACGCCCCATTCGATATATAACAAAATTATATACATGAAGGTGCGTGAGACCCGTTTGCTTATTACCATTCATAACTTTGAATTTTGCCGAATTCCAGGAACTGGTAATAAATGAAACGTTCTCTAATATAACTAATTAGCTATATTTTCATCGCTAAACCATTTACAAAGATAATTATTTTTCCGAATTGCCCAGTAACTATCTTTAGTTTTTCTTAAATAAAAAATACCGCGTCGATTCCCGTGATACGGGAGTCGCGCGGTAAGGCGTATTTGATTGCTAATGTAGCCTTTAATTTTTAGAAGAACTTGATTTCTTCGCCTTTGATGTCGGAAAGGAGGAGGTTGGCTAAACGGCTGGTTCCCAAGCGGAACAGTTGATTATCCAGCCATTCTTCACCTAATAGTTCTTTTACAATAGTGTAGTAAATAATCGCATCGTTAACGGTGTTGATACCACCTGCCGGTTTGAATCCAATCTTGATTCCTGTCTTCTGATAGTATTCTTTGATAGCTTCACACATCACGTAAGCGGCTTCTGGCGTGGCGGCAGGCTGCTGCTTTCCGGTAGATGTCTTGATGAAGTCTGCGCCCGAATACATGGATAGGATAGAGGCTTTCTTGATGTTGGAAGCACTCTTTAATGCGCCTGTTTCGAGGATTACTTTAAGGTGGTGTTCCTTGCAAACTTCTTTTAGTTCCTGTATTTCTTCGCACATTCCTTCGTAGTCTCCGCTAAGGAACTTGCCGATGGAAATCACAATATCTATTTCGTCTGCACCGTCTGCAATGGCCAGTGCTGTTTCTGCCACTTTCACTTCAATGAATGTCTGTGAAGAGGGGAAACCTCCTGATACACAGGCGATATTGACTCCGTCTACTTCCAGCGTGTTTTTAACGATGGCTGCAAAGTTGGGGTACACACAGATGGCTGCTACGTTTTTCAGATCAGGATATTCGTCGTCAAACTGATTGACTTTTTCAGTAAAGTGCATCACGCTTTCGTCGCTGTCCGTACTGTTCAGGGTGGTCAGATCAATGCAGTTGAACAGGAATTTCTTAACGTCTTCCGTGTTGTTCTCCGGCACTTTTTTCTCAATCAATTCAGCTACGCGAGCTTGAATATCTGCATCGCTCAGATTGGTATTATACTTTGCCAATGCGGCCTTGTACTTGTTGGGCTGTGAGTTATTCTCTTCCATGATCTTTCAGTTTTGGGTTGTTGATATGTCTTTTATTATCTCGTTTCGTTTTCTTCTCCATGCTTTTCCGGAAAGCGTCAGTGATGTCTACTCCCGTCTGGTTGGCGATGCAGAGAAGCACCCATAAGACGTCTGCTATTTCTTCATCTATGTTGTCTTTTTCTCCTTCCTTGAAGGATTGGTCGCCATATTTGCGGGCCATGACACGGGCCAGTTCTCCTACTTCTTCCGTCAGGACTGCCATATTGGTCAACTCGCTGAAGTAGCGGACACCGTATGTTTTCACCCATTGGTCCACTTGTTTCTGTGCTTCTTCCAGAGTCATTTTTTTAATGATTAGTGATTAATGATTAGTATGGAATATCTATTCTTTGTTTTTGGTATCCATGCATATAGTAACAGGACCGTCGTTTAAAAGTTCAACTTTCATGTCTGCTCCGAAGATTCCTGTGCCTATTTCTTTTCCCAGTGCACCGCTTAAATCTTTGCAGAATTGCTCGTAGAGTGGGATAGAGATATCCGGTTTGGCAGCTTTGATGTAGGAGGGGCGATTTCCCTTTTTGGTAGAAGCGTGTAGCGTGAACTGGCTGATAACTAAAATTTCGCCTCCATCTTCTAAAATAGACTTGTTCATCACCCCATTTTCATCGTCGAAGATACGTAGATTTACTATCTTTTTGCAGAGCCAGTCGATGTCTTCCTGCCCGTCTGATTCTTCGATGCCAACTAATATCAGCATCCCTTTTCCGATGGACGATTTGCAGTGTCCTTCAATGGTTACTGACGCATGGCTTACCCGTTGTATAACTATTCGCATTGTTATTTATTCTATTTCGTGGTTAGGAAAGGCAAATTTACAAAATTCGAAAGAGAAAACGGTGTGTTGACAGGAAAATATTATAAGGTTTTGCCGAAAGCTTTAATGGCTTATTATTTAGGCACGGATTACACAGATTGCACGGATAACGCGGTTTTTAGTAATTTAACCGTGAAATCCGTGCAATCTGTGTAATCCGCGGCTAAAAATGATAGGAAGATAACTGGCTCCACTCCGCCGGCTTCTTATTCATTTTTTGATGATTCATTGTTTAATCCCTCTTTTACGGTCTTGGCTTTCGCTTCTCCGATGATAACGGCAATCTCCTCAAAAGAGGCTTCTTTTATTCGTTTTACGCTCCTAAACTCTTTCAAAAGTGCTGTTTTTGTCTTTTCTCCAATACCTTTGATATTATCCAGTGCGGACGCAACTTGTCTTTTGCTGCGTTTATCACGATGGAAACTAATAGCAAAACGGTGTACTTCATCTTGAATCTGTGTCAGCAGACGGAATAATGGGCTTTGCTGTTTGATACCAATCGTCTGCGGAGGAAATCCAAAAAGCAGTTCCGATGTGCGGTGGCGGTTGTCCTTTGCTAGTCCGGCAATAGGAATAGCCAGATTCAGTTCGTCTTCAATGACTTCTCTGACGACCTCCATTTGACCTTTTCCACCATCAGTGATAATCAGGTCGGGTAGAGGAGAATTCTCTTCGATAGCGCGTTGATAACGCCTTCTGACGACCTCTTTCATGGAAGCATAGTCATCAGGCCCTACAACCGTCTTTATATTGTATTTCCGGTAATCTTTCTTTGATGGCTTGGCCTTCTTAAATACAACACAGGCTGCCACGGCATCAGAACCCTGTATGTTTGAGTTATCAAAACACTCGATTTGTAGCGGCGGTCTTTCCAAATGCAACTCTTGCTGAATTTCTTTCATTAAACGCATGCTTCTTTGCTCCGGATTCAATTTTTCCGCCTGTTTTAGGCGATCGGCCTTGTACTGTTTCACGTTTAGAACCGAAAGATCCAGCAATTTCTTCTTATCTCCCCGCTGTGGAACGGTAAATACGACATTGTTTAACTCCAAATCGAGTTCAAAAGGCACTATAATCTCTCTGGATTGGCTTTTATAGCGTTCCCGCATTTCAATAATACCAAGCGTCAGAAGCTCCTCTTTTGATTCGTTCAGCTTCTTTTTATATTCGAACGTGAAAGCCTGATTGATGGCACCATTTGTAATGTGCAGATAATTGATGAAAGCAGAGTTCGACTCGTCCTCTTCGATTGAGAATACATCGATATTGTGCAATACAGCACTTACTACCTCTGATTTGGAGCGGTAACTCTCTATCAGGAGATATTTCTCTTTCACTTTCTGCGCCTCTTCAAACTTCATTTCGCTAGCCAACGTCTGCATCCTTTCCAGCAACATACGACTGATATCTTGTGTATTCCCTTTCAGGATTTCTTTGATTTCATCTATGTTTTTGAGATAATCCTCCTGTGATTGCAGACCGATGCATGGCCCGGCGCAGTTTTTTATATGATATTCCAGACATACATTAAATTTGCCCGCCCGTATGTTTTCCGGACTTAGGTTTAAATTGCATGTGCGCAAGGGATATAAATGCTTTATCAGGTCCAATACCGCATACATTGATGGAATGTGACTGTACGGGCCATAATAAGAGGAGCCGTTCCTGATAACCTTTCTTGTTTTGAAGACTCTCGGAAAGTATTCATTCTGCACGCAAATAGAAGGGTAGGTCTTGTCGTCCTTTAACAGAACGTTGTAGCGCGGCTTATATTTCTTTATCAGATTATTCTCCAGCAATAACGCATCTTCTTCTGTGTTGACTACGATATAGCGAATATCAGCGATTTTACTGACCAGTACTCGTGTCTTTCCCGGCTCATGCTCTTTGCTGAAATAAGAATAGACTCTTTTCTTTAGATTTTTTGCCTTTCCAACGTATATAATCGTTCCTTCCGTATTCAGGTATTGGTAAATACCCGGTTTCTCGGGAAGGTTGGCTACAATCCCTTTCAGATATTCATTGGTTTTGCTTTTGCTTTCCGGTTCTACATTCATAATCGTTAGGTATGAGAGATCGCTAGCTGCTTACTTTTGACATATTCGCTGCAAATAGATGCAAATCCTTTATAAAGTCAATACCGATTCTACTTCTACGTCGTCTCCGAATACTGATTTTCCATTCAGTTCTTTCAGTTCGATGATGAAGTTTACATATACCTTTTTAGGCTTTAATCTTTTCACCAATTCACAAGCCGCTTTCATTGTGCCTCCTGTTGCCAGCAAGTCGTCGTGTAATAGAACTACGTCATTCTCATCCAGTGCGTCTTTGTGAATTTGCACGGTGTCCTTTCCGTATTCCTTGTCATAGCTTTCTTCAATCGTTTCTGCAGGGAGCTTGCCGGGCTTGCGGATAGGAATGAAACCGGCGTTCAGGCGGGTGGCTAAAATCGGTCCCATGATGAAGCCCCTTGATTCTATTCCTACTACTTTGGTGATCCCTTTATCCTTATACATATCAAACATGATGTTTGATAATTCTTGCAGGCACCATGGATCTTTGAATAGGGTGGTGACATCGTAGAATAGGATTCCGGGGATCGGAAAATCGGGTACTTCCCGAATACTTTTGATTAGTGTTTCTTTGCTCATAATCATTGAATTATATCGTTTCTTTAAATGATTTGTTTCACGTGAAACGTTACCGCCTATCGTCCCGAAAGCACGAGCAGTACGTTGATGTCACTTGGAGAGACTCCCGGAATTCTGCTCGCCTGCGCAATCGTCTCCGGATCTATCTTTGCCAACTTTTGCCGAGCTTCGGTGGATAGGGACTGAATGGTGGAATAATCAAATTTTCCTTTGATCTTTATGCTCTCCAAGCGTGCCAGCTTTTCAGCAATCATTCGTTCTCTGTCAATGTATCCTTGATACTTGATTAAAATTTCAGCCGCTTCGAGAATCTCTTCTTTTCGATCTTGATCCGAACTTGTCGCTTTCTCCAGTTCCCGTTGAAACGCCGGAACATGTTCTATTATATTCTCAATTGTCACCTGCGGACGGTTTAGAATTTCTATCAACTTGCATCCCTGACGTAGGGGAGTAGTTCCTATCTTTTCGAGAGCATCATTAATTAATGCCGGTTTCATCGAATAGTTGCGTGCGAAAGAGACGATTTGTTCCACAGCTTCTTTCTTGCTTCTTACCAATTGATAGCGATCTTCCTTTGCCAATCCAAGTTTAAATGCTTTTTCTGTCAGGCGCATATCTGCATCGTCCATGCGAAGCAAAATGCGATATTCTGCACGGGAGGTAAACATACGGTAGGGCTCATCCACACCTTTGGTAACCAAATCGTCGATTAATACGCCAATATATGCTTCGTCGCGAGCTAGAGTAAATGCTTCTCCGCCGTGGCAGTTGATATGCGCATTGATGCCGGCTATCAATCCTTGTCCTCCTGCTTCCTCATATCCGGTAGTGCCGTTTACTTGTCCGGCAAAGAATAGGTTTTTGATAATCTTCGATTCCAACGTATGTTTTAATTGGGTCGGATCGAAGTAATCATATTCGATAGCATATCCCGGACGATAGATAACCAGATCTTTGAAAGCCGGGATTTGTTTCAGTGCCGCAATTTGTATTTCCATCGGAAGTGAAGAAGAGAATCCGTTAAGATATAACTCTTGTGTTGTTTCTCCTTCCGGTTCCAGGAATAACTGGTGCTGGTTTTTATCGGGGAAAGTAACAATCTTGGTTTCGATGCTCGGGCAATAGCGGGGTCCGATACTTTGTATCTGTCCGTTGAATAGGGGAGAATCGGGCAAACCTTCGCGCAAAATCCGATGTACTTCTTCATTAGTGTAGCATGTCCAGCATTGAAGTTGCTTTAAGTGGTGCGTGCTGGTATTCATGAAAGAGAACTTGTGGAAGTCACATTCGCCGGCTTGTGTTTCCATTTGGTCAAAATGAACGCTGCGTGCATCGATTCGTACTGGAGTACCGGTTTTCATTCTTCCATAGGTGATGCCGTGACGGGCGATGGATTCGGTCAATTGATAAGAAGCCGGTTCGGCCATTCTTCCTCCCGGTAATTGATGGCGACCTACGTGCATCAGTCCGTTGAGGAAAGTTCCTGCGGTGAGCACAACGCATTTCGCTTTGAAAGTGACACCCCACGCAGTGACCAATCCGGTAACCTCACCGTTTTCAACGAGCAGTTCGCATACCGTATCTTGCCAGATATGAAGGTTGGGTGTATTTTCCAGTTTCTCCCGCCAGGACCAGATGAACTTAGCCCGGTCGCATTGGGCGCGGGGACTCCACATGGCAGGGCCTTTCGAACGGTTTAGAATTCGGAACTGAATGGCTGTTTCATCTGTCACCAATCCCATTTGTCCACCCAGTGCATCTATTTCACGTACAATTTGTCCTTTGGCGATTCCTCCTACAGCCGGGTTGCAACTCATCTGCCCAATCTTGTTCATGTCCATAGTGATGAGACAAGTCTTGGAACCTAAATTAGCAGCGGCTGCCGCTGCTTCACAACCAGCATGTCCGGCACCAATTACAATTACGTCGTACTTAAAATCCATTCCTATCTTATTTATTATCAAACGCTGCAAAGTTACGGAAAAGTTGCGAGACTTGTATCTTCAAGCTGTTTTTGCTTCTGAAAATCCGGGGAGGAATCCGGCTTGACTGAAAAAATCGCCGTAATTTTGGGTTAGAAATAGGCAGATTGTTCGAAAATAGGTGGCTTTTTGGCTTTTGTGATTGTATGTTTTTGAATAGAATGGTAATAGATTGTGTTTTAAATTCCCTGTTTTGCTTTCTTTTTGTTAGTTGTGTGCTCGCTCAATTATGAATGCAACTAGAGAGTAAAAAGGAGAAATTTGTTGAAAAGACGGATTGTTGTGGGAATAAACGTGAGGTTTACACTCAAAATCTACCCTACGTCTTGACATAAGTCAAAAAAATAAGTCTGAATGTAATTTTTTGCATGATGGCTTTTGCTGTTTTCGTAAACAGCTATACCTTTGCAGTGTAGTTGTGAAACTACTTATATTTTAGGTATTAGAAAAAGGTAATAATTAAAAGGTATTAGTTTATAAAATTAAGGTATTAGATTTTAAGATTAGTTTTTAGGAAAAAGATTGTTTTGATTAGGTATTAGGAGAAAGATGTTTTCAGGTAAAGAGTAAATGAAAGATGAAGAAAAAGAAGAATCCCATTTATGGGGATTCTTTAAAGGTGGAGCGGAATGATTCGCTCTTTTTTTGTACCCTTTTATTTCCAACTATTATTTTCTTTTGCTTTTCATTTGAACTGTATGGTAAGCTCGTTCGAGTTTCTTTTGGGGCAATTTGTTATTTGCCTGGATCCAATTAGTTTCAACCCTATTTGAAACAGTTTGTTTCAAGGTTTGAAACGATTCGTTTCTCGGTGTGAAACAAAGTGTTTCCCGTAATGAAACAGAGTGTTTCAAAGCATGAAACAGATTGTCGTCTTGTGGGATACGAATCGCCGTTCTATAGCTTACGATTGTTTTGTCAGCATTTCTCTTGTCTGACTCATATTTGAAATCAAAAAAATAAAGTCTGGTAGCTATCATAGGACAAGATTCCCGGTAAAATTGAAGGGAAAAACCAAGAAATCAGAGCGATAAATGGTGGTGATAGATGATAGATAAGGTGATAGGTTACCGGCAATCTATCACCATGCTTGAAAGTACTATGAATAAACTGTTTCAAGAAGTCTGGTGATAGATGAAAGATGAAAGTGAAAAAATCTCTATGTATGAGAAAGAACTTTTTTATTTTCTATTTTGTAAGCCGGCAAAGTCTGCGTTTTTGAAAAAAAACAATATATTTGCAATCGTAAATGTCGCAAAAGTAAGTAGTTACGGCGATTTTTATGAATTCTGTTTCCTTTTTTCGCAGGTAATGTGACAGTATGAACGATAAAATTGACACTATAGTAGCGGGAGTAAACCGGAAGGATGAAAAGATGTGGGGCGATTTCTACGATCGTTTTTATACTGCCTTATGTGTTTATGTATCAAAGATATTGCCGGTCCCCGATGCGGTAGAAGATTTGGTACAAGACGTTTTTATTTCTGTATGGGAAGGGAAGCGTACCTTTTCTGATATTAAAGAGCTTACCAATTATCTTTATCGTGCCTGCTATAATAATACCTTATTATATATACGCAATAATCAAATTCATGATACCATATTGAATTCTTTAGCCGAAGAAGAAAGCGTGGAGGACGAAGATATGATTTATGCATTGACGGTGAAAGAAGAAATTATCCGGCAACTCTATTGCTATATCGAAGAACTTCCGTCCGAGCAACGCCGGATTATCTTAATGAGAATCGAAGGACATACATGGGAAGAGATAGCGGAACGTTTAGAAATAAGTATCAATACTGTTAAAACTCAAAAGACACGCAGCTATAAATTCCTTCGTGAGAGGCTGGGCGACTCTGTTCATTCTATTATTCTTTGTTTATTTCTCTAAAAAGATAAAAAGTCAATTTGATACATCTTTATCTTTTTATTGATTACTTAAGATTTGTTTTCTTTGTTAAAAACGAACTGATTCCTTCTGTATTGTGACATAATGTTATATTTTTGCCTCTAAATTCCTCTCCTTTATATTCTTATCTCAAAAAAATATCATCTTTTTGTCACCCTTTTCTGTGAGTTATGTATATCTATAATAAAGCAAATTAAACAGTTGTTTGATTTAAAAAGGAAAAATAAGATGAAGAAGTTCGAAAATGTATATCAAGATGCCGCTTTAATGAAGAAAGCTCTTTTAGGAGAAGCTAATGAATCGGAACAGCAAGAGCTTGAAAAGCGATTGGCGGAATGCCCGGACTTACAAAAAGTGTATGAACAATTGCAGAATGGTGAGACATTAAGAGTTGCATTTGAAGAATATAAAAATTATTCATCAAAGAAAGCCTATGAATCTTTCCTTCAGAAAATCGGACAAACGGAACCGGAGGTAATAAAGAAGTCTCGTGCTTTCCGGATTTGGTGGTCTGTTGCAGCAGCTGTTGTTTTAGTAATCGGTTTATCTTTCTATATGTCGAATTATGGTTCGATTGAAGAGGAAAGCAGACCATTGATTCAGCCGGGAGTTCAACAGGCACAATTGACTTTACCCGATGGCAGCATTATTGATGTACATAAGAAAGAAGTTAACGTAATAGTAGACGGCGTTCAGGTAAAATATAAGGAAGGAGTGCTGTCATATAAACCGACCGCCACAACACAATACACAGAGAAAAGCGTCGTAGAGAAGCCGGTAATATCAAATGAACTAGTCATACCACGTGGAGGGGAAAATACTGTGGTCCTCGCTGACGGGACAACAGTTCATTTGAATGCTGGTTCTAAGTTGACTTATCCGGTACGCTTTGTGGGTAAACGCAGGATTGTAGCTCTGGAAGGTGAGGCTTATTTTGAGGTTGTGCAGGATGAATCTCATCCGTTTGTGGTACAAACTCATCTTGGCGAAGTGATGGTGCTTGGTACGGCGTTTAATGTGAATGCTTATACCGATGCTTCCGTTTGTTACACTACATTGGTACATGGAAAAGTTCAATTTTCTGCACCGAATGTCGGAACGGTAACTCTTCAGCCGGGTGAACAAGCAGTAGTTTCTGCCAATGGCACAGAGAAACGTACAGTCGATCTGGATGAGTATATCGGTTGGGTAAATGGTGTGTACAACTTTAAAAACCGTTCTTTAGGGGAGATTATGGAGACATTCGAACGCTGGTATGATATACAGATTTATTATGAAACACCGGATCTACGCGACATAACTTACAGTGGCAGTTTGAAACGTTACGGAACGATCAATTCTTTCTTGGATGCTTTGGAACTGACAGGCGATCTGACTTATAAAATCAGTGGCCGGAAAGTGCTGATATACGATGGAATGAAAGAGTAAGAATAAATAGAATATTAGGTAAAGTTTAATCATTAATTTATGAGAGAAAAACGATGGCTACTATGTTTTTTAGTGGCAGTGTGTTGCACATTTAGCACATGGGCTCTACCGTCACAGGATAAGACGGTAACTTTAAACCTGCACAATGTCTCTATTGAGACTGTTTTGGATGCAGTGAAGAAACAAACAGGAGTGAATATGTTGTATAATTCACAAATGTTTAAAGGAGTTCCTCCCGTATCAATTAATGCAAAAAATGAGAAATGGGAAGTCGCTCTAAAGTTGATTTTAAATCCCCAGGGATTTGATTATGTGGTGAAAGACGGTATTGTTGTTGTTCGTAAATTGCAGGCCGAGAAGCGTGATAATCGTATCCGTGGTACGGTTATTGATTCGAATAAGGAACCGATTCCAGGAGCCAGCATCATCGTAAAAGGTACTCGTACGGGTACTTCTACTAATATTGAAGGTGAGTTTACTTTGGATGTTAAGGATGATAAGGTGACTTTGGAAATCTCTTTTATTGGTATGAAGAAACAGACTCTTCAGGTAGATGCTACACGTAAGAAGATGCTTGAGATTACTATGTTGGATGATGTGAAGACATTAGAGGATGTAGTTGTAACCGGATATAGCAATGTTCGTAAATCAAGCTTTACTGGTAGTTCTACCCAAATAACAGGTGATGAGTTGCGTAAGGTATCGCAAACCAATGTTCTGGATGCCATGCAGTCATTCGACCCTTCTTTTCGTTTGATGAGCAATACGCAGTTTGGTTCCGATCCGAACGCATTGCCTGAAATGTATATTCGTGGACGTTCAGGGGTAGGTACCAGAGATTTGGATAAGAATCAATTGTCTAAATCGAATCTGGAAAATAATCCCAATCTGCCTACATTCATTATGGATGGATTTGAAGTTAGCATCGAAAAGGTATACGACTTAGATCCCAGCCGCATAGAGAGCATGACCATCCTAAAAGATGCTGCAGCTACCGCTATTTACGGTTCGCGTGCCGCTAACGGTGTGGTAGTTATCACTACCGTCACTCCGAAACCAGGTGAAGTGCGTGTCTCTTACAACTTTACAGGTACGGTGGAAATGCCCGACTTGAGCGACTATAATCTGGCAAATGCTTCAGAAAAACTGGAGATGGAACGCCTTGCCGGACTTTTCGATAATAGTAACATGGAAAATCAAATTCTTGATTATAATAAGAGATTTGCACAAATTCAACGTGGTGTGGATACTGATTGGATGGTACTGCCTCTACGAAATGCATTCGACCATAAACACAGCCTCTTTATAGAGGGAGGTACGCAAAACTTGCGTTGGGGTGTAGATGCTTCTTACAATGCAGCGAATGGTGTGATGAAGGGGTCAGGACGTGATCGCTATAGTGTTGGTTTCTCTCTGGATTATCGTATGAAGTCTTTGCAAGTGAAGAACACTGTATCGTTCACTCATTCTAAATCGAAAGAGTCGCCTTATGGTTCGTTTAGTGACTATACCATTTTGCAACCCTATGATACACCTTATAATGATGACGGGACATTGCGAAAAAGGTTGAGCTTCTCGAAGAATAGCAATTTACGCGAGGCTAACAACCCACTATACGAAGCGACTCTTGGCAATTATACTTGGAGTGCTTATGATGAAGTATCCAATAATTTGAGTTTGAATTGGTATCTGACCGATTACTGGACTGTTAGAGGTCAATTTAGTGTGAACCGTAAATATTCTAGTGGAGAACGGTTTATCGACCCGCTGTCTTCAAAAACCACGGCTGCTCCTAATGAAGGTGGACATAACTTGGGTGACCTCTATGTGGATGATGGAAATAGTTTGAATTGGAATGCAAATGCAGCTTTATATTATACACGTTCTTTCAATAAACATAATTTAAATCTGTCTGTGGCATGGGAGGCATCTTCTGGTTCATCAGATGCGACAAACGTTCATTACCGCGGATTCCCGAGTGGACAATTCCATTCATCGAATTATGCAGCCGAAATATATGAAAAGCCGTCACGTACCGAAGGTACTTCACGCATGGTCAGTGCATGGGCTACCGGAAACTATACATGGAATGATATTTATTTGGCTGATTTCTCTGTTCGTTTTGATGGGTCATCTGATTTTGGCTCCAAGCAACGCTGGGCACCGTTCTTCTCCGGAGGTTTGGGGGTGAACATTCATAATTATGAGTTTCTAAAAGGAAATGAGATAGTTAACAAATTGAAGGTACGTGCATCGTATGGCCGGACTGGTAAAGCTAGTTTTCCAGCTTATGCTGCTACGACTATGTACGAAGCGCTTTTTGATGAATGGTATGCAACAGGTTTTGGCGCAGTGTTGAAAGCTTTGGGAAATAACAACTTGACTTGGGAAAAGACTGATAAGTTTAATGTAGGTATTGAAATGCAATTTTTGAATCGGCGTTTGACAGTGGATGCAGATTATTATCATGATAAAACAATTGATTTGGTGAACGATGTCAGCCTGTCTCAAACTTCCGGCTTCTCTAGTTATAAAGACAATATGGGTGAAGTACTGAATCAGGGATTTGAGTTGCAGGTACGTGGCGAAGTATTCCGTAATCGTGACTGGTTGGTGGCGTTATGGGGAAATATGGCACACAACAAGAATAAGATTCTAAAAATTTCTGATTCTCAACGTGCCTACAATCAGCGAGTAAAAGAATTCTATGAGAATATAGTGAATGAAGAGTATGGCCGCTATAATTCTAAATATGGAGTACCAATTTCTCAATATGAGGAAGGACAGTCACTTACTTCCATTTGGGCTGTGAAATCTTTGGGTATTGATCCTACTACAGGTAAGGAAATATTCTTAAACCGTGATGGTAGTGTGTCCGACACATGGAATGCCACTCAAGAAGTGGCTGTTGGTAATACTGAACCTAAATTCAATGGCTCTATCGGATTTAATGCTGCTTATAAACAATGGAGCTTATTTGCTGCTTTCCAATACGAATGGGGCGGGCAGGAGTATAATCAGACTTTGGTAGATCGGGTGGAGAATGCCAGAATACAATATCAAAACGTAGACTTGCGTGTGTTGACCGACAGATGGAAACAGCCGGGAGATATTGCGCAGTTTAAAGATATTAAAAATGCCGATAGTGCCACTATGCCGACTTCACGCTTCGTTCAGGATAAGGCTTATCTGCGTTTGAGTGCATTAACTTTAAGCTATGATTTCAATCGGGAATGGATAAAGAAGTATTTGGGAATGAATATGCTCCGATTGGAAGCAAGTACACGCGATTTTATTAACTGGAATTCTATCCGTCAGGAGCGAGGTTTAAGTTACCCGAAGTCATGGACGGTTGATTTCTCTATTAAAGCACAATTCTAAGTATACCATTATGATACGAAAAATATATACTACGTTTGTTTCTTTTGCGTTTGTAGTCTTGACACTCTCTTCGTGTTCAGATTGGCTTGACCTTTATCCTTCTGATGAGATAAAGGAGGAATATTTGTTCTCTTCTGGTGATGGTTTCCGTACGGCAACGAACGGTATTTACCGGAAGATGGCTACTTTCAATTTGTATGGAAGTAACCTTACTTGGGGCATTATGGATGCCTGGGCGCAGTCTTATTATATAGATCAAGCTCCAAGTATAGGTGGTGGAACAGCTATGAGAAATATGGCAGCGCTTCAGTTTAAAAATACAGAATTAGTCCCTGTCACAGATGCCATGTGGAATGCTGCTTGGAATGTGGTTGCCAATTGTAATGAATTGGCTCAACAGGCCGCCAAAGCTGACCCTAATCTCTTTAGTGGACTTGATGGTGAGCGGCAGATGATTTTGGGTGAGGCTATCGGATTGCGCGCATTTATACAATTTGATTTGCTTCGTATTTATGCTCCATCTCCTTCATCTGTTGGTTTCGGGAAAGATGATCGTACTTTCATTCCTTATGTTAATGTTTATCCTAGCTATGTCAACAACCATCAAACTGTTAGTTATTGTTTGGAACAGATTATTGCTGATTTGAAGGAAGCACAGCGCATTCTGAAGGAAGTGGATGCAACATCTAGTATGGGGGCGAACGCTAGATTCAATATCGAAACGGTTTCAGAGAGCCTGTTTGCAAAAAGCAGAGGCTATCGCCTGAATTATTATGCGGTAACGGCGGAGTTGGCTCGTGTTTTCTTGTATGCGGGAAAGAATGCAGAGGCTTATGCAGAAGCCAAGAAAATCATTGATGAAGAAAATAAAACCGGCTATTTCGAGGCTTCAACTAATTCGTCTGGCTTTAGGAATGGAAATATGAAGATGTATAATGATATTATTTTCGGGCTCTATTCTTCAAAGGAGTTGGTGGAATGGGATCAGGAAATAAATCATGGTTCCGATGGTGCCAGTGAGGAGAATTATTTGTGTCTTGATGGTGATGTTGCGAAAGAACTGTATGGGGATGAAATAAATAGCGACTGGCGGTTTAAGTATCAATTGGAAGAGAAGTATTATGGGTTTTATTATCGCACATTGAAGTATAACAAACAGACAGAGAGTACAAATGAAGGGAAAACAAATAACCGTATGCTCCCTATGATACGTATGTCTGAGGTGTATTACATTGCTGCTGAAGCGATTTTTGATACCAAACCCAAAGAAGCACGAGGCTATTTGGAATTGGTGAAAAAAGGAAGAGGGATATCAAAGAAGTTTGATAATGTGACAAATAAATCGGAGTTTATAGATTTGTTGGTAAATGATGCCCGTCGTGAATTTCTAGGTGAAGGGCAGATATTCTATATGTATAAACGGTTGAATAGATTGATCCCCGCCAGCTCTTATTATAGTAGTGATATTTTGCCGACTGATGAGAATGTGGTATTGCCGAAACCTGATTCGGAATCAAATATTTAAATATAAGGAATATTTTCATAATAACTATTTAAGAGAAATGAAAATGAAGATAAAATATGCTATATGGGGAGCGTTGATTTGTATTGCAGATCTGATGCTCGTTTCGTGTGAAGAGAAGGGATTGCTGGTCAACAGTAACGATACAGCCTATTTGAGATTTGCTAATGATATGACAAAAGACACGACTACAGTATCTTTTAAAATGTATAATGAGGGTGAGGATGCCGAAATACCGATAGAAGTCTCTGTCTACGGGCAAATACAGGAAGATGATTTACATTTTAATGTAAGTGTAGATGCAGAATATACAACCTTGCCTGCCGACTTATATGTGCTGCCTACAGACTGTAGGATTAGAAAGGGATTGCTCACGGATACCATTTATGTGATACTGAAGAATGCCCCAATGCTGGAGAAAGAAACGAAAATATTGGCATTGCAGGTAGTGGAGGCAAATGGGGTGAAGCAAGGTGACCATTCATATTCTCGTGCTTTTATTACTGTTACCGATCGTTTGTTTAAACCTCACTGGTGGTCGGTGATTGATGCAGGGTCAGAATCTAATCCGGGGAACTCGGTCGATTGGTTTTATCTAGGTGAATATTCGGAAAGGAAGTATCAGATGTTTTTGGACGAGTTGAAAAAAGATGATATGGTGTTCGATGGAAAGAACAAGCAAGTATTACGTAAATATTCATTAAGACTGAAGAATACCTTGAAGCAGATGAACGAAGGAAAGAAAAAGGAAGATTGGGAGAAAGATGAGCATGGAAATGTGATTACTGTGGAAGTGGCAGGATAACTATAAAATTGCAAAGTATGAAAAAATTAGGAATATATGCAGTGATGGCTGTTTTTGTCGGAGTTATGTCCGGTTGTTTGGATGATGACAATAATTATAACTACAAGCAGATTAATGACTTACAAGGTGGTAATTTCAATATTGAGAATATCAATTCTGGATATAACTTGATAGAGGGAGACGAATTGGTATTGGCGCCTACATTTAAGTTTACGATAGACAGCATTACGCCCGACGTCAGCTACGAATGGTACATAGACAAACAGTTGCAGACAGGTGAAAGTGGTGCCACTTATACATTTAAAGCCGACAAAAGCGGTACGTATCAAGTGACATTTGCAGTGACCGACAATAAGTCGGGGGTCCAGTTCGGAAAATCTACGATTATTAAGGTGATGTCTATGTTTCAACGTGGATGGACTATTCTGTCGGATGAAGGCGGACGTTCTGTGCTTCATTTCATTGTACCTACAACACAACATTATCAGGTAACGTATAATGGGGAAACCTTTACTCGTGATTCATTGGTTTATCATATAGTGAAGCGTGATGTCGTTTCCAATTTGGGATCAAATCCGAAAGGATTGATGAATAACATTGGTTATATAGATTATAATCTTCAGTACGGTATTAGCGTATACGATGAATTGGTAGTGAAACAAGATCGCTGGGTGGAGCTTAATGGCAATACGCTGGAACGTGAAGTGTACACAGATGAAGAGTTCCGTGGGGATATTCCTGCTCATTTTTCTCCGATAGAAGCTGCCATGACTTATACGGCTAAGGCATTGTTGGATAAGAATGGACTAATTTATTGGGAAAAAAAGGCAGATGCGGCTGATTTTCATGCAGGTACCTATATGTCTATAGGATTAAATAATGAAACCCGATTCAGTCGCTTGTTCCAAGCCTATAAGTTTAATTACTATTATACGAATGTGATGCTTGCGTTGACAAAAGAAGATAATTCATTAGTGGGCATTTTGGATGTGGGTGATGTAGCTGGAAGTGAGAGTTCAGCTATCGGCGAAATGACTAGTTCTGAAAGTGGGAATATGTATAATATTGCCGATCCGAGTGGTGAAGATCACTTCTCAAATATAAAAAAGACAGTGGTAGATGCATTGCCAGCTCCATATGATGGAGGGAATGATTTTACAATGGCTTATCCTTTTTGGACGGTTTTGCTGAAAGATGAAGCTACATCAGTATATGAATTGCGTTATTTCGGGTTAGAGGCAGATAGCAGATCCGTTAGTTGTATGGATGGTTGGTATTATGAGGCTCCTTTAGGAGTTATCAATGATTATCGTGGTATGGCTAATTTTGGAAATAAACGTTATGTGGTTATTGCCAGCGGAAACCAGCTTTATTATTATCAATACGGATGGGATTCTTATGGAGATGTGGAATATAGAGGGAGTTTGATGCCATTAGGTGAGCCGTTGCCTGCTGCTGTCAAGACCTTGTCAGGTATGGATGTGACCACCAATTTACGTAAATACAAGTATCCTTACAGTGGGCAATTAGGGGTTGCTTTGGAAGACGGAAGTTTTTATATATATAGTGTTGTAGAAACAAGACTAAAAGACGGTACGTGTACGGCGGTTTCTCTTAAACAGCAATTCCCGAATGAAACCACTTCAGAAGAAAATAAGAACTTTGGAGAAATTGTAGATGTCCTTTATAAATGGGGAAGTGGTGATGATTATATGTCATTTTCTTTCTAGAAGAATAGCTTTAAAAGTGATTCATATAGTAATAAAATAGCCATTATGGTATTAAAACGAGTTTTTATTGTCGGCAGCTTGTCTTTTATTTTTGCATTGCAAGGATGGGGACAAGCCTCTGGCAAGCATGATACAATACTAGCCAATTACGAGTTGGTACAGGAGTTTCAGGAATTTACCTTAGGAGGTAAATTATCTAATAATAGTCTATCGATTTATCCGCGGGAAATCAATGATACAGATAATTTCTGGTTTGATTTTCAAACGACAGCTGGTAAAGATTACTATTATGTGATGCCTGCTGCAGGAAAACGTGAACCTCTTTTTGACAAAAGTAAGATGGCTATGCAGTTAAGTGAATTCACCAAAGGCGTGGTGGATAAAAATAAACTGGACATTTCATCTATTACTTTTTCAAAAGATCAACGTTCATTTGAGTTCGATTATAAGGGTAAGCAGTATAGTTATAATCGTTTGACGGGTAAACTGACAATAGTTGAGAAGAAAGAAGAGAAGAAAGAATCATCAGACCCAAGCTATACTTGGATGAACTTTTCTCCTGACAAGAAATATATTTTGTATGCAAAGAATCATAATTTGTATGTGAAAGGAAATAAGTCACTGGGAGTAGATACAACTGAAGTGCAACTGACTACGGATGGTATGAAAGACTTTTCATATGCTCGTGAAGATGATTACGAACCTGCAGAAGACGGAGAAGTACCGACGCTAGCACGCTGGTGTCCGGATAATCGCCATGTATATGCAGTGCGTGATGATAACCGTTTATTACGAGATTTTTGGGTAATTAATTCAATAGAAGATTCACCGTCATTGGTCAAATATAAATATGAGTTCCCTGGTGATAAATATGTTACTCAAAATGATTTGACGATTATTGATATTGTAGAAAAAACGGCAAAGAAAGCGAAGGTAGAAAAATGGAAAGACCAGTATGTAATGCCTCTTCATGTTACCTCAGATAGCAAATATTTGTTTTTTGAACGCACTAAACGTACTTGGGATGAAGTAGATGTATGCTCGGTTAATCTCTCAACTTTGGAAGTAAAGGAGATCATTCATGAAGAAGATAAACCGTATCGTGATCCTCATGCTCGTAATGTGGCAATCTTGAACGATGGTAAGGATATTTTGTTCCGTTCAGAGCGTACTGGCTGGGGACATTATTATCATTATGATGGCGATGGAAACCTCAAGAATGTGATGACTTCTGGTGAATGGGTAACAGGCTACATTAATTCTATTGATACACTGAAACGCAAAGTTTATCTGTATGGATATGGAAAAGATAAGAAAGTAAATCCTTTCTATTATATGCTTTTCGAAGTTGATATTGACAAAGAAGGAGTTACTCCATTAAGTACAGAAGATGGGCAGCATAATGTGAATTTCTTGAAATCTCATAATTACTATATCGATACATATTCAAGAGTTGACATGGAGCCTAAAATCATGCTGAAAGATAGAAAAGGCAAAGTGATAATGGAGTTGGCAAAACCTGACTTGGACTTAGTCTATGCATCGGGTTGGAAAAAGCCGGAACGTTTTGTTGTAAAGGCAGCAGATAATATTACCGACTTATATGGAGTGATGTGGAAGCCGTCTGATTTTAATCCTGAAAAGAAATATCCAATTATTTCAGTCGTTTATCCTGGTCCTTATTTCGGCTTTGTACCTACTAACTTTACATTGGATGACAGCTATTGTACCCGTATGGCACAGCTAGGTTTTATTGTCATTACTGTAGGACATAGAGGGGATACTCCGATGCGTGGTAAAGCTTATCATCGCTACGGTTATGGCAATATGCGCGATTATCCCCTTGCAGATGATAAATATGCAATCGAACAGTTGGCTCAACGCCACTCGTTTATCAATGGCAAGAAAGTAGGTATATACGGGCACTCAGGTGGCGGATTTATGGCTGCAGCTGCTATATTCACTTATCCGGACTTTTATACGGCTGCCGTTTCCTGTTCCGGGAATCATGATAATAGTATCTATAATCGTGGTTGGGGCGAATGCTATAATGGCGTGAAAGAAGTTGAAAAGGTTGTGAAAGACAGCTTGGGCAACGAAACGAAAGAATATGAGTACAAATTCAGTGTGAAGTCTAATGCAGAGATTGCCAAGAATCTGAAAGGGCATCTGATGCTTGTGACGGGGGATATGGATAAGAATGTTAATCCTGCACACACTTATCGTGTAGCTCAAGCATTGATTGAAGCTGGCAAAGATTTCGATATGTTGGTAATACCCGGTGCAGGGCATGGATATGGCTCTGCAGATAAATATTTTGAGAAAAAGATGTATCGCTTCTTTGCTAAACACTTGCTAGGTGATAACCGGGCAGATTATTGGGGGGATATAAACTGTACCAAATAAGACAATAGACAAAATTTTATGAAAAACTCTCTTTTTAGATATCTGTGCTTGGCGGCTGTTGCATTAATATGCAGCATGGCCAGCGCACAGCAAAAAGCAAATTATCAGTTGGCGGAGAAGTTTCGTTTACTGACACAGAATCCTATCATGAAGTATTCTACGGAAGTCAACCCTACGTTCATCAATGATACGGACTGCTTCTACTATTCTTTCACTACCCGTGAGGGAGAGAAATACTATTATGTGAATCCGAAGAAAAAGGAAAAACGTCTGTTGTTTGATACCCCCGAACTCTTGAGTAAGATTGCAGTATATACCAAAAAAGCTTACTCTGCTGCAGATCCTCATCTGTCTTTCACTTTCATGAAAGATAATGAGACAATTCGTCTCGACTTCGACCGTGGGCTATATACCTATAACATTCGTACGAAAGTGTTGAAGAAACTCGATGAAAAGCCTATTTATAAAGACGGTGATCCATACTGGAAGAAATATTCTCCGGATAGCTTGTATATGTTGTATGCCAGTAAAGACAACCTGTATTTTGTCGGAAATCCGAAAAAGGGACAGGATACAATACCTGTACAGTTGACAACAGACGGGGGACCGGACTATACATTCAATCGTGAGGATGAAGGAAAGATGGAGGGACGTTTCGGGGCTGAATCAGCTCATTGGCTTCCGGGTACTCATCGTTTTTATGCTGTTCGTGAGGACAATCGGAAAGTGCGCGATCTGTGGTTAATCAATTCATTGTCAAAGTTTCCTGAATTAACGACTTATAAAGCCGAGTTGGCAGGAGATAAAGACGTGACACAATATGAACTTTTACTTGGCGACGTAGATAAAAGGGAAGTGAAGAAAGTAGATATCAATCGTTGGCCTGATCAGTATATCGATGTACTGTATACAACAAATGATGGTAAACGTCTCTATTTTCAACGTTATAACCGCTCTTGGAATCAATCAGATATTTGTGAGGTGGATGTCGAAACTGGACAGGTACGCGTCGTAATTCATGAAGAGAATAAGCCGTACCTTGATTATCAGATGCGTAGCGTGTCTTTCCTGAAAGATGGAAAAGAAATATTATTTCGTTCGGAACGGAACGGGTGGGGACACTACTATCTGTATGATACTGCTACCGGAAACCTGAAAAATCAGGTGACAGACGGAACTTGGGTGGCTGGTCCGATTGCAAAGATTGATACTGTCGGTCGAAAATTTTATTTTTATGGTTATGGTCGTGAGAAAAGCATCGACCCTTATTATTATATCCTTTATGAAGCTAAACTGGATCAACTGAATGCTATTCGTTTGTTGACACCCGAAAACGCATCACATGAAGCTAGAATTTCTCCCTCTAACCATTATATTGTAGATTCCTACTCCACGGTTTCACAAGAACCTGTCAATGTCGTTCGCAACTCACGTGGAAAGGTGGTTATGAAACTGGAAAAACCGGACTTGCAACCTGTTTATGAGATGGGATGGAAAGCTCCGGAGCGTTTTAAGGTGAAAGCGGGTGATGGTGTGACTGATCTTTATGGCGTGATGTGGAAACCTGCAGATTTTGACTCGACGAAGGTTTATCCCATTATTTCGAACGTCTATCCAGGACCTTTTTTTGAGTATGTGCCGACACGCTTTACTGTGAATGATGTATATAATACCCGTCTGGCGCAACTGGGATTCATTGTTATTACTGTAGGTCATAGAGGTGGTACTCCGATGCGTGGAAAAGCATATCATACATATGGATATAACAATATGCGTGACTATCCATTGGCAGATGATAAGTATGCTATTGAGCAACTGGCTGCCCGTTATCCTTTCATTGATGGTACAAAAGTCGGTATTTATGGTCATTCCGGAGGAGGATTCATGTCGGCTGCAGCTATATGTACTTATCCCGACTTCTATTCAGCTGCTGTCTCTTCGGCGGGTAACCATGATAACAGAATCTATAATAAGGGCTTTGTGGAAATTCACTTTGGCGTAGATGAAAAGGTGAAAACAGGGAAAGATAGCTTGGGAGTGGAGCATACGACTTATGATTATAGTGTTCGTGTACGCCCTAATCAGGAACTAGCCAAGAATTACAAGCATGGCTTGTTGTTATTTACTGGTGCGGTCGATAATACCGTAAATCCGGCGAATACATTACGTCTGGTACATGCATTGATTAAAGCAGACAAAGACTTTGATATGTTTGTACTACCGAAATGCACTCATGGATTCTTTGGTGAATCAGAAGTATTCTTTGAACATAAAATGTGGCGTCATTTCGCACGTTTACTATTGAACGATCATTCGGCGGATGCAGATATTGATCTGAATAAATATATGATAGAAGATGAAAGGAGAAGATAAGATGAACAGGACAATAATAAGAATCGGAATAGCAGTAGGACTTTTGATCGGATTTGGTCAGAATATTAAGGCACAAACACCGAAGAAGCCGATTGATATTGACGCGTGTATGTCATGGATGCGTGTAGAGTCGCCTGATATTTCTCCGACAGGGCGATGGGTGACTTATCGTATAGTTCCTATGGAATATAATCCCGAGTACAAAGACGGAAAGATCTTGCACCTGTTTGACTCACGCACCCGTAAGGAGATTCTGTTGGAGGATGTAGAAAATATTGAGTTTTATAATTCAGATCAAGCTGCATATTATCAAGTGTCCGATTCTACTGGGAATGCGAAAACAATCCTGTTAGAACTGCCTTCAGGCACAAAGACCGAGTGGACTTATAAGGAAGCTTTCCGACCAGCAAAAGGAATTCCTTACTCAATTTCTGTAACAAATGTGCCGAAGGATACCATCAATCATGTTCCATCTTTCGACCGCTTGATAGTTCGTCATCTAAAAAACGGCACTTCCTTTCAAATTGACAGTATTGGTTATTATACCTTGTACAACGAAGGACGATCTATCATCTTTGTACGTAAACAAGCGAAAGGTAACGCATTGTGTTATGGTCCATTAACCGGACCCTATCAGACTATTTATCAGAGTTCCGTAAAGAAAGAACCAGTTTCTTTCAACTTGAATGCAAAACAGATGATAGGAGGGTTCAGTATTAAAGATTCACTATGGTACAACTTTTCCTTAAAGAAGAACACCTGTGATTTGGTCTTTGACCGAAAAGAGATAGTTCTTCCTGCAAGGATGGAACTTGCTCGGGCTAGTCTGTCAAGTAGTCAGAAGTTTCTGACAATGGAACTTAGACCTTATCAGGAGAAAGTAAATAAAGATAAGAAAGAAGAGGAAATAAAGCCGGATAAGAGTTTTGAGCTGGAGTTGTGGACTTGGGATGAACATGAAGTTCCTACTTTGCAGACACGTAGTCGTTATTTCCGTCCTCAATATTCGAAATATATCTATGACATTGCTTCCCAAAAATTGACGGAAGTAGCTCCTGGGCATGCTGATTTGTTGGAGCCGGATCGTGCGGAAGAAATTCATTATGTGCTTTATACGGACGAAACTCCTTATCGTGCGCAGAAAGAATGGCTTAATGAAATGCCGTTTGACATCTATTCTGTAAATGTACATACGGGAGAAAAGCAATTGGTAGGACGTAGCTACCGGACAAGACCGAGGTGGTCGATGAATGGCAAATGGGCTGTGATGTATGATCCTATTGCACAGGTATGGAATAAGTTTGACGGAAAAACGGGTGAGGTTACCGATATTTCAACAGCTATTGGTTATCCGATATTTGAGGAAGCTTATGACAAACCAAATCCTGCACCTGCTTATGGTATTGCTGGTTGGACTGCTGATGGTAATAATGTGTTGATTTATGACGCTTATGACTGGTGGAAGATCGATTTGACCGGAGAACGTCAGCCAGAATGTATCACTAAGGGGTATGGTCGCAAAAATCAGAGATCTATCCGTAAAATGACCAGCAATATTGACAAAGAAGTATTCAATCCGGATGAGACGGTTATAGTCAGCGTATGGGATGAAAATACAATGGATGAAGGTATTTATTCACTTGACATGAAAGGCCGCTTGAAGAAGCTCGCAGAAGGCCCTTATATCTATTCAATTCATCGTTTTTCTGACAATCAGAAGTATTGTATTTGGAATCGTCAGAATATATCAGAATTCCGTGATCTGTGGTGGAGTAAATCGGATTTCTCTGATCCGATTCGTATAACGAATGCTAATCCTCAACAAAGCGAATATAAATGGGGTACTGCAAAGTTAGTGGAATGGACTAATTATGAGAATAAGCCTAACAAGGGAATACTTTACTTGCCGGAAGATTATGACGCTAAGAAAGAATATCCTGTTCTGGTACAGTTCTATGAAACACATTCCGGAGGGCTGAACACTTATCATGCTCCAATGTTGAGTAGTGCAATGGCGGATGTGATGTACTTTGTTAGTAATGGGTATATTGTATTTATGCCGGATGTGCATTTTACCATAGGAACACCGGGACAGAGTAGTTATGATGCAGTAGTAAGCGGTACGAAATACTTGATAGAGCAGGGGATAGCGCATCCGGGAAAGATAGGTCTTCAGGGACATAGTTGGTCAGGTTTCCAAACTAGTTATCTGGTGACGAAGACGGATATATTCGCTTGTGCTAATATCGGGGCTCCTATTACTGATATGGTAACCGGTTATTTGGGTATTCGTGGTGGAAGCGGTTTGCCGCGTTATTTCATGTATGAAGAATGGCAAAGCCGTATGGGGAAGAGTTTGTGGGAAGCCAAAGATAAGTATTTGGCAAGTTCTGCTATCGTGGAAGCGGATAAAATACATACTCCATTATTAATTTGGCATAATGATAAGGATGAGGCTGTTGCCTACGAACAAGGTCGTGCACTTTATTTAGCTATGCGTCGTTTACAACGTCCGGCATGGCATCTTAATTACAAAGGTGAAGGGCATTTTCTTGGTAATCAGGCTGCACAGAAAGACTGGACTATCCGGATGAAACAGTTCTTTGATTATTATCTGAAAGGAACAAAAGAACCGCGTTGGATGAAAGAGGGTATTCATTTGCGAGAACGTGGAATTGATCAGAAATATGATTTACTAGAAAAATAAATTAAAATGAAGAAACTATTAATGACAGTTATGGTTCTGTCTTGCTTTGCATTCAGTAGCTATGGACAGAAAGTGGAGAAACAAATTATTGGTAAATGGTGTAATCCTTACACCTATGAATCTACAGGGGAACTCAAAGGGTTTGAGTTTAAAAAAGGTGGTAAATGTTCTGCTATCAATGTACCGTCTTTAGATTTAAAGACTTGGAAAATTGATAATGGTTATTTAATCGTTGAAGGATTTAGCAAAGGAGAAGATGGGAAGACGGAAGTGTATAAAACACGTGAACGTATTGGCTATATAACATCAGATTCGCTAGAATTAGTTGCACAGGAAGCAAGCCCACGATTGGCCTTTCTGTATCTGAATATGAAATCAATCAAGAAATTGGTTACTCCAGAAGTGACCCCTGATAAGAAGTAATAAATCTCTCTCTTAAATAATTTAGTGTTTAAATTAGCATTACGTTGCTAATGAAAACGCCTCGTCGTAGTGATTACGATGAGGCGTCTTTGTTTTACAGTATTTATACAGTATGTTACAGTATAGTATGTTTGAATAAATCGCTTGTTTATTGAAATCGTTTGCTGTTGAGGCTTGTTTACACTTTTCGTATAGATAATGCTTTGTTTTCAGCACCTTCCATAATCTCCCGCTCCCCGGGACCTTTATCGTTGATGCCGCACAAGTGAAGAATTCCATGGATAATCACACGATGTAGTTCGTTTTCGTATGAAGTTCCAAACTGTTCAGCATTGGTGCGTATCGTATCTAGGCTGATGAATAAGTCACCTGATAGACGATCGCCTTCACAATAATCGAAAGTAATAATATCCGTGTAGTAATCATGTTGCAGATACTGACGGTTTACTTCCAGAATTTTTTCGTCCGAGCAGAAGATATAAGCGATTTCACCGAGTCTTTTCCCGTAAGAAGCAGCTACGGCCTTTATCCATTCCGTAGTCTCACGTTTCTTGATGTCAGGCATTTTTACGCCTTCTGTTTGATAAGTTACAGCCATAATTGAATGTTATGATTTAAAAGAAAAATAAATAACTGATTAAGATAGCGGCTATGATACCCGAGAAGTCTGCTATCAGACCGCAAGTCACCGCATTACGAGTCTTGGTGATCCCCACACTGCCGAAATAAACGGCCAGAATGTAGAATGTGGTGTCCGAAGCTCCGCGAACTACACAACTCATACGTCCTACAAACGAATCAGGTCCCAGTTCTTTCATCGTATCGATCATCAATCCGTTTGCACCGCTACCGCTAAGCGATTTCATCAATGCGGTAGGCAGCGCTCCTACAAAGCTCGTGTCCACTCCGCATAAGCCTACTATATAGCCGATGCCTCCCACCAGAAAATCCATTGCTCCCGAAGTGCGGAACACTGCAATTCCTACAAGGAAAGCAACCAGATAAGGAATGATGCGTACAGCCGTCGTAAACCCTTCTTTAGCTCCCTCCACAAACGAATCGTATACATTGATTTTCTTTCTGACTCCCGTCAAAATAAACAGAATGATGACACTGAACAGCAGAATATTCGCTATCAATGTAGAATAAGTACCCATATCTTCCCGCGAGACACTTAGAAACAGATAAATCAAGCCGGAAAAGAAAAGGCAGATAACGCCCATTAAAATGAGAATAGGCTTATTGATTAAGTTTATCTTTTGAGCGATGCTGACTGCTATGACTCCTACTAAAGTGGAAATGAAAGTACTTAGCAGAATAGGGATAAATACATCTGTAGGCTGTGCAGCCCCCATTTGTGCACGATATACCATGATACTGATCGGAATGATGATAAGGCCGGATGTATTAATCACCAAAAACATAATCATCGGATTGGAAGCAGTGTCCTTTTTCGGATTCAGTTCCTGCAGCTCTTTCATTGCTTTCAGTCCCAATGGGGTGGCCGCATTGTCGAGGCCAAGCATATTGGCAGACATATTCATGAAGATGGACCCTAACACCGGATGTCCTTTAGGAATATCCGGAAACAGTCGGCAAAGCACCGGACTAAGAAAGCGGGCCAGTGCGTTAATCAATCCACTGTTTTCTCCGATTTTCATGATACCCAGCCAAAGAGCCAGTACGCCTGTAAGTCCCAGGGATATCTCGAAAGCTGTCTTTGAAGAATCGAATGTAGCGTTCATGATAGCCGTAAATATCTCCGTATCTCCCAGAAAAATCACTTTTACAAGGGCGATGATAAAGGCGACGACAAAGAATCCTATCCAAATGTAATTTAGAACCATAGTTGATAGCGTGTATATAGATAGTGCAAAAGTAGTTATTACGTTTCAAATAAACTAAATCTTCGTCTTTCTTATACTGAAAATGAATGTAAATCTCTATCTTTGTCTCCTACTTTTCAAGAAATAAATGGAACAGGAAGATTTTAACATACGCGAACATCAGCTTACTTCAAAAGAACGGGATTTCGAGAATGCACTCCGTCCGTTAAGCTTTGAAGACTTTAGCGGACAGGACAAGGTGGTGGAAAACCTTCGCATTTTTGTGAAGGCGGCACGTCTGCGTGGCGAAGCACTCGACCATGTGCTGTTGCATGGTCCTCCCGGATTAGGAAAAACAACTCTTTCAAATATTATCGCCAACGAATTGGGAGTCGGCTTTAAAGTAACTTCCGGTCCGGTGCTAGATAAACCGGGTGACCTGGCTGGTGTATTGACCAGCCTCGAACCGAACGACGTGCTTTTTATTGATGAAATTCATCGTCTGTCGCCCGTAGTGGAAGAATATCTTTATTCGGCCATGGAAGATTACCGCATCGATATTATGATTGATAAGGGACCTTCGGCACGCAGTATCCAGATCGATTTGAATCCTTTCACGTTGGTTGGTGCAACCACGCGTAGCGGTCTGCTGACGGCTCCGCTTCGTGCACGTTTCGGTATTAACCTTCATTTGGAGTATTATGACGATGATATTTTGAGCAATATCATTCGTCGTTCTGCGTCCATACTGGATGTACCTTGCTCGGTACGTGCAGCATCGGAGATTGCTTCCCGCAGCCGTGGGACGCCCCGTATTGCTAATGCTTTGCTTCGCCGGGTACGTGACTTTGCACAGGTGAAAGGCACCGGCTCTATCGATACAGAGATTGCCCAGTTTGCGCTGGAGGCATTGAATATTGACAAGTACGGACTGGATGAGATAGACAATAAGATACTTTGTACCATTATAGACAAGTTTAAAGGCGGGCCTGTCGGTATAACGACCATTGCTACGGCTTTGGGAGAAGATGCGGGAACCATCGAGGAAGTTTACGAACCTTTCCTGATAAAAGAAGGATTCATGAAACGTACTCCCCGCGGACGTGAGGTGACCGAACTTGCCTATAAGCATTTGGGAAGAAGTCTTTATAACAGTCAGAAAACACTGTTTAATGACTAACATAAAGCGTCATGTGATAAGTGGTATTAACGGTATAAAAGAACTTTATAAAGCATAGTTGGATGATGAAGCAATGGACTACTTTATTTGTTTTTCTCTTTTTGAGCCTTTCTCTATCGGCTCAACAGGGATATGGAAGAGATATTTTTGTTTCTTCTAAAGGAGATTCCTTACCTTACCGGATGATTCACCCCGAATCGGTGAAACCGGGTGAGAAGTACCCCATCGTGCTGTTTTTGCATGGAGCCGGCGAACGGGGAAATGATAATGAGAAGCAATTGACTCATGGCGGACAGATGTTTCTTAATCCGGTCAATCAAGAAAAGTATCCTGCTTTTGTGCTGATTCCGCAGTGTCCGACAGACGGTTACTGGGCTTATACGGAACGTCCGAAGTCTTTTATACCTGCTGAAATGCCGGTAGGACAGGAGATCAGTCCTATATTGCAGACACTCAAACAGTTGCTTGATTCCTATCTGGTGATGCCCGAAGTGGACACGCAACGGGTTTATATTATCGGCCTTTCAATGGGAGCGATGGGAACGTATGATTTAGTAATACGCTACCCGGAGATATTTGCTGCTGCAATTCCTATCTGCGGTATAGTCAATCCAAACCGGTTGTCGGCTGCCAAAGATGTGAAGTTTCGTATCTTTCATGGAGATGCGGATGATGTAGTTCCGGTGAAAGGTTCTCGCGAAGCATATAAAGCACTGAAAGCTGCCGGTGCAGATGTGGAATATATTGAATTTCCCGGTTGTAATCATGGAAGCTGGAATCCGGCTTTCAATTATCCCGGATTTATGGATTGGTTGTTCAAACAAAAGAAGAAACGTTGAACCAATCTGAATGATAATCACTAATAAAACATGGCTGGACTAAAATCATTAGCTAAAGATACTGCAATTTATGGATTAAGTAGTATTGTCGGACGATTCCTTAACTACATGCTGGTACCCTTGTATACAGCTGTATTACCGGCTTCCACCGGAGGTTACGGAGTCGTATCGAACGTGTATGCGTTTACAGCTCTGATGCTCGTACTTCTTACGTTCGGTATGGAAACGGGATTCTTCCGTTTCGCCAATAAATCGGGGGAAGACCCGATGAAAGTATATGCCAACTCTCTGTTGTCAGTAGGAGGCGTATCTTTGATTTTCGTTCTCCTTTGCCTGTTGTTCCTGCAACCGATTTCCAATTTGCTGGATTATGGCGATCATCCGGAATTTATAGCGATGATGGCTGTTGTGGTAGCTTTAGATTCTTTTCAATGCATTCCTTTTGCCTATTTGCGATACAAGAAACGCCCTGTCAAATTTGCAGCTATCAAACTGCTCTCTATCATTGGCGGCATCGGTTTGAATCTGTTTTTCCTGTTGGTGTGTCCGTGGCTGAATGTACATTGTCCGGCAACCATTTCTTGGTTTTATGATCCGGATTATCTGGTGGGATATATTTTCATCAGCAACCTGATAATTTCGGTTGTCCAGATGTTCTTCTTTATCCCGGAACTGACAGGATTTGCTTATAAGTTGGACCGGGTGTTACTGAAGCGAATGGTAGTATACTCTTTTCCGGTATTGATCTTAGGTTTGGTAGGTATTCTGAATCAGACTGTTGACAAGATGATCTATCCGTTTCTCTTTGAAGATCGACAGGAAGGGTTGGTACAACTGGGTATTTATGCGGCAACCAGCAAAATAGCGATGGTGATGGCCATGTTTACACAGGCTTTCCGTTACGCTTACGAACCGTTTGTATTTGGTAAAGACCGCGAAGGAGATAACCGAAAAATGTATGCGGCTGCGATGAAATATTTTCTTATCTTCTCGTTGTTGGCTTTCCTTGCTGTAATGTTCTACCTCGATTTGCTGCGTTATCTTGTGGCAAAAGGTTACTGGGAAGGCCTTGGAGTGGTGGCTATTGTGATGCTTGCAGAAATCTGTAAAGGGATTTATTTCAATCTTTCCTTTTGGTATAAATTGACGGATAAGACCTATTGGGGAGCTTACTTCTCGGTGATCGGCTGTGTTATTATTGTTGTATTGAACATATTATTTGTGCCGGTTTACGGCTATCTTGCTTCGGCATGGGCTTCTGTTGCAGGCTATGCGGTAATTTTGCTGTTATCCTACTGGATAGGACAGAAAGAATACCCGATTCGTTATGATTTGAAAAGCCTCGGGCTTTATGTTCTGCTGGCAGCGGCACTCTACGTTATTGGAGAACAGGTGCCTATCCCTAATCTGGTGCTCCGTCTCGCTTTCCGTACCGTACTTTTATTGCTATTTATAGCTTATATTATCAAGAAGGATTTACCATTGAGTCAGATTCCTGTTATTAATCGCTTTATAAAGAAGAAATAACTATGAAGACAGATGAACGTAATAAGTTTGCTATCAAGTCCTTTCTAGGAGAATATCTGGACTTGAAAAAAGACAAGGATAACGAACTGGCCACCGTGGATTCTATCCGTAAGGGTGTAGAGTTCAAAGGTGCCAATTTGTGGATCCTGATTTTTGCCATCTTTATGGCATCACTCGGATTGAATGTAAATTCTACTGCTGTAATTATCGGTGCCATGTTGATTTCTCCGTTGATGGGACCTATTATGGGAGTGGGACTCTCTGTCGGACTGAACGACTTCGAATTAATGAAACGCTCTTTAAAGAGCTTTCTCATAACGACCGCTTTCAGTGTGACGACGGCCACTATCTTCTTCCTTCTTGCCCCTATTGCCGGTTCACAGTCGGAGTTGCTGGCACGTACATCGCCCACTATTTATGATGTATTCATCGCGCTTTTTGGTGGTTTGGCAGGTGTGGTAGCCCTCTCTACCAAGGAAAAGGGAAATGTGATTCCGGGCGTTGCCATTGCTACTGCATTGATGCCACCGCTTTGTACGGCAGGTTACGGACTGGCCTCCGGTAATCTTATTTATTTCCTGGGTGCTTTTTATCTTTACTTCATCAACTCTGTTTTTATCAGTCTGGCCACTTTCCTCGGAGTTCGTGTGATGCATTTCCAGCGGAAGGAATTTGTAGATAAAACCCGTGAGAAGACCGTACGTAAATACATCGTTCTGATTGTGGTGCTTACCATGTGCCCTGCGGTTTATCTGACATTTGGAATTATAAAAAGCACTTTCTATGAGGCGGCAGCCAATCGTTTTATTAGCGATCAGTTAAGCTTTGAAAATACACAGGTACTCGATAAAAAGATCAGTTATGAACATAAAGAAGTGCGGGTTGTTTTGATTGGTCCTGAAGTGCCTGATGCTTCGATTTCTATTGCCCGTAGCAAGATGAAAGAATATAAGTTGGAAGATACGAAGCTGGTTGTATTGCAGGGGATGAATAATGAAGCGGTAGATGTGACTTCTATCCGTGCCATGGTCATGGAAGACTTCTACAAAAACAGCGAGCAGCGACTTCAGCAACAGGCAGTGAAGATTTCCCAACTGGAGACAACGTTGGAACAATACAGAACATATGACGCAATGAGTCGTACATTAGTGCCCGAACTGAAAGTGCTTTACCCTTCCATCACTACGCTCTCCATCGCTCATTCGCTCGAAGTGCGGGTTGACTCGATGAAGACCGATACGGTAACATTGGCTGTTTTGAAATTCGACAGACATCCGTCTGCTGCCGAGAAACAGAAAATCAGCGAATGGCTGAAAGCCCGTGTAGGAGCGAAGAAGTTGAGGCTGATTACCGAATAATGAATCTAAAAATAGTAATATGAAATTCAGACTAACCGTCTTGATAGTCTTTTCCCTCTGTCTGTCAAATGTATTTGCCGATGAGGGAATGTGGCTGCTGGGAAACCTACGCAAAAACAAACAGACAGACCGGGTAATGAAAGAACTTGGTTTGCAAATGCCTGTGAATAAAATATATAATCCGAAGAAACCCTCTCTTTCAGATGCTGTTGTCAGCTTTGGAGGTTTCTGTTCGGGAGTGGTGGTTTCCGAAGACGGTCTGGTGTTTACTAATCATCATTGTGGTTTCAGCAGTATCCAGCAACACTCTTCTGTGGAACATGATTATCTGAAAGATGGCTTTTTTGCACGTAGCCTTGACGAAGAGCTGCCGAATCCGGAGTTGTATGTCCGTTTTCTGCTTCGTACGGAAGACGTAACCAAACGGGTATTATCTGCCGCCCGTCATGCTAAAACGGAAACAGAACGCCGTGTAGCTGTTGATTCGATCATGAATGTAATCGGTCTGGAAGTTTCCGAAAAAGATTCTACGCTGACCGGTATTGTCGATGCTTATTATGCAGGTAATGAATTCTGGCTTTCCGTTTATCGTGATTATAACGATGTTCGTTTAGTCTTTGCGCCTCCTTCCTCTGTCGGGAAGTTCGGATGGGATACGGACAATTGGATGTGGCCGCGGCATACGGGCGATTTCAGTGTATTTCGTATCTATGCCAATACGAAGAATGGCCCGGCTGATTATTCTCCTGACAACGTCCCTTATCACCCTGAATATGTAGTGCCCATCTCTTTGGATGGATACAAAGAAGGTTCTTTCTGCATGACGCTTGGCTATCCGGGAAGTACGGAACGTTATCTTTCTTCGTATGGTATCGAAGAGATGATGAATGGAATCAACCAGGCAATGATTGATGTGCGGGGAGTAAAACAAACGGTTTGGAAACGGGAGATGGATCGTCGTCCGGATATTCGTATCAAGTATGCTTCAAAATACGATGAAAGTTCCAATTATTGGAAGAATAGCATCGGAACAAACAAGGCCATCAAGCATCTGAAGGTGTTGGAAAAGAAGCGGGCGGCTGAAGTAGCCCTTCGCGACTGGATTCAGTCTCATCCGGAAGAAAGAGAGAAACTGATTCGTTTATTCTCTTCTCTGGAGTTGAGTTATAGTAATCGTCGGGAAACAAATCGTGCGTTGGCTTATTTCGGTGAATCGTTTATCAATGGTCCCGAATTGGTGCAGCTTGCTCTTGAAATTCTCAATTTCGACTTTGAGGCTGAGGAGAAGCTGGTGATTACCCGCATGAAGAAGTTATTGGAGAAGTATGATAATCTTGATCTTTCCATTGATAAGGAGGTTTTTGCTGCCATGCTCAAAGAGTATCAGTTGAAAGTGGATAAGAAGTATCTGCCTGCTATGTATGAAAAGATAGATACACTCTATAACGGGAATATTCAGGCTTATGTAGACTCTTTGTATGCAACGTCCAATATAACGTCTCCTAAGGGCCTAAAACGTTTCCTGGAGCGGGATACTACGTATAATCTGATAGAGGACCCGGCTGTTTCCTTGAGTCTGGACCTGATCGTGAAGTATTATGAGATGAATCAGAGTATTTCCGAAGCTTCCGAGCAGATAGAGCAAGGGGAACGTTTGTTCAACGCTGCCATGCGCCGTATGTATGCTGATCGGAATTTCTATCCGGATGCCAATTCCACCATGCGGCTTAGTTTCGGAACGGTTGGGGGGTATACTCCTTTTGATGGGGCCACTTACGATTATTATACCACCGTGAAAGGCATCTTTGAGAAGGTGAAGGAACATGCAGGTGATATTGACTTTGCCGTCCAGCCCGAGTTGTTGAGTTTGCTTTCTTCCGGTGATTTCGGAAGATATGCCAATGCACAGGGAGACATGAATGTTTGCTTTATTTCTAATAATGATATTACAGGCGGTAATTCCGGCAGTGCCATGTTCAATGCCAAAGGAGAATTGCTTGGGCTGGCTTTCGATGGCAACTGGGAAGCAATGAGCAGTGACATCGTATTTGAACCTGACTTGCAGCGTTGCATCGGAGTAGATGTGCGGTATATGCTCTTTATTATGGAGAAATACGGTAAGGCGGGCAATCTTGTTCAGGAGTTGAAGATAGCCCGATGAAGTAAATGTTTCGATAAAAGATATATATTTACTAAATAGAAAGGCAACTAATCTGTGGTAGTTAGTTGCCTTTCTATTTTATTTAAATGAATTCCTTTTTACTTTTTGGGTTTTCTACGTGCCCATCCTTCCTCGCTGAAATCAGGCTCTTTGTCTTTGAAAAATTCTTGCCAGTCATCTTTCTTTTTGGGACCACGGGCATCAGAATATCCTCGTTCTGCGCGACTGGGTTTATCTTTTTTAGCCGATTTAGCACCTTTTGCCGAGGCATCTTTTGGTTTTCTGTCTTTATTTTCATAACGTGGTGTACGCTCGTCACTTTTGCCGCCGAATCGTTTACCTCCCTTGCGCTCATTAGAACTGCTTTCGCGTCCTTTTCCGCTTTCTTCACCGGCTATTTCAATAACGACCTTACGTCCGTTCCATTTAGCTTTGTTCAGCGCTTTAATTACATTGGTCGCTTCCTTTTCAGGTACTTCAAAGAAAGAATAGTTCTGCATCAGGTCAATGCGTCCCAATTCAATGCGCCCTCTTGTATTGCTGTTCAACAGTCCGATAAGATCACTTGGAAAGAAGCTGTCCGTTTTACCCAGATTGATAAATAAGCGGTTGAAGCCTGGAGCAGCTTTTCGGCTTCTTTTCTCGAAACCTCCTTCTTTACGATCACCACGTCCGGCGCGTTCTGCACGCATATCGGTTGGTTGTTCTATTTCAGGACGGTTGCGGTAATATTCTGCAAAACGGTTGAATTCGTGAGAAACCATTCGTTTAATCAAGTCCTCTTTGCTTAGCCATTCCAGTTTGCGATAGATTTCCGGCATAAAGTCGGCAATCTCTTCTTCGTTCACTTTTACTTTTTCGAGATCATCAATTACCTTAATCAACTGTTTCTGACAGATACCTGCTGCTGTCGGCATTTCTCCGACAATGAATTTCTTACTGATAATCCGTTCGATTTCTCTCATCTTTCCTTTTTCGCGGAGGTTGATGATGGCAATGGAAGTTCCGGTTTTTCCGGCACGCCCTGTACGTCCGCTACGATGTGTATAGCTTTCTGTGTCGTCAGGTAATCCGTAATTGATGACATGTGTCAGATCGTCTACGTCAAGTCCACGGGCAGCCACGTCAGTTGCAACGAGCAGTTGCAGATTACGGATGCGGAATTTCTGCATAACGGCATCCCGTTGTGCTTGGGAAAGTTCGCCATGCAAAGAATCGGCATTGTAACCTTCCTGCATCAATTTGTCTGCAATTTCTTGAGTCTCTTTACGGGTACGGCAGAAAATGATACCGTATATTTGTGGGTAGTAATCGACGATACGTTTTAAAGCTTCATATTTATCTTTAGCCTGTACAGTATAAACAACGTGTTTAACGTTGTTGGTACTCTCGTTCTTACGGCCAATAGTTATTTCTTTCGCGTTACGTAAGTAGTTCTTGGAGATACGTGCGATTTCCGGGCTCATTGTTGCAGAAAACAGTAGAGTGTTACGTTCCTGCGGCACATCAGCCAGGATGGCATTGATACTCTCTGTGAATCCCATATTAAGCATTTCGTCCGCTTCATCCATTACAACGTTGTGGATGGTAGATAAAGATACGGTTTTGCGTTCCATCAAGTCCAGCAGACGTCCCGGTGTGGCAACGATGATATGTACACCTCGCTTCAGGCTGCGTATTTGGCTATCAATGGAAGAACCACCATATACAGGCAGCACTTTCAGTCCGTCAATGTATTTGGAATAGTCGTTCAGATCTCCTGCTATCTGGAGACAAAGCTCACGGGTAGGGCAGAGGATAAGCGATTGTGGAATTCTGTTTTTTACGTCAATCTGTTGGAGCAAGGGCAAACCGAATGCGGCTGTTTTACCTGTTCCTGTCTGTGCAAGAGCTACTACATCATTATTTTCTCCTAAAAGGTACGGAATCACTTCCTCTTGTACCGGCATGGGATTCTCGTATCCCATTTCTTCAATTGCTCTACGTATCTCCGGAGAAACGCCAAGCTCTTCAAATGTCTTCATTAAATCTCTGTATATCTTTTATTTCGGCTGCAAAGATAGTTAATTTAGTTGATAATAAATGGTTGATAACGGATAATTATTGTAGACGTCATCGTATTTATCATTTATCAACAATCAATTATCTGTTAATAAAATGCTGCGCAACTGTTTTAAATCTTCCGTAGAAAGTCCGATTCCTTTTTGCAGATAGGCTTGTACGCTTCCATATTCTGATTCAATTTGCCCCTTTGCGGCATTCAGAAAATCTTCTTTGGCGGAATAGATGGCAGTGATTGCTTCTTGAGAGTTGATCGGCAATTTGTAGGCGTATTTAGAGGCTTTGGGGATATTGAAATAATCGTTACTCAAACGATAATCTTCCATTATCACATCTTCATTGACGCCTAGAGCGGCGAGTAAGAGTGCGGAAACAATTCCTGTACGTCCTTTTCCGGATGTACAATGAATGACAACCGGATAATTGCTACGGTCGAGAAGAATGGTGAACAGCTCTTTGAATTCCTTTTGGTAGTTTGTAACTAATTCCCGGTTCATTCGTTCTACGAGGCGGTAGATGGTATCAGTTTTTATTTTTTCTTCCCGAATACCTTGCAGAATTTTTTCCATGTTCCCTGTGAGGATGGGGATATGTACGATTTTAAACTTGTCATCATGTAGTTGCGGATAGTTGTGGCGTTCACTTTCAGAACGTAAGTCTATGATTGTTCGTATTCCCATATTCTTAAGCTCTTGGCGGGAACAAGGAGGGATACTGTCTATTTGTGCGGAACGGTATATCATTCCCCAACGAAGAGCCTTTCCGGTGTTGGCAGATTCGTATCCTCCTAAGTCGCGGAAGTTCTGTATACCGGGGATATTGATGTTGCGGGTAGCTACTTTGATTCGGTATTTGTTGTTAAACACCATCAAGTAGTAATAACGTTGGGACGGATCGTTGGTTACGATTGTCATTTTACCACTGGAGATGCTAGCCATTGCAATGGGAGAATCTTCCGGAATTATTTCCGGAGAAGTAGAGGTGTATACTTTTACCTGTCCTTTTAATATCGGTGTTGTTTCCCATTTGATAATACAGTTTCCTATATTATTTTCCTCACACACCACAGATATAGCAGGTGATGTGCCGGAGCACGACGGGAGCACTAATAAAACAGTAAGCCAGCTTAACAGGTTTTTATACATAGTTTCTTTGTCTTGAATCGTATACTGCAAAGATAAGAATTACCCGAAGATGTGATAATTCCTTTGCGATAATTAGCCAAAGTTAATAGTAATTTACGTGTTAAAAAAGGGCACATCTTCCGGTGGAAGAGCGCCCTGAATGAGAAGTTGCTTGAATCAGCTTTATTGAATACTGTTTAATAAATCCGTTTTTCCTTCATTGATTAACTTTAGAATAAGTTCGCCAAATAAGGTATTTTGCCATGCAAACCAAGCACGGGTGAAGTTATTGGGGTCATCTTTGTGGAAAGATTCATGCATAAAGCCTGTCCCTGCATCCGTATTGAGCAGCATTTTTACACAATCTTTGATCTCCTGATCGTCCTGGCTGGTAAATGCTTTCATCATGATGCTCATCGGCCATACCATATCATAACCGATGTGAGGCCCGCCAATACCTTCTCCTGCCTTTCCTTTGAAGAAATAAGGGTTATCCTTGCTCCATACAAAACGGCGTGTATTTTGATAGATAGGATCGTTGATTTCTACATCACCAAGATAAGGCATTGCCAGCAGACTTGGTACATTAGCATCATCCATTAAGAAATGATTTCCGAAGCCATCTACTTCAAAGGCATAAATTGTACCATATTTAGGGTGATTATAAGTCGCATATTTTTTTAGTGCAGCTTCTACTTCTTTTGCCAGATCTGTGCATTGTTTTGCCAGTTCTGCATTTTGATTTACAGCATTCAGAATTTCAGCAGCTTTCTTTAGCGAAGAAACAGCGAAGAAGTTAGACGGCACGAGAAATTGCAGGGTTGTAGCATCGTCAGATGGGCGGAAGGCTGAAACAATAAGTCCGACAGGATTTACCGGAGCACCTAGGCCATTATTGTTCAATGTATCGAGTGCACGTTCTGTTTTGCGTTGAAATTTATAAGGTCCCACACCTTCTTTGCGTTGTTGCTCCTTAAAAGTAGTCAGGATATTGGTGATGGCTTGTATCCATTCACTATCAAAAATACTGGCGTCACCGGTTTCCTTCCAATATTGGTAGGCCAGACGTAGTGGATAACATAGAGAATCTATTTCCCATTTTCTTTCATGTAATTCAGGTTTCATGTCGGTCAGGTCGGACATCCATTCCCCTCCGACAGCTCCGTCATTAAAAGCATTAGCGTATGGATCAATATTGATACATTTAAATTGTCTGCGGATCACTCCTTCAAGCATTTTCTTTAATTCCGGGTCTTTATTGGCCAGCTGTACATAAGGCCAAACCTGTGCTCCCGAGTCACGTAGCCACATGGCATGAATATCGCCTGTATAAACAAAAGTATCAGGCTTGCCGTCTGTTGTGCGATAATGAACCGTTGTTTCAAGTGTATTGGGAAAACAATTCTCGAACATCCATGCTAGCTTTTGGTTAGTAAGCAACTTTTTTACCCTGATAATTTCTGCTTCCACGGCTTTTGATGTAAAGAGACGCTTGTTTACAGGTGGACGGTTACTTTTATAAGCGGCCACTTCAGCTGCCTGATTGACTACATTGGTATGATCTTTAGCAAGAATAAGTTCAGTAGCATTCGCATGACTTCCCATTAATAGGGTGGTTGTAATAATGCATATTCCGATGTTTCTTTTCTTCATCTTTACAGTGTTTTTGAGAGGATTATTAAAAGTGGTTATTATAAATTGATTCCGGCTAATCTGCCGTACATTTCTACAAAAGCTGCTTGTGTCAAAAGCCATTTCTTCTCATTTTTATCTGCTCCGCTCCAATCTGTTTGGAAGAGTCCCCGTTCATCCCTGGCATATTGCCATGCATAATCAAGACTTTTTTGGAAGTCGGCTAGATAGGTCTTATTGTGATCTGTGTGATAAAGCTCTATAAATCCTCTTAGCATGACTGCTGTGAACCAGATGTTTCCTTTTTTCAGTAATTGAAATGTTTGTCCGTTTGGCGAGGTGAAATGAGTGAAAAAGTGCTTGTGACATGCTTCGGCTATATTTTGAGCATCTTCCAGATAGTTTTTCTGTTTTGTTATTTGGTAGAGTAGGGCGGCTGCTTGCATCATTTGGCCGCTATTATAGGCAAATTTGGCACGCCCGATTTTCTTATTGAGTGCAATGTTGTCAAAGTATAACTGATCTGTTGGATCTTCTAAATTCTTTTTAGTCCATTCGTATAACTCTTTCCCTTGTTTCAAATAGGTGCTGTCTTGAGTTGCCTGAAATAGCTTGAGAGCAAAAACGGCTCCTGGTGCATTTGAACAAGTGTTTTTGGACTCTTTTTTCTGCTCACACCAGTAGATTCCTCCTCCGAGCACTTCGTCTTTACCGCTAAGAATAAACTTCCATATCAGTTCGGCTTTTTCCAGATAGGCTTGTTTTTTAGTCATACGATAAGAATCGGTAAAATCAATGCCTAACCAAACGTTGTCATCATAAAAACGATCAGAGAGAGGTTGATTACTGATATAGGATGAGTAAGCGAATGGTTCTCTTCGTGTATCGAAATACTCTTCCAATCCGGGTAGTACTTTATTTTCCAGAAGTTTCTTGTATTTTTTGTTTCCAGTGCTCTCCAACAGTGCGTTTACTGCAGAGAATGTACCCGAGTACGGCCAAAGATAAGAATATTCATTATGTCTTTTTGCTTGTTCTTCTGACGCTAGATAAGTTGCTTTGTTGTTCTGGTCAGAAGGATAATTTTCGCGCAGCAAACAAGTATTAGGTGCTGCATAGTTTTTGTAAAGGGCGTCCAAAGTTTGTTGGGCTCTTTCTGCGTTAGGACTGGTTGTTGATAGGGTCAATGCACAGATAATGTTCACTAGTAAGTAATGCATGTTTTTGTTGTTTTATAAATGATTATTGCATAAAAATATTTATTTGTTTCCAAGCGTTCTCAGTGTCGTTTGCTACTGCTGCTCCTGGCGTAGAACGTCCTTCTCTCACGTACTTTCTAATGAGCCGTGTCATCTCTTTTACTTCTTGCTCGTAGCATTTATCGTGAATAATATTTTCTTTTTCCGATGGATCTTTTTTAAGATTAAATAGTTGCATTGGAGGTAATTGTGCTAGATCTGCGGGTTTATTAGGGTATCCCCATCCACCTGAGCCTCCATTGAATACTAGTTTAAGTTGTGGTGTACGTAGAGACAGATATCCTTTTCCTGATTCATAAACAAGGTCTTTGCGGTTAGAAGTTCCTTGCTTACTTAATATAGGCCATATACTGTAACTATCTACAGCTTCTTCATCTTTTAGTTTGTGATTGACCATTTGTGCAAAAGTTGCATAGAAGTCGGTAAGAGAGACAAGAGAATTATTTGTTTCGTTGGAGAATTTTCCTTTCCAAGATACTATTAGGGGAATTCTATGTCCTCCTTCATAAATATCTGTTTTATAACCTCTGTAAATATAACTTGGAAAATGTCCTTGTTTTTCCATCTCTTTTACACCAACATAAGGTGCACAACCATTATCAGATGTAAAGATCACAATGGTATTATCTAGTTGGCCATTTTTTTGTAGTGCTTTTATAATTTGTTGTATCATATCGTCTATCATCACGACAAAATCGCCATAATCTCCTATTGTGGTTTTTCCCTTATATTTATTGGCAGGTAATACCGGTGTATGAGGAGCTGTGATGGGCAAATACAAGAAAAAGGGTTTCTTGCTGTTTTTTTGTTTGCTGATATAGCTTATGCTGTGACGAATGATATTAGGAAGGCAATCTTGTGGATCAAAGTCAGCTCCTGCTACTCCCCCATGCATCAGTTTAAGTCCTTTTTGAGGTTCGATTATATGATTAGGAAGGGCAGTCACTTTGTTATTTTCTACATAGACATAAGGTGCTATGTCAAGAGAAGAAGGTATGCCGTAAAAATAGTCGAACCCTCTTTCTGTAGGACCATTTTTGATAGGAAGTGAAAAATCTACATCTTTTTTATTCTGGGCATTTTGAGGATATCCCCAGTCCCAGCCTAGATGCCATTTGCCAATACAAGCAGTGTTATAGCCATTTTCAGATAACATTTGGGCTATTGTTCGACGATCAGGAGTAATCATGGCAGGAGAGTATCCATCAAGTACTCCTTCTTTTAATTTAGTACGCCATGGATATCTTCCAGTGAGAATGGAATATCGTGAAGGTGTTGACAAAGCGGAGGACGAATGGGCATCCGTAAAAGTAATCCCATCTTGAGTCAGATTATCAATGTTGGGAGTGGAAATCTTAGATTCTGGGTTGAATGCTGAGATATCTCCATAACCTAAATCATCCGCTAATATAAATATTATATTGGGAGATTGGGCGTTTATGGCTGTTGTTGTAAATAGTGCCGATGAGAGTGTTATTAGTTTATTCATATAATTTTTTAGTATGAGTGTAATATCTGGTCTAATCCCATGTCTTTAGGAGTTTCTAATAAAGGAAATTCTGGTAATATGCACATAGGCACTGCAGGATCTCCCACTTTCCAAGCAGGTATAGTTAAGAAGAGCTTTTCTAGCTTTTTTCTTGACTTTTCCGCTTCTGCACTTCCTCTACCCTTTTTGATCGGATTTGTTTCCTCGGGATCGTTTATCGTGTCATAAAAATTGCCATCAGAATAGAGTTTATATCGTACATCTCTGAAAAATTGTTTTGCATTTTTACTTCCTGATGTGCCGAATCTCGAATCGTAATGGCAGAACACCCATTCGCGAGCCTTACCTTTCTTCCCCTTTATTTGAGGTAAAAAGCTTTGTCCGTCTATATCCCATTCTTTAGGCACTTTAGTATTCATGGCTTCGGCAAAAGTAGGCATAAAATCGGTAAAATCTATCATATCTGTACATTCATGTTCTCTATAGACACTCTTTCCCCAGTAAACTATCATGGGTACACGTACTCCGGTGTCGCTTGTCAGTCCCTTTCCACCCCTCACTACCGATCCATCTTTCATGGTTGTTCTAATTTTACGATTTGTTCCGTTATCTCCTATAAAAATGATAATGGTATTGCTCAATAAGTTCAAATTTTCCAACTTGTTGAATATCATGCCCACGTTTTTGTCTACATGTTCTACCATCTTTGGAAAATTGGCGTTATTGCGTACCTCGCGCATGGAGGGGTCTTCCCATACGTCACTTTGTGGAGTGGGGTAAAATGGGTCGTGCACCAGTACCATAGGATAATACACGAAGAAAGGTTTAGCTTTGTTTTCTTCAATAAAGTCGGTCACATATTGAGCGAATATATCCGGTCCATATTCATCGTTTGAATAAAGTTTTATACCTCCATCTTGTTCTATTAATGGAGCAGCATATCTTTCTTTTATCATCCTGTCATAGCTTAACTGCCAAAGGCAATAGCGATCAAAACCAAAATGATGAGGTAAGTTTTTGTTTCTGCCTAATTGCCATTTGCCGGCTATCATAGTAGTATATCCGGCATCTTTTGCCAAATGGGCAAAGGTTTTTTCCGTTTGATTCAAGTGTCCAAAGCGTGAGTAATTCTTATTGTTGTATTTACCTGTCATTAGTTGTACACGTGATGGTGTGCTTAGGGGTTGGGAGAAACAATTGTCGAATCTCACTCCTATTTCCGAAAGTCTGTCAAGGTTTGGGGTATGATAGGTACTACCGTAACATCCTAAACATTCGCGCCCCATATCATCGGCTAAGATTAACACGATATTAGGCTGACTGTTGGTTGTTTGAGCCATCAGTGCCGAAGGAACTATTGTGAGACACTCCCATAAGAGACAATTAATTGCTTTCATTTGTCGATATTTTGAGATATTAATATTTTAACTTTAGAATTCTGCTATTGCATGAAAATTTCGATTTGCTCCCAGCTATTGCCTGTATCATTCGCGCTCTTCTTTCCGGGTGTGGAACGTCCTTCTTCTACATACTTCCTGATTAGTTGTGTCATTTCTTCTACATTTTTCTTATAACGTTTGTCACCGATGAGATTCATTGTTTCCGACGGATCTTTCTCCAGATCGAAAAGTTGCATACTAGGCAACTGGGCAAGTTCGGCAGGCTTGTTCGGATAACCCCATCCGCCTGAACCACCGTGGAATACTAGCTTCAATTTGGGAGTGCGCAGAGAAAGGTATCCTTTGCCCGATGCATAAATAAGGTTCTTACGCGCAGACGTCCCTTTTTTGTTTAGTATTGGCCATATACTATAACTATCCTCTGCTTCTTTATCCTTTAGCCGATAGTTCATCATTTGGGCAAAGGTAGCATAAAAGTCGGCAAGTGAGACCAGTGATCCATTGCTTTCGTTTGCGTATTTTCCCTTCCAGGATACGATGAGCGGTATACGGTGCCCACCTTCGTAAATATCATTTTTATAACCTCTGTAGATGTAACTTGGGTGATGTCCTTTCTCTTCCATTTCTTTTACACCTATATAAGGAGCGCATCCGTTATCCGATGTAAAGATGATGATGGTATTTTCCAGTTGGTTATTTTTCTTTAATGTTTCCACAATTTGTTGCACCATGTCATCTATCATGACTACGAAATCGCCATAATCTCCTATAATTGTTTGACCTTTATATTTCTCTGCCGGTAATACGGGCGTATGTGGTGCGGTGATGGGGAGATAGAGGAAGAACGGTTTCTGACTGTTGCGTTGTTTGTCGATATAATCCACGCTGTGGCGTATGATATTAGGCAGGCAGTCTTGCGGCTCAAAATCGGCGCCTGCCACTCCGTTGCGTATCAGTTTGATTCCTTTCTGTGGACCGATGGTACGGTTGGGAAGAGCGGTCACTTTGTTGTTTTCTATATAAACGTGTGGAGCTGTGCCCAGCGATGCTGGTATGCCGTAGAAATAGTCAAATCCTCTCTCTGTAGGTCCGTTTTTGATGGGTTGTGAGAAGTCTACATCTTTCTGCTTTCTCTGACTATTTTGTATGTATGCCCAGTTCCAACCAAGATGCCATTTCCCGATGCAGGCAGTGCTGTAGCCGTTTTCAGAAAACATTTGGGCAATTGTCCGGCGGTCGGGAGTAATCATGGCTGGAGAGAACCCATTCAGCACTCCACTTTTCATGGTTGTCCGCCAAGGATACCTTCCGGTGATAATGGAGTAGCGCGAGGGAGTGGAGAGTGCGGAAGATGAATGGGCATCCGTAAAGGAAATTCCGGAGTGTGTCAAGTTATCGATGTTCGGAGTATGGATTTTGGATTCCGGATTGAATGCCGAAATGTCCCCATAGCCTAAATCATCTGCTAATATAAATATCACATTGGGCGATTGCGCCTTTATGGCAGTTGCCGCAAGGAGTGCGGATGAGATTGTTATTAGTTTGTTCATCACTTTTGATTAAATCTTTTTGTGAATTCTATATCTTTATCAATTAGTCTATGTGAGTCCAATGAATCTTCAGAGTAATATAACGTGAAAAATCATTGAACTCACATTTGTTGTTTATTCTTGTACTATAACATTTATAGGACAGGTGAATCCATTCTCAAATTTGGGGGTTGCCGTGCCTGAGTTAGGCAGTGAATCGAATATGAAAGTGAATGTTCCCGCTTTATTTAATAAGGTACTTGCATCCGCATTAAAATCGACATACGATATGAAGTACTTTTCATTTAATTTTGGATCTTCAAAGAAATGAACGGTCTCATTACTTTTCTTGTTGGCTGTTCCAGCTCCAATTTTGGATTTGTTACCGGCTACTTTTACAACATCTGGTGTGTAGAATCCTCTAAACCAATCGTTCTTACCGTCATCATGCGCTTTGAAGTTATAGCCTATTGGTGCTGTAGCTCCTTCTGACTTGTATGTTGCAAACCAAATGCGCAAAGCAATATTACTTCCAAGTGCCTCTCCTTTGGTTAGGATTTTTGTTTGCTGGTTACTTTTGTATACCAATTCTCCTCGTACTGCTTTTACGGGATTACTTTCTGTAGGTTCCCAATCTTCATTGAAGGCCGGTATGTTAGTATCAGTAGTAAGGTTTGGATTGACAACAAATCCGGATACCGGATTTTCAGTAATTGTAAATTCAAAAGGCACCCATCCTGTTTCTCCTGTGACAGGATGTTTGGGAAAATACTGCACGATGTCATTACCGGCATCTGTATTTGTATATTTGATATATATCTTATAGTTACCAGGCTTTTCGATATAAGACTTGGGCGTTGAAGCACTGATAGTCCAAGATGCAGATGACATGGGGCGTGTGCGGTTTCCCCCATAGAGTATATCAGATGTGTTTTCGTCCCACATGCCTACAGAAATTGGTTTTGAGTTTGTCCCATGAAAGAATATGTCATTTTCTCCCCAAACGTGGCTTAGAGCGCCGTCTTTTAATGTAAAAGCTTCGGGGTATTGTTCGATGTTTTCTTGGGTGGGAATAAACAAAGTAAGTGCTTTTACGCCATTTTCTTCGGTAAAACTGGGGCGAATGGCATTATTGGCAATCATAATGGAATTGTAACGTAGGTTAGCAACACAGTTGTATGTAAGTCCTGCAGTTTTGATTTCTGTGGAGGGGCTGGACATTCGCGCATACCAAAATATTTGTTCGTTTTGTGCTCCGGTCACTGGAGCAGATTGATTTACCCAGTTAATTTCTCCACCGAGAAGAACAAAAGGTTTCTCACTGGTAGGAATGAGTTCACGTGCAGGACGTTGAGTGCCCTCAGCCCAAATTGGAATTGTTTTAGTGACAGTAGTGCCAATTTTTTCTCCATCTTCAAAAATATCAAATGAGATAGGTACCGACCCGTCTTGCGTTGGGGTTCCGCTTATTGGGAAATAAGCATATTGTTTATCTCCCTGAAAGGAGAGTTGTACCTCTCCGTCTTCTATTTTCAATCCTGTTTCGGATGACCGATCAACAAACTTGACGAGTAGTTTCCGACCAAACCCGTTGACGAACGGAATACCCAAGCGGTCACCCGGTTCGTTTTCATCACCAGCAAAAGCGGGGGTACCTTTGGCTAGGAATCCGTCTACATAAATGGTTGATTCTTGTACGTTTAACCCCTTTTCTTGTACAATATATTCTATTCCGGGGTGTTCGCAAGAACAGAACAGACTTGAAATAAACAATATGGATAGTAATGCGGTAATCTTATTCATAATCATGTTTCCTTTCGTTTATATAACATTTGTTATCTTGCACCATAATTTTGTGTCAGCTTAGGATTGGAACGTATCTCTTGTGACGGAATAGGAAATAAGGTACAGTATTGGTCAATCTCAAATTTTTCGCTCTTCATATAGTAGTTGTTCACATTAGGAGAGCTGTTGGAAGTATAAGCATTATAGAAATTGGTGAAGTGTTGGTTCATTACTTCTACTGCTTTCCCTGAGCGTACGAGATCGAACCAGCGATGTCCTTCGAACGCCAATTCCAATGTTCGTTCGTCATAGATTGCTTGGTAAACCTTTTCTGGAGTATCTAGAACCCATTCTTTATTAGAGTCTCCAGATGCAAGGTACGGAACAATACCGGCCCTTTCCCGTACAAGGTTGATTGTATTATTCAAAACGCTTTGTGACAGAACTCCGTCACTTATATGTGCTTCCGCTTCTGCCAATAACAGCAGTACGTCCGCAAAACGGAGGATATACCAATTGTCATCAGAATCATTTACTTTATATTCTGATGAACCCATGTATTTGCCGCACATCCACTGGTCGTCTGCGCTAAAGCCTTTGACAGAAGTCCGGAAAGAGGTACCAGTATAAGGGTCGTAAGGATATGCGACGTTTTGTGTATAATCTTTATTTTCATTAACCGGAAGATAAGAAATACCATCTGTGTCTAATTTGATATTACCGTCGCTGATGCGTGTATCGGTGTAGATAACATCATCGAATTTGCGTACTTCATATTGATAATCGGGATACATGGAATCCCATTTCTTTGCCATGTCCATAAAATATCCGGTCGGTGCGCATGCGCCATTTCCTTGATTTGAAATGGGAGATGGGATATATCCGTTTGAGTTGGCTTTATTGCGGGGTGCATAGGATGCGGGTGAGAAAAGAGTGTAGAACGGGCTGCCCAATCCTTCTGCCTGACCTGTTTTATATTCCACTTCCCATATAGACTCACTTGAATGTTTGTTTGTGGGCTTGAATAATTCACTGAAATTCGGGTACAATTCGTATCCTCCATTGTTTATCACATCTTCTAGATAATACTTGGCGGCTTCGTATTGCGTAGTGGTCGTTTCCGGATAAAATACGGTAATGTTTGGATTGGCAGATATATCTTTCCATGCTTCTACGTTGGGATAAGCAGCTTCTGTGATGTCGTTCGGCATGGATAGAAGTACTTTTCCCAGTAAAGCCTCTGCCGCATATTTGTTGACTCTTCCTGTTGGAGTTTTCTCTCCGTTATTTGTTGAGCGATAAAGATTGTTAGATTCGATGGCGGTGGTCAAATCGGTGAGAATTCGTATATACACCTCTTCTGTGGATGCACGCAGATGACCTCTGGAATCTGTGTATTCTTGCGGGATATCCATAATGATGGGTACTCCGCCGTAAGCGCGAACTAAGTTGAAATAGAAAAGGGCACGTAGTACTTCGGCCTCTGCAATGTATTTCTGAACGGCTTCATCATTTCCGAAAAGTTCTTTTCCTTTCTCAATGACCGTGTTGGCTCTTATGATTCCTTTGTAGTGATGAGCCCAGTAGTTTTGGTTTCCGCTGTTGTTGGCAGATATGGTAAATTTTTCAATTTCATGTCGGAAAGTATTGGCATAATAATTGGTCTGATTCGGGAATGCGACATCCGAACGCACATCACCGAAGAGATAGATGCTGGCCGAATACAGTCCGTTGTCTCTCAATGAAGAGTAAGTTGAATACAATGCCGAACGTATATCATCGGGTGACTTGTAGAAATTTTTACCCGTTAAAGTGGTTTCCGGCTCAATGTCTAGAAAACCAGTACAAGCGGACATACAGGTAGTAACCAATGCCATTGTAAATATATTCTTCAAATTTTTCATATTCTTTTTCATGCTTTAGATTTATAATGTAACTTTCAGTCCCATGGTGAAATTTCTGGATAAAGGATATCCGGTACGGTCGATGCCCGGTGCGGTGGCCGAACGGAATGTGTTGGCTTCGGGGTTCATACCGGTATATTTGGTGAAAGTATGCAAGTTGTCGATATTGAAACTTAGTACTAATCCGTTTAAAAAGGTTTTCCGAAGCATCTTTTTGTCGAATGTGTACGAAAGTTGGATATTACGGATGGACAGATAAGAACCATCTTCGAGATATCGGTTGGTAAATTTACTCATTTCCGTAGTTGGACGTACATCATTGGAGGTGTAAGTACGGTCCGCTAAACCATTACCCGGCGATTCGGGCGAACGCCATCTGTCTACTACTTTGATGGAAAGGTTGTTATTGTTGTTTCCGCGGAGTGTTTCACGTAATGTATAGTTGTAAATCTGATTTCCGTATTGTCCGTTCAACTGAAAACTAAATGAGAAGTTTTTGTATGAGAATGTGTTGACCATACCGGCATTGAAACGTGGATAAGGATTTCCTATAATAGTACGGTCATTATCATCATAAAGTCCGTCACCGTTGAGATCATACCATTTACAGTCTCCTGGACGAACGTTCGGGTCGAAAGCTAGTCCTGAATAGGGGTCGTTCCGCAGTGCTTGAATCTCCTCCATTGACTGATAGATACCGCCGAATACATTTCCGTAGAACATACCTATCGGATAGCCTACTTTCGTGATGTTTGATTCTGCTACTCCATCAGTGATGGCTTCAGAATCGAGTCCTAGTGCCAATACCTTGTTTCGGTTGGCGGAGATGTTGAACGTAGTTGTCCATTTGAATTTGCCGGTCAAGTTACGTGATACGATATTGAACTCGATACCCTTGTTTTCAACGGAACCGACGTTTTGTAGCATGCGTGAAACTCCTAAAGTGCTTGGAACGATTGTATTGAGAAGCATATCGGAGGTGATAGACTTGTACAAATCAAGTTGCATGAATATTCGGTTGTGGAAAAGACCTATATCTATACCTAAGTTTGTCTGTTTGGACACTTCCCATTTCAAATCTGGATTAGCAATGTTCGATGGAGCCCAGCCATTTACAACAGAACCATCTACTATATACGATTGCTGTGACATTTTGGTCTCATAGTTGTAGTCTCCGATAGCATTGTTGCCGGACAAGCCGAAGCTACCTCGCAATTTGAGTTCACTAAGTACTTTCCTGAGTGGTTTCATGAACTTTTCTTCTGTCATAGCCCATCCTGCAGAAATGGAGGGGAAATAACCATATTTGTTGTTCTTTCCGAAGCGGCTTGAGCCATCTGCACGGAATACTCCTTGAACCATATATTTTCTTTTGTAGTCGTAGGTCAGTCGGGCTATGTAGGATAGCATACGGTCTTCGGTTTTATTATAATATCCTCCGTTGACTACACCTCCGTTGATGGAAGGTAGAGATTCTGTCGCAAAATGATAGGCGGATGTGTAGAGCTTGTTGAGTTGGTTGCTTTGTATAGTCATACCTCCTACGGCACTGATGTTATGGTCTCCGAACTCTTTCTGATAGGTCAGTATGTTTTCGTTAATCCACATGAGCTTGCGGGTCATTGTGGTGGAAGCCTCAGAGTCAGTACGGTTTTTGCCAATGGAAGCCGGATACCATATTGAGTTTTCGGATGACATGATATCGATAGCCAATGATGGTTTGAACGTTAATCCCTTGGCCAACTTTAATTCGAAGTTAAGACCGCCAACAATGCGATTCTGACTCGTTTCGTTTTTGTACTCATGAGCGATTCTGACTGGGTTGTCTTGGTTGTCAGCTAATGGCGAATCGGTAAGAGTGGGGAATGCACCGGTTTCGGGATCTCTTGAATCGGTTGCCTTAGTCGGTGCCAGGTTGTACTCTAATGTGGAAAAATATTCTCCATTCGGGAGTTTGACCGGGAAAAAGGGATACATGGAAATTGCGGTTCGGATTACACTGTTCGAGCCTTCTCCGCCTTCTCTGGTCCTTCTCTGATTGATAAACGTAGGAGCAAAGTTCACAGTTACTTTGGCCCATTTATTTAATTCGATGTCGAAGTTGGAACGGAAAGCGAATCTTTTCATTCCAGTACATATCAGAATACCTTCCTGGTCGAAGTATTCGCCGGAAATTCGGTAACGCATATTTTTACTTCCTCCTGCAATAGACAAGTTGTATTTCTGTTGAATGGCATTTTGGAAGATGGCATCTTGCCAGTCTGTATTGAGATTCTCGTCGAAAGGAAAATAGTCCTGATTTTGATTTGTTGTGTAACGGAATCTTTCATTCAGATTCTTATCTTTATAATATTCCAGCAATTGGGCTGTGTTCATCAATTCAAACTTATGTTGTATTTGTGCTATGGTGGTTGCGGCATTAATGGTTATTGTTGGTTTTGCACTTTCACCGCGCTTTGTGGTAATAAGTATTACACCATTGGCACCGCGCGAGCCATATACAGCGGTTGAAGCGGCATCTTTCAGAATCTGAATGTTGGATACATCATCAGGATTGACTGCTGACAGGCCGCCTTCCATCGGTATTCCGTCGACAATGTATAAAGGTTCCGAGCCAGCAGTAACGGTACCGATACCACGAACTTCTACATTAATATCACCACCGGGAGTTGCATCGGAAGTTTGTATACGAACTCCTGGCACTAAACCCGAGATGGTCTGTTCGATGGAAGAACCTACATATCCAGATAATTCTTCGGATTTGATGGAGGTCATGGCAGACGTTATTGTTCTTTTGGTCTGCGTTCCATAGCCAATGACTACAGTTTCATCCAACATATAGCCGTCTTCAATCATGACTACCTTAATAAGTTTCTTTGGATCTTTGATTGTGATCTCTTGTTTTTGAAATCCGATGAACGAAAATTCAAGAATTGGATTTTTACCTTTCGTTTGAATTTTGAAAGTGCCATCAATAGTAGTGGTGGTCCCATAATTGGAATTTTGGCAAAGGACATTCACGCCGGGTATAGGCTGTCCTTGCTCGTCAACAACAGTTCCTGTTGCAAATGTTCGGGCATTCTGGGCGTATGTATTTCCATCTGTATATGAAGAAACTGCAAATATGGAGAATACAATAATTAGGAAAAGAATGCGGATAGAAATAATATTTCTCATATAGTAATAAATTTAGTTATGCCACAAAAATACAATCAATATACTAATTTTTTATAGGATGTAAAGCCGCCAAAGAGAATTTGTAAAACAGTATAACATGTAATATGTTGAATAGTAGCTGTTTATGTGCCGTGAGTGATGGGGAAAATGTAATAGGTGTGTGAACTGTTTATAGTTGAGGAAGGTGTTGAATATGGAGATATCGGATTTTATATTCATTTTTACCATAACTACATAAATTGTCTTTATTTCAAATGTATTTATTTGATTTGTAGAGTTTTATCTGTTGGTAGACTTACTTTTATCTTAAAATGGAACCAGATGTGACTCAATGGTATTAGCATTTCGTATATTTGCATAAATATAAAAGTATTTGTTTTCCCTTTCAACAACTAAAATCGCATAAAATATGAAGAATCACTCAAGACATTTTGTAGCCGCTACTTGTGCTTTAGCAGCATTTTCTCCTGTTGAAATGATGGCTCAGAAACAACCTAACTTTGTTATTATCGTTGCAGATGATATGGGATATGGTGATGTGGGTATATATGGTAATGAGTATATAAGGACCCCTAATATTGATCAAATGGCGCGAAAGGGGATGATGTTCACAGACTTCCACTCGAACGGTTCAGTTAGTAGTCCGACGCGTTGCGGGTTATTAACCGGACGTTATCAACAGAGAGCTGGTTTGGAGAGAGTTCTTTTAGTACCCCGGAATGATAAAGATAAGGAGGTGGGACTTCCGTCGGAAGAAATAACCTTTGCAAAAGTCTTGGGAGACAATGGATACCGGACAGCTTTGATTGGCAAATGGCATTTAGGATATTTACAGAAACATCATCCGATGAATTTCGGCTTTCAGAAGTTTGTAGGTTTTAAGTCCGGAAATGTCGACTATCAGAGCCACCGCAACCGTTATGGTGATATGGATTGGTGGGATGGACTGGAAGTGAAAGATATGCCGGGATACACAACAACCCTGTTAACAACGCTCTCCGAAGATTATATAAAGGAAAATAAAGATAAGCCGTTTTGTCTGTATATAGCACATGCGGCTCCTCATTCTCCCATGCAGGGCCCTCATGAGAAAGCGATTCGTACAGAGGCCACTCCGGAAGGGGATAAAAACTCTGATAGATCGAATAAAGAAATCTATAAAGATATGGTAGAGGAACTAGATTGGAGTGTAGGGCGTATTCTGGAGACGCTGAAGAAATATAAATTGGATGAGAATACTTTCGTTGTCTTTTTCTCCGACAATGGTCCGGTAATAAATAATGGAGGTTCTGCCGGAGGATATAAAGGTGCTAAAGGAAGTCCATGGGAAGGTGGTCATCGTGTTCCTGGCATTTGTTATATGCCCGGTACTATTAAAGAGGGCACAACATGCGAACAAACAGTGATGAGTTTCGACCTTTTTCCAACTATGTTGGATATGGCTGACATTCATTATAACGATTCAAAGAAGAAACTGGATGGAACATCTCTGGTGCCTTTGTTCAAAGGAGAAAATCTTGCTCCAAGGCTTTTATTTTGGGGTAATGGTAATAAGACTATATCAGTGAGAGATGGTAAATGGAAACTGGTTCGTTACAATCAAAAGGGGGACATTACGCTGCATTTGTTTGATTTGAACAATGACCCATATGAGAAAAACAATTTGAGCAAGCAGGAACCTGAATTGGTTGAAAGACTGGACAAAGAGATTACCCGCTGGGCTGAGTCCGTCTATTCAGAAGTTCCTGATCAGTTTGCTCGAAAAGTACAGCGCACGAATAAAAAATAACACATTAACATACATAGTAACTATGAAGATAGAAAAAACAGCCTTGTTGGCATTGGGAGCTGCTATGACTTCCGGTGCGGCTTTGGCCTCGAATACGGTTGATAAAGCGACTCCTAATGTCTTGCTGATTCTTGTAGATGATCTTGGATTGGGCGATTTGTCCTGCCAATATGCCAAAGATTTGAGTACTCCCAATATTGATCGCATCTTTGAAACAGGAGTACGTCTGGATAATTTTTATGCCAATTCATCGGTTTCTTCTCCTTCGCGTGCCGCACTGTTGACCGGGCGTTTCCCGGCTATGGTAGGAGTGCCCGGAGTCATACGTCCCTCCGTTGACCAAAATTGGGGCTATTTTGATCCGTCTGCCGTCACTATGCCCGAGGTGCTCAAGAATGGTGGTTATAGAACCGCGCTGATTGGTAAATGGCATTTGGGTTGGGAAAGTCCGAATCTTCCTAATGAAAGAGGATTTGATCATTTTCATGGCTTTCTTGCGGATATGATGGATGACTATTACACGCATCGGCGACAGGGAGGAAATTATATGTACCTGAATGACAAGGAAATCGATCCTAAAGGCCATGCTACCGAATTGTTTACTTCATGGAGTGTGGATTATATCAAGAAAGAAGCAAAAGAGAAGAATCCCTTTTTTCTTTATCTTGCCTACAATGCTCCCCATTCTCCTTTGCAACCTCCGGTAGAATGGGTGAACAAGGTGCAAGAGAGAGACAAGTCTCTGCCGGTTAAGCGTGCAAGGCTGATAGCCCTGATTGAACATTTGGATTATAATATAGGTAAGGTGATACAATCTCTTGAGGAAAGTGGTCAATTGAATAATACCTTGGTGATATTTGCTTCTGATAATGGAGGAGACCGGGGAAGTATGGCGAATAATGGTCCTACCCGGGGTGCCAAAGGCGATATGTTTGAGGGTGGTATTCATGTCGCTTGCGCATTGAATATGCCGGGAGTTTTCGAAGGTGGCCGACGTGACAATCACTTCGTGGTGATGATGGACCTTATGCCCACTATATGTGACTTTGTAAATGTACCGGTCAAGCATGAGATAGACGGTATTTCCGTACTGGATGCCATTAAGGGAAAGACCCAGAACACAGAAGACCGCTTTGTCTTCTGGCTCCGAAATGAAGGTGGCGCGCAGTTTTGTGGCAAGTCACAGAGTGCTGTGAGGTATAATGAGTATAAACTTTTACAGAATCTTCCCTTTGAAAAGGCGCAGATGTTCAATTTGGAAGAGGACTCTTTGGAAACTACTCCGCTACCTTTGCAAGGGGATATGTTTCGGAAATTGAACAATGCAATGACTAAACATTACCGTGCTTGGGGGGCAGTCCCTTGCCAGGCACCGTCTAAATAGAAACTTAAATCATAAAATAAAACTAGTATGATGAATTTAAAAATGAAAAATAAGACTCTGTTCCTATGCCTTCCAGCCATATTAAATGTCCCTTTTGGAGGCTCTTCTGTATTCGGGGCAAATCCAGAAAAAGTCAATAAAGAAAATAGCCCGAAACGTCCTAATGTGCTTGTATTACTAACGGATGACCAGACATTCAGCACTATCCATGCCTGGGGTAATAACGAGATTCAGACTCCGAATATGGATAGGCTTGTCAATCAGGGTATGTCATTCACCCAAACTCACGTAATGGGTGGGCTCAATGGCGCCATCTCGCAGCCCAGTCGTGCGATGCTCCTTACCGGGCGCGGTCTGATGGACGTACATCGCAATGGACAAATCATTCCCAAGAATGAGAAAACATTTCCCGAACTGTTCCGCGAGAACGGCTATACAACCTTCGGAACCGGCAAATGGCATAGTGACAAAGCTGCATTCAACCGTTCGTTCTCTACGGGTGCAAATATTTTTTTCGGGGGAATGCATCCCTATGGAAATGAAAAGGAAGAAAAGGGACACCGATGCCCTTATCTGCATGAGTATGACCCGACAGGGAAATACAAAAATGGTCAATGGGTAAATGCATCACTCAATACTTTCTCATCTGAGTTGTATGCCGATGCCGCCATCAAGTTCATTGAAACAAATGCATCGAATGATAACCCGTTTCTGATGTATGTCGCATTTACTTCGCCACATGATCCGCGTAACGTATTACCCGATTACGGACGCAAATACGGCAGCAAGGAAATTACGATGCCAAAGAATTTTGTCACACAGCATCCGTTTGATAATGGCGACCTTAATGAACGTGATGAAAAACTGTTGCCTACTCCGCGTGTACCGGAACAGGTGCTTGCTGAAAGGGCCCGCTATTATAGTATGGTGAACGAGGTAGATGTTCAGATAGGACGTATCCTTGATATGCTTGAAAAAAGTGGCAAAGCCGATAACACCATCATCGTATTTGCTGCGGACAACGGCCTTTGTGTCGGAGAACACGGACTGTTGGGGAAACAGAACTTATATGAAGCAGCGGTGAGAGTGCCTTTAGTGATATGCGGACCTAATATCCCGCAAAATGTCATGAGCGATGCCTACTGTTATCTTTATGACCTTTACCCCACTCTCTGCGATCTTTCGAATATAAAGGCGCCGGCTACTGTTAAGGGTATTTCATTAGCGCAAACCATACAGAACCCGAAAGTGAAAAAGCGCAAGGACATATTGCTGACATATATTAACCTCCAACGAGCCATCAAGAAAGATGGTTTCAAACTTATACTTTACAATGTAGACGGTCAGCGTCATCCGCAGCTTTTTGACCTTAAGGCGGATCCAATGGAAATGAATAATCTTTATGACAATCCGAAGTATAGTAAAAAACGTGAAGAGCTTACTAAATTACTTTATGCTCGAATGGCGTCTGTTGGCGATTTCTGTGATCCTACTAAACCGGATTGGGGCTATCCGACGAAATTGAAATGGGAACAAGTTGTTAAAGTCAATCCTTGATGTAGAAGAATGTGTGTTCGGGGGCTTGTATAGCTCGATATGAGAAAAATAATCATTCCCACTGCAATAAGAAAAAAACAGCTTATTGCAGTGGGTGTTTTTTTATTGTCCGATACGTCCCACTCTTTCCTCGAAATCGTTACGATCACCAATGGCTTTGCTTCTCATTTTTGAGCGGTAGTTGTAAATGGTCGATAGTGAGTATTGCAGGAAATGGGCTATTTTCACACTATCTGTGATTCCTAACCGAATCAGTGCAAAGATTCTCAGTTCGGGAGTCAGTAGTTTACCAGTACCAGGTATTATGGCATTTTCGGGTGATAAGAGCGCGTTAAAGTCCGCTACGAAGTTGGGAAATAAGTTGAGAATAGCTTTGTCGAAATTATTGTAGAACTCGGCCAAGTCTTCTTCCGTGTTCAACGAAGATTTGAGGAAAGAAACCACTTTATTGATATCTTCACTCTTTGCTATTTTAAGGGCTCTTTTTTTGAAACTGTCTATCTGGGTGATATAGTTGGTGTATTGCTCCATATATAATCCCACATATTCTTCCTTAATTTTACTGCTATCAGCCAGTGCAGAGTTTATGTTTTGTATTTCATCCAAATGATATGACAGGCTTTTATTGGCTTGTTCCACTTTTTTCTTTTGCTTTTTTAGTTGGGTGAAAAGTATAAATAATAGGATACAGACAAGGCACAGCGAACTGAGTAGGCTACTAATAATAACAAATTTGCGTTTTTCTTTCTCTTGAAAAGCCTTGTCGATGAAGAGGTACATATCCGAGGCTTCAATTGTATTGATTCTGGCATTACATAAGATGGCATCTTCCATTGCATTTTTCATGTATGTGTATGCCCGATCTATGTCTCCACTCTCAAAAATAAGTTTTGCCAATATTCGCAAAGAACGGTTCTCTCTAGTTCCGCTTATTGCATCGGATATGGCAGATATGGCAAAGTACTTGATTGCATTCTTAGAGTCACCTTTGCCTTGATAGGCAGAGGCTAATGAATAAGCTAATATGCCGGCATTCCGTGAATATTGGGGATAGCTTAAATAAGCGCTATCCAGCATATAGATGGCATCATTATATTTCTTTTTGTGTAGCAGGATAGGAGCAATTGTGAAAGCCCGTATATTGGAAGGGACTTCTGCGCATTGAAGTAAAGAGTCACGATAAGTTTGTTCTATCAAATCATTCTTGCGTGATTCTATTTCACTGGAAGCAAAATTCTTTTGGTGATTGTAGATAGTGGCTTGCCCGAGGAAGTATTCCACTTTAAGTTTGGGAGACAATAATTCATGTTGTATGGGATTGACAATGGACAATGCTTCTTTGAAAAATCCCATGGAAGATAAAATACGTGCATAGTCTAACTTGGCTTCAATAATAAGCTCTCCATCTCCACTTTCTTGAGCTAATTCATTCATATGAATAGCATAGGTTAAAGCGGAATCTTTTTGAAAGGAAGAATAGGCGAAACATAATAATTCGGCTATTTGTACTTTTTTGTGTATTTTATGGTGTAACTTCAGTTCTATTTTGAGACTATCTATTTGCTCTTGCTTTTGTTCTGCATAATCTAATTTATACTTTAGGGCTTTATCTAATGTTTTTAGTAATGACTTGATTTCATCGTTAGCTGTAGCCGGATTGATAAAAATAAAGCAGAGTAACACAGGTAAAATAAACTTTCTCATGATTATATTAGATTTTATCGCTAAAGCAGAATTTGGGATAAAGGTAAATATAATATTTGATAAATGCCAGCTTGTGATTTAATTCTCATGTCTGAGATTTATAATTCCATACCAAACCGTAAAAGAATACCAGTTTGATATGGAATTTATGATATGGAATCTTTTTCAGAAATGTCTATATAAAATTAGAGAATAATTGTTATTTGTATTTTTTAGCAAACTCCACGGATACCGAATTACTAAAACTTCTGCAAACCTCGGCTGCGAAGTCTTTTCCGCATTGGATTATTTTATCCCATATTTCTTCATTCAAGTTATTTAGATCGCGGTATCGAACATCATATTTAAGTAATCCATAAATGAGTCCTGCATTAAAATTGTCGCCGGCTCCAATGGTGCTGACTGCCTGTAACGGTGCTACCGGATAATCTTTGTTGACCAGATTGGTGCGCAACGCTACCTTTTCTCCACCTGCAGTACAGATGAAGCGTGGGCAATAGAACTTGATTTTATCCTTGTATATCTTGTCTATATCCTGCATATTATACATATAGAGGAAATCCTCTAATGAACCGCGTACGATATCTGCATATTCAAGATTCTCAATAATGGTTGGAGCCAGTTTCATGGCTTCGTTTTTATGAGAAGAGCGGAAATTCGGGTCGTAATAGATGATGGCTTTCTTTTCCCGTGCCTGATCGAGTAATTCGAGAACCTTTTCCCGTAATACCGGATTCAGTGCATAATACGAACCCACCATCACAATGTCATCTTCCTCTAATTTAGGGAATAGGACGTCCAAGCGTTGTTTGGGATAATCCTTGTAAAATATATATTCTGCATCGCTTTGCTCGTTGAGAAAAGCCAGAGATACCGGTGATTTTCCGTCCGGGAATACGTTGACATGATCCGTTGGGATATTATTCTCACGCATAAACTGCAGGATAATATTGCCTACACGGTCATTCCCGGTTTCACTGATGAAGCCGACGTTTATTCCCATTCGTCCCAATGAGACGATGCCGTTGAATACAGAGCCTCCCGGTACGGCTGCGGAAGGCTGGTCACCTCGAAAGATGATATCGAGGATTGTCTCTCCGATACCGATTACTTTTCGCATAGTGATCTTGATTTTTCTCCCAGATAACCACCATGATGGCGTTTTGAATATTCGGCGATCGTAAATCCGGTTTCTTTCATGGTTTGTACCACCAATATATCTCCGATCACTGTCATGGCAGTGGTAGAGGTAGTAGGAGTCATGCCTAACACACAGACTTCAGCCGGCTTACCGGTACTAAGACAAACATCCGACTCTTTTGCCAACGGACTGTCCGGATTACCAGTAATAACAATAAACTTCAAATCCGGATCCAGATTATGAGCCAGACGGGTTAATTCCACAATCTCCCGTGTCTTGCCCGAGTTGGAGATCAACAGGAGTAAATCATTCTTTTGTAAAATACCCAAATCCCCGTGTTGCGCTTCGCTGGGGTGCAGAAAGACAGATGGAATACCGGTGGAACAAAAAGTTGTAGCAATGTTCATGGCAATCTGTCCGGCTTTTCCCATACCGGAAGTTACCAGTTTTCCCTTTTTCTGATGTATTTGTTCTACAATCAGTTTCACTGCTTTTTCATAAGCGTCTGTTACAGGGATGTTGAGCACAGCTTGTGCTTCCTGTTGCAAAAGTTGTTTGATGGAGTCTATCATATAATCAGTTTATTTTTTCTTTTAATTCGTTCAATGTGTTTGCTACTTCGTAGTAGGTTGAGAATGGTTGCCGTGCAAAACCTTTGTCCTCCAGTGTGTGGAGTGCTTTCAATAGTTCGTCATAGAAACCATATTCGTTGTAGAAGATGACCTTTTTCCGGTGATAACCGATAGAAGCAGCGGCTATTACATGGAAAATCTCATCGAGTGTACCAACGCCTCCGGGTAGTGCGACTAACACCTCCGATTTCTCCGTTATGATATCTTTGCGGTCACTCAAATTGCGGGTATGAATTTCTTCGTCTAACAGAGTGCTTACTTTGCCGTTCTCCTCCAGTTTGGCGGGAACAACTCCGATGACCTTGCCGCCGTTTTCTTTTACGGCGCGGGCTACACATTCCATCAGTCCGAGGCTGGCCCCTCCATATATCAAGGTTTTGCCTTTCTGTCCCATCCATTCTCCTATTTGGCGGGCACTTTCGAAGTACATTTTGTCAATGTTTTCGGAGGCGGAACAGAATATTCCTATCTTTTCCATATACGTTGTTGCTGTTATAGTCCACAAATATCTGCAATTTTCTATAAACAGCAATAAGTTTTATTGTATTTTTGTGGCATTAATTCAATAAGGAAGTATAAAACAATGCAAGGTAACGAATATACATTGCCAAATGGCTTACGTATTATCCATGAACCGACCCTCTCAAAAGTAGCTTATTGTGGTTTTGCGATCGATGCTGGAACGCGCGATGAGGCAGAGAATGAGCAGGGAATGGCCCATTTTGTAGAACACCTGATTTTTAAGGGAACGGAGAAGCGTAAAGCCTGGCATATCCTCAACCGGATGGAGAATGTGGGGGGCGACCTGAATGCTTACACTAATAAAGAAGAAACGGTGGTCTATGCCGCTTTCCTGAAAGAACATCTGGAACGGGCGCTTGAACTGTTGGGGGATATTGTATTTCATTCAACTTTTCCGCAGCATGAAATAGAAAAAGAAACGGAGGTCATTATCGATGAAATCCAGTCGTATGAAGATACTCCGTCGGAACTGATCTTCGATGATTTTGAAGATATGATCTTCCGCAATCATCCATTGGGAAGAAACATTCTTGGTAAACCGGAACTGCTGCGGAGTTTTCGCACAGAGGATGTTCTATCGTTTACCCGCCGGTTTTACCAACCGGGGAATATGGTGTTTTTTGTTCAGGGACAATATGATTTCAAGAAAATCATCCGCTTGGTAGAAAAATACCTTTCGGATATTCCTGATGTAAGAGTAGAGAATCGTCGCACACCTCCGCCTCTTTATATGCCGGAACATTTAACGGTTCCCAGAGACACACACCAGGCACATGTAATGATTGGTAGCCGTGGCTATAATGCGTATGACGACAAACGCACAGCTCTCTATTTATTGAACAATGTCCTCGGAGGTCCCGGGATGAATAGCAAACTCAATGTGTCCCTTCGTGAGCGTAGAGGACTGGTTTATAATGTCGAATCCAATCTGACCTCCTACACGGATACAGGGGCTTTTTGTATTTATTTCGGGACGGATGTGGATGATATGGACACCTGTTTGAAACTGACCTATAAGGAACTGAAGCGGATGCGTGATGTGAAAATGACTTCCTCCCAGTTGGCAGCAGCGAAAAAGCAGTTGATCGGACAAATTGGAGTGGCATCTGATAACTTTGAGAATAATGCACTGGGAATGGCGAAAACATACCTTCATTATCATAAATATGAATCATCCGAGCTTGTTTTTAAGCGTATTGAAGAGTTAACAGCAGAGCAACTACTGGAGGTTGCCAATGAAATGTTTGCAGAAGAGTATTTATCAACGCTGATTTATAAGTAGCTTTTTGATACTGCTACGATACACTGACAATTAATAAACTGTTAATATTAAACTGACCATGAAAAACTTAACACGAAATGTCTGGATTTGCCTGGGTCTGATAATGTTTCCCCTTACAACATTCGGACAGCAGAAGAACAATTTTACCTATGTGCCGGCTCAAGAGCTTTTATTGGTAGGAAAAGCGACTATCGAAGGTGAATATTTCCATCGGGTAGACACAGCAAAGTATTGTACGATGCCTCCTGCAGTAAAGAAGCTATTCACCAACTCTGCGGGTTTGGCTATTTCCTTCACAACGAACAGTCCGGTGATAAAAGCTAAATGGACTGTTCCTGACAATTACCAATTGCCAAACTTGACCAGACTAGCCCAGAAAGGCTTGGATTTGTATATCAAACGGGATGGGAAATGGCAATTTGCCGGAGTAGGGATGCCGGGTGGCGTGACTACGGAAAGAGTGATTGTCGATAATATGGGAACCGAAGAGAAAGAATGTTTGTTATATCTGCCCTTATACGATGAGTTGAAGAGTCTGGAGATAGGCGTTTCTTCTGATGCTCACATACATAAAGGAGAAAATCCGTTCAAAGAGAAAATAGTAGTCTACGGATCCAGTATTTTGCAGGGAGCGTCTGCCAGCCGTCCGGGCATGGCCTATCCGGCCCGCTTATCCCGTAGCAGTGGATATAATTTCATTAATTTGGGATTGAGTGGTAATGGAAAAATGGAGAAAGAAGTTGCCGGGATGTTAGCGGATATTGATGCAGACGCTTTTATCTTGGATTGTATTCCTAATCCTTCTCCCAAAGAGATTACCGAACGGGCTGTTGACTTTGTAATGACCTTGCGGGAAAAACATCCGGATACACCTATTATTATCATACAGACATTGATACGCGAAACGGGAAACTTTAATCAGAAAGCCCGTGAGAATGTAAAGCAACAGAATGAGGCTATCGCCGAGCAAGTAGAAGTACTGCGTAAAAAAGGCGTAAAGAACCTGTATTTCATTAAAGAAGACCGTTTCTTGGGAGCAGATCACGAGGGAACCATCGACGGAACTCACCCGAACGATTTGGGGTTCGACCGGATGCTGAAGAAGTATAAACCTGCTATCAGCAAGATCCTGAAAATTAAGTTTAGAGACGAATAACGGAAAGAAATAAGAAGAAATAAAGGTCAATTCATGGGGGTGAATTGACCTTTTTTCTTTTGCAAATGTGTTAAGTTGTTCCTGAAAACAAGAAGCCCGCTACTTCTTTAATAAGATGTTTCGAATGACTTATAAAGAAGATTGTTCCAGATCTCTCAATCCTTTTTCCTCCAAATAATGAATAAGTTCTTGTGGGCGGTTTGTTTGTATCATTGTTGCTTTATGTTCCAGTATCCATCCCCAGTGTGTGTCTTTACCTTCAATTAAAGCATTCTCGTCGTCATGTCCTCCACACAAAGAATCCCACAAAGTGTTTATCCACACGCGGCTGCCAGATTCTATGATGGAATTGATTATGTTTAGGTCGAGAGATTTTTCGTCTTTAAAACAAAGCTCGTAAGCCACTGGAACAAAGTCTTTGATAAATTCCTGTACCGATGCAACTGATTTGTCATTCCATAAATCAATAATAGGCATATATAACATTCCTTGGCTTGAACCATAGCTTTCCTTGACTTTCTCAACGGGGTATTTCCCTTTGATAATGACTTGCTTTTCCATGTCGCATTTTTTGATAATGGGGAGGATTTCTTTGATGTATTTTTCACCCTTGTCAATATTGACAAGAATTCGGTTTTTACAAACTTTGAGAACCTCTTCCAAAGTTGGGATCTGACGTCTGGTCTTAATACCGTTACCACTTCGCAAAACTAGCTTTTTGAGTTCTTCCGTAGTATAGTCTTTTATCGCCCCTACGCCGGTCGAAGTGCGTTCTAACGTTTCATCATGCATACAGATGAAGTTTCTGTCTTTAGTTGGCTGAATATCTATTTCAACCATATCTACTCCCATTTCGATAGCGTTTTCTATACACTGTATGGAATTCTCCGGAGCATTTCTCCAGTCACCACGATGGGCAATCACAAAAATATACTTAGAGTTCTTATCGTGTAGATTATTGAGCAATTTGTCAGATCTTGTTTGAGAAGCTACGTTCAAAGAAACAAGTAATATAACTAATATTAATCGTATTTTTCTGATCATTCTTTTTCAATTTTATATAATCCTTGGCTATTGAAAGTTGAATAATTAACGTACTCCTTTTTCTTTTAAATATGGGATAATAATATCTGAATAATCAGTCTGTATCACTTCTATTTTATTTTGGATGAATACATCCACTTTAGAGTAATCATTATTATTTAATAATTGACTGTCATCATTTTCCAGGTGATTGGCATATCCTATTAGTTTAGCTGTTTTAATGGCTCCCACTAGTGTTGTTAGGTTATTTACGTTAATATTGAACTGTACCATTGGTATGGATTTTGCATAATATTTCTGATAGTTATTCACATCTGTCGTATTACTAACCCATGGGAAAGGGATTGCATCTTTATTGTATTCTAGAATATTATCTATATAAGTACTTCCCACAAAGTAGCACACCTCGTTTGTCATGCCTTTATCTGCTACCATTTTGACAAGCCTTCTTAAGAGTGCAGGCTCTTTTACATCCACACAGATGTAAATTTTTCCTTTTGCAGCTTTTAGAATTTGTTCAAATGTAGGGACTTTAAATTGGGTGGCACGTCCTTGATTATCTTTTAGGTAATAGCCGAATAATGTACTTGATAACATGGTAGACAGATTACCCGAACCAGTGGTTGTATTTCCAATGCCAGCATCATGCATATTGACAATAACTCCATCTGAAGTGGCTCGTGCATCAACTTCTATCATGTCTACTCCTGCTTCAATGGCATATTTAACAGCTTCGACAGAATTGCCCGGAATCCCATTCTGGATACCTTTCAAAGTATTGCTACGATGTGCGCAAGTCCACATCTTCAAACTGGTGTTTTCAGACAATTGTTTTAAGTCTGCTTTTAGGTCTCTGCCACTGGGCTCACTCGAACCATCTTCCGGTTCGTCAGAGTCGTCCGGATTAATAGGCTGTTCTTTCTTTATTTCATCGTCGGATGAGCTACAACCGGAACAAATCATTAGCCCGGCTAATAAAATAGCGAGGGATAGGAATAATATTTTTCTCATAATGAATCGTTTGTTTAGGGAGCTTTTTCAGATAAGCTCCCTATTATTAATAAAATGATATGTAGTTATTTGATAGTAGATGTATGCTGTGGGTCTTTCCCTTTCATAGGCCATGCACTTGTAGCAGGACCGCTAACTAATCCGGAAGTTAAAGCAACCATTAGGCTTTGTTTTTCATTCTCTACATTAGTGATGGCAATGTAAATAGTACCATCGTTTCCAATAATCGGAGAACTCCAGAATTTGCCTTGTGTAGGTAACCATTCGGAAGCATAAGGGCTGTGACTGTTTGTGATAGCTCCAGCCACATCAAGTGCGGCAACAATGTCACGGCCATTTGAATCAAGAATATAGAAATTACCCTTTTCTGTGCCGAATAGAATATGTCCGTCTGCATCAATGGCAGGAGTTCCGCTTACACTTTCTGGGGATTCATACTGCCATTTAATTTCACCATTGTTTGGAGATAAAGCTATGATTCCTCCAGGAAGGTCGCCTGTTGCTTTCAATGATGCATAAACAGTTCCGTCAGTACCAATGACTAAACCACCTTGATCTTGTTTGCCTGCATTATCAATCAGTTTTTCCCATACAATAGCTCCAGTGCTACCTTCTATACAGAATATTTTCTGGGATGTTCCTCCGGTAAGTCGCATTCCATACACTCTTCCATTATAATCTACTGCTATGGATGCAAAACAGGCTTGCGACTCTGCAAATGATTTCCATTTCCATGGAACAGCTGTGTTGTCATCTCTTTCCATTTTACTTTTTTCAACTCCATGTACTCCCCAGCCACTAAGAATAACCATCATTCCTTGATTGGTAACAACGGGACCTACATAAGTCCCTCCTGCAGGGCCTGATGCGCCATTGGCCATATATGCCACACGTTTACCTGTCGATTTATCAAAAGTAACTAGAGAACCAATGGTTCCATGGTTGCCGCAATAGACGTATTTACTATCAGAGACAGCTGTCCCATACGCTAGACTGGGTTTTGAATCGGCTCCATTGTTCCAAAAGCCATCTGTTGCATTGTTGAATGCGAACCATTTCATGTTGCCATTAACGTCAATTGCAAAAAGTTTTCCGTTTCCACTAAACCCGGTGCCGATGTAAATCGTTCCATCCTCGTCAACAGAAGCAGTCATGGATGAATTTCCTGCTGCCACAGTTCCAAAACTGGGGTTTGCCATATTGAATTCCCATTGTTGTGAACCATTGGATGAGTCATAACATCGTAAGACATGGTCATTGCTATTGATATAAACCGACTTACCATCTCTTGACAATGCTGCTGTACTTCCTGCCAGCTTGGCAAGATGTGTGGAAGATGTCCATTTCAGTGACAAATCTCCAATTTGCACGATCTTATTCAATATTTCTATTGTTTTCCGGTAAATATTTGTGTTGCCGTTTCCATCTGTTATTTTCAGCGTTACGATATAGACTCCTTTGTCTTCATATATGTGCTTGGGGTTTTCTTCGGTTGATTTTTCCCCGTCTCCGAAATTCCATTTATAAGAGTAATTACCGTCGCCACCGTAAGAAGTACTGGTGAACTGTACGGCATCCTCAACAAATGCTCTTGATGCCATACTGAATGCTGCGGAAGGAATATCCTTTCCCACTTTATCTTCACTATTGCATGCTACAAATGATAATAGGCTGATTATAAGCATAAACGGAAGTGCCTGTTTCATATTTCTGGTAGTTATCATAAATATCATAATCGTTTAAGGTTGTGTTATTCGTTTTCTTTAGCTCCGGCATATCCGGGATTTTGAGGATACGCATCCGTACCTGCCATATCAATTTCCGCTTGCGGTATTGGATAGTACATCAGGTGAGTGCGTCCGTTGAGAGTTTCGAGCAGTTCGAGGCGGTTGGTGCGTTTGATGTCTTGCCATCGCATTCCTTCGGCGAAGAACTCACGGCGACGTTCGTCAAGAATTAAAGTTTGATAATCTTTGTCTGAAAGGGATTGGATAATCATCTCGGTTGGCACGGTTGTATATCTCTTTTTCATGAACTCAACCAATGTGGCTGCTCCGTTTGTTTTACCCAAGGCTTCAGCCTTTATCAGATACATTTCCGAGAGACGTGTTATAATAACCGGAGTAGATTTATAATCGGAAGTAGGGGCCAACTGGTAAGTACCATTTGGATATTTAATGACTCTATTTTTATCTTGTGCGGAGAATGTAGCATTCTTACGTATGTCTCCTTTGCGGGACAAACTGCTATCGTCGGAAAATAGATGATTGTAACACCAGTCACTTGGTGCGTAATTCCATGAAGCATCAGTATCATTTACATAGGTTGTAAAGGTGAGAGGGCTGGAAGCTCTTGAATTGTTGACAAAAGCAAAAACAATTTCAGAACTCGTACTTTCTGCACTCCAGTTTTTAGAGAAATCCAAAGAACTGCCTGTTAATGAAAAAACAGAGTTCTTCAGTACTTCGTTGGCATAATTAGCTGCATCCGGCATTTTATTCTGGAAAAGAGCAACTCGTGCTGCAAGTGCGTTGGCAGCTTCATAAGATGCATACCAGTGAGAATCATTTTTTGGCAGTAACTGGATAGAACTCTTCAGATTTTCTTCTATGAAACTCCATACGTCTGCTTCCGGAGAAATAGGTACAATATCATTCGAACGTTTGCGTAAGATGGGAACATTACCGTAGTGCGAAGCGAGACGGTAGTAAATGAATGCCCGGAAATAGTAGGCGGTACCACCCATCTTTTTCATAAATGCAGATTCTTTATTACTTGCTGCTTCGTAAGATTCAACTAAGAAGTTAACTTGATTTAATGTAGTAAACGAACTTCTCCAGAAAGAGAAAATGTTGATGGTCTGGTTGGTAAAGGAGGGAGCCATATCGCAAGGATCTGTAATAGCACCGCCACCGGGGCCTCCCTTGAAATTCTCACCTTGTAGGTCGTCTGCCCACCAATAAGTGAATACATAACTTTCCATGGTAGCATACAATCCATTTAGAAGTTTCTCTAAATCGCTGTCTGTCAAGGCTGATTGTGGAATGGCATTGCGAGGAGCTATATCATCCAGCCAACTGGAACAGCCTGTGCTAAAGACGGTTATCAGTATCGTTATAATTGCTAATTTTATATTTTTCATATCGTTATCAGTTTTAGAAGTTAATGCTTGCACCTATGATAAAACTCTTTAATGTTGCTTGTTCGCCGAAGTCTGCTCCATAGCTGTCACCAGTAGGACTACTGTCGTAAGAGAACTCCGGGTCATATCCGGAATACTTGGTGAATGTAAAGAAGTTGTCGAGTGACACAAAAACACGGGCTCCTGTTACATGAATTTTGGACAACAAGTTTTTGGGAATGTTGTAGCCTAAAGTGATAGTCTTGATTTTGAAATAAGATGCATCTTCCAAATAACGGGTGGAGACGAGATTATTACCAAAACCGCCAGAGAATGTGCCTGCCAGTGTAGGACGCGGAACTGTATTACTCGTTCCTTCACCTCTCCAATAATGATTGGCTGCATATTTGGAAATGTTATAGAATTGCTGGGAATCTACCCATGCCCCGTTTTTATATCCTTTGATATTGGCAGAAGCTATTCCAAGGTGTTCAGTACCTTCTGTTCCTCCACACCCTTTCCATGCAGATAATATTTTACCTCCGATAGCATATTGACAAAAGATAGACAAATCGAAATTTTTCCAGCTCATGTTAGAGGTAATACCACCATATACATCCGGAGTTACTTTACCTACATACATTCGGTCGGCATCGGATATGTCTCCGTCTCCGTCATAATCGAAATATTTGCAATCACCTGCACGTACTCCCTTGTCGTAAAGTTTGATGGGAATTTCAGAATCAGTTTGATAGATACCATCCTGTCGAAGCATGTAGAAGGCACTAACTGGTTGGCCAACAATTAAAGCGTGCATCACTTTTCCAGTATTGGCCCCCCCATTATTGATTTTCATATCAAGAACACCGTCCAGTGATAACAATTTATTTTTTGTATAGGTGAGATTGGTATTCATATCCCATTTAAATGATCCTTTCAGGATTTGACCGCTGAGCATCACTTCTAAACCTTTGTTCTCTAATGAACCGACGTTGGATGTGCGGCTGGTATATCCTGTTGTGGAAAGAGTACTGGTATTATACAGAAGTCCTGTTGTTTTTTGATAATATCCATCCAATGCAAAAGTAATGCGTCCATCGAAAAGTTCGGCATTGATTCCGACATTTATTTGATTAGCTTTTTCCCAAATAAGGTTAGCGGCATCTGCACCGATTTTAAATCCGGCTGCACCGTTGTATGAGCTTCCTCCCGATGTAACCAGTGACATGGCCGCCCAGTTGCTAATGCCATCCATACTACCCGTATTACCCCAACTGACACGCAGTTTCAAGTCATTCAGCGGAGTCCCTTTTGGAAAGAAAGGTTCATTGATAATGCGCCATGCAAAAGAGGCGGAAGGGAATGTGCCATAACGTTGGTCTTTAGAGAAACGTGAGGAGCCGTCACGGCGAACCGTGGCATTTAGTACGTAACGATTGTCCCAGTTCAAGGCGATGCGGCCAAAGTAAGATTCGATTCCGTATGCATTATACCCGATACTTCCTGCATAAATATTGCTGCCGGAATTTATCAGCCCGAAGTTGGATGAAGGAAATGCCCCATTACTATAATTGTCACTGTAGGCCCCGAATGTTTCATATTTGTACTCTTCATATGAATGACCGATCATAGCCGAATACATCAGTTTGTCCCAACTGTTTTCGTAAGAGAGTACATTGTCTATGATATACCGGTAGCTGACATTCTTTTGTTCTCTGATTGCTCCCCAGCCTGCTCTTTCAGCATAATCATTCTGTTCTGTGATTGTTTTTTTCTCTTCATCGAGAATACCATATACACTAAATGAAGGAGTATATTTCAAACCTTTGACAGGGGTGATGTCAAAACTTAAAGCTGCTACTCCTTGTTTTTTATGTACTGTCCATTTTTCTTCATTAAGTATCATTGCCGGATTGTGGCGGCATAGTTCTGTCGACATTGTAGTATAAGTTCCATCCTCACGGTAGGCCCCTACCCAAGGCTGTTCCTCGCGAGCGGTACGAATAACCTTTAGGCTGAGGTCTGAATCTTCTACCAAGTCGAACTTGCTATAAGAACCTGTCAGGTTTAAGTTTATCTTGAACCAACTGTTCAATTTGTGAGTGAATTTAGCGCGCAGATTGGTTTGTTGAAAACCACTAGTGCGAATGATACCTTCCTGGTCGTTAAATCCTAAAGAAGTAAAGAATGAGGTTTTGTCATTACCTCCCGATAAATTAACTGATGCGGTGGTTGTCTGTGCCATACTGCGTTGAATCTCTTTCATCCAGTCAGTTTCTGTGATCTGATCTGGGATAAAGAATTGTTTAGTATCTTTCTGCTGTACATTCCAGTTATCCACAGCTGTTTGCATGGTGCGTGTGTACTCGCTGACATTTGCCATCGGAATATCATGGGCAATCCATCCCAAGCTGTGACGTACACTTGCATTAACTTGAGTTTTACTGTTGGTGTTTCCTGACTTAGTGGTGATGATGACTACTCCATTGTTGGCACGTGAACCGTAGATCGCTGCCGCAGAAGCATCTTTCAACACATCCATTCGCTCAACATCATTTGGGTTCAGCATTGGCATTGATTCACTGGGAACACCATCGACAACGTAAAGAGGGGTACTGTTGCCTGAGATAGAGGCAATACCTCGTACTCGTACGCTAGGCTGTTCACCCGGAGTACCGCTGGCTGATGCAACGTTTACACCCGGAGTACGTCCTTGCATCATTTTAGCAACGTTGTAATCGTTACCTTGATCTACATTATCAATCTTGAGACTACTGATAGAGGTGGTAACCAATTTCTCTGACTGCGCACCATAGCCTACTACTACAACTTCGTTCAAGGCGACACTGCTTTCCTGTAAGTAAATTCTCAAATCATTTTTGGCATTTGCTTTTATTTCCTGTGGCTTGTAGCCAATGTATGATATCGTGAGAGCTTGAGAAGGGTTTGCAATAATGGTAAAGGTTCCGTTAATGTCAGTAATTACACCCGTTGTTCCTTGGGTAATGTTCGCGCCAATAACGGGAGCCCCTGTTTCGTCATAGACGATACCTTTTATTGTTTTTTTCTCTTCATTCGTTGGCTGTGCCTTTTGTTTTACTAATACGATTGTGTTATTGTTCACTGAATAAGTAATGTTCAGCGGAGTAAAAACTTGCGAAAGAATTTCCTTGATAGGTTTATTCGTACAATTTACCGTAACTTTACTTTGAACGTTGAGTACATTATTTCGATATACGAATGTATATTTGGTCTGTTTCTCTATTTGTTTCATAAAAGTTTTTACTGTGCCGTTTTGAATATTAACTGATATATTCCCCTCTTGTGCAAGGAGTACTATCGGAAATAATAGCAGTACGACAAGTAAAATGGTAAAGTTCCTAAAAAAAGAAGACTCTGCTTCCTTTGTTCTAAAAGAAAAAGTTAACTTTGTGTAATTCATAGTTGATACTATTTTTCATGTTTAATGGATTAATTTTATCGACTTACATGCAACCAAAGGATTGGGCGATTCTTTGGTTGTTTTTTCATAATTATCGGGTATCTTCCATAGGCTCCTTTCTTTTTATGTTAATAAATGGTTATTTTATCTTTATGTATTTCATACCTGAATTTGTATTGCAGGCTCAATGAATGAATAACGTTCTGTATGCTTTCGTGGCGGAAAGAACCGGATAGTAAATCTTGTCCAATTTGCGGGCATCGTAATTCGATTTTCACTCCATACCATCTTTCTATTTCTTCAATGACATCTATCAAAGGTTCGGAGTCGAATATCAGATAGTCGTCGCACCATCCGGTTATCACATGTGCGTCGGCTTTCGTTATTTTGAGTGTTTTATCTATGCTGGAGTAGGTTGCCTTTTTCCCCGGAGTAAGCACATACTCTTGTGGAAGTGAACCGCCGGAGATTTTAATTCGTCCGGTGAGTAGAGATGTTTCGATGACATTCTTCTTATAGGTGTTTACGTTGAAAGAAGTTCCCACTACTTCGATTTGCAGGTCGTTGGCTATCACTCTGAAAGGGCAGTCCGGATTCTTTACCACGTCGAAAAAGGCTTCTCCCGAAAGTTGTACTAATCGTTCCTTGGCGTTATTGACATTATATGTAATAGTGGTGGCACCATTCAATTGTACTTTAGTCCCGTCCGGCAAGATGATTTCCGATTTGCTGCCGGGTTTCACATTAGCGGTTATCATCTGCTTTGTGTCGGAAGTTTCAAATAAGGAATAAATGCCGAAAACAGAAGTGATTAACAGAGCGAAGACGGCAGCATATTTGGTAAACTGTTGCCAACGTCGTTTCCATATAATCAGACGCAGCTCTTTCTGTATCTGATTTTTCACCATTGGAGGCATTTTTATTTCTGTTGTGGTATCTTTATCCATATCTATCATGGTGTTCCAAAGTTCTTCGTCCGGCATATTGGATAGTTCTTTTTTGAACTCTCCAAAGTCAGGCGAAGGAATTCCTTGCTCTATATACTGCCGATATAAATTTTTAAAGTGTGTAGTCATATTATGGGTGTTTCTATTGGTTATACGTGAATGAAATAGGAGAGTACTATGATTTTTCTATGTTTTATAACATAAAGATTAAAAAGGTGCGAGAATGTCTTGTAAGGAGGCTTTCTATAAGAAGAAAATAAAGAGAATATTATATTTCATTATTTCGCTGCGAAGGATTTTCAGAGCGGAAGTCAGATAGTTCTTTACTGTTTGCTCGGAAAGCTCCAGTTGCTTGGCAATCTGTTTGACTGGAATATGTTTTTCTCTGCTTAGTTCATAAATCTCTCGTTCCCGTTGTGACAGAATATCTTTTGATTTCTTCAGTTGTTGCAGGAATTCATCATACAATAATAGGTCTTCCGGAGATACATCGCTCTCTTGGTTCTCGCAATACTCCATAAAGTCTTCGAATTGTAGTTCGTTGACTTGTTTGCGGAAATAATCGATTACCTGATGTTTGGCAATAGTGAAAATAAAGGCTTGCAGGTTGCCAAAGCTATTCAGTTGGCTACGGTTGTCCCATAGGCGTAAAAAGGTATCCTGAACAATATCTTGTGCCAGGGAACGATTTTTTAGTTGTTTAAGAACAAAGCTGTAAAGTCGGTCGGCGTAGGCTTCATAAATCTGGGTAAAAGCCTGGTAAGAGCCGTTGCGTAGTTCTTTTATGCACTGTATTTCGTCTATTTTCATCCTTTCTGTAATAGAAGTAGGTCAGGCAAATGTACTGAAATAATTTAGAAATAAACAAATCTATGTGAATAAATAAAGAGAAACCGATGTCCGGTAGTTGGCAGATGAATTTTATTTTGCAATCATATTACAATCATATATTGAGCTTTATTGTAGCGTCTCTTGCTTTCCGCTAATTAATTTTGTATCTTTACTGTTTTTTACCCTTGCAAAGACAAGTGGTCATCTTATGCAGTGATAAATATCACTTTATAAGGTGATATTTGTTTTTCTATAAGGTGACTATTGTCCCGTTACAACTGGACAACTACCCGAGTGCATAAACTATGATAAATCTCTGCACTGAAAATCTTTATTCTCTGCACTGAAAAGTCTTAAATATAACAATAAGATTATGGCCTTTTACAATTTAAAGAAGAAGCCTGCCTTGACTACTAAGGAAGGAGAAACGGAAACAATGTATGCCGACATTGTCTACAGTGGAACGATTCCGGCAGAACGATTGATCCGTGGCGTTGCTAAGAGAACCGGATTTAAGGAAGGAGTGATAGAAGGTATCCTTATGGAACTGAAAGAGGATGTATTGCAATATCTGGGTGAAGGATACCGTGTCGAATTAGGAGAGTTCGGTTTCTTTTCAGCCAAAGTGAAAGCTTCCCGATTGGTGGCAAATAAGAATGATATTCGTTCTGAATCCGTAGCTTTCAACGGGGTGAATTTCCGTGCCTCTAAGAGTATGCGTGTAGGTATTCGCGGAGATTTGGAGCGCAGAAAGTGTGTCGATTTCAACACTTCGCGTAAGTGGGACAGGGAGAACCTGAAGAAACTCGTCCTGCAATATATCGGAGAGCATGGCTTCATCACAAGAACCACTTATACAGAACTTACCGGGCGTTTGAAGAATACTGCATTGGACGATCTAAAATCTTTTGCAGCCGAAGGCATTATCAAGCGGGAGGGACGGGGTAATCAGATGCATTTTATAGCACCGCTACGAAAGGAACCGGATGGCGAGTAGTGAACTCTGATTGGATATGTTTAATTTGCGCTCGTGTGTCTAAAACATACTGTTATCGTCCATCATTAAATGATATTATGGCTAGAAATTTGTATCTTAGCGCCCATGTTGGGTTGCTAATCCGGTAACCGTGTATGTTTGTTTTTATAATACTTCTAAAATAAAAAACGATGTTTCAGAAACTTGTAGCTATAGAACCGGTCAGCCTGGTTCCGTCGGCCGAAAAAGCGTTGTATTCATTTGCCGGTCAGGTGGTGATGTATCCTGATATACCCGCGAGTGATGATGAAATCATTGCCCGTATCGGAGATGCCGATGCGGTGCTTTTGAGTTACACCTCCCGTATCAACCGGTATGTACTTGAATGTTGTCCGAATGTGAAATACATTGGAATGTGTTGCTCGCTCTATTCCCCCGAAAGTGCCAATGTCGATATTCGTTATGCCAATGAACGGGGGATCACGGTAACGGGTATCCGGGATTATGGTGATGAGGGAGTGGTAGAATATGTCGTCAGTGAGTTGGTGCGCTGTTTGCATGGCTTCGGGCAGGAATCATGGGAGGAGTTGCCTCGTGAGATTACCGGATTGAAAGTCGGAATAGTCGGACTGGGTAAGTCAGGCGGCATGATAGCGGATGCTTTGAAGTTCTTTGGTGCTGATATTTCATATTATGCCCGCAGTGAGAAAGAAGCGGCAACTGCCAAAGGATATTGCTTTTTGCCATTGGAGAAACTTCTTGCAGAGAGTGAAGTCATTTGTTGTTGCCTTAATAAAAATACGGTTCTGCTGCATGCAGAGGAATTCAGGCAGATGGGTAACCGGAAGATATTATTCAATACCGGTTTGTCACCGGCATGGGATGAGGCTGCTTTCACTGAATGGCTGGAAGGTGATAACCTTTGCTTTTGTGATACGATAGGCGCATTGGGGAGTGAGCAACTGCTCAATCACCCGCATGTACGTTGTATGCAGGTATCTACTGGCCGCACGCGTCAGGCGTTTGATCGCCTGAGCGCAAAAGTATTGGCCAATCTGTCAGAATACAATGGGTGAAGCGATATTAATCAGGGTGCTCACTACTGACCACCCTGCAATATCCGATGTAGCACTATAAATGTCTACTACGGCATGCACCTGGTCATTTTTGATTTCTACCCTTTGCGTATCTCCCACAAATCCGGGGGTAGATTGTATGGATACCTGCATGTTCTCCGGACCGACAGAAGCTCGTGAGGCGGCAACTGTAACATTCACTTTGGTTGGAAAGAGGCGAATAGCTTCCGCAGCACTTCCGGAGAAAACGGTACGTTGCTCCGTTTGCAAAGAATCATCATAAGCGGGAGTCCCTTTGAGTCCGTTAGGACCTTTTTCATTGAAGAAGCGGGCCGTCGTATTTCCCATCAGAGAGGCAGTTCTTAAAACATCGAATCCACCGGTAGCTCCGGATGCGATATAGATTCGTGTACCATTTGCCTTGGCTGTTTCTGCCACTTCCTGATAGAATGTCTCGTCTGCCAAGGCACCGATAGACAAGGTAATGACAGAGGTTCCGTTTCTCAATGCTGGCAAAGCCAATTCCCGCATAGCGGCAGGAGAGGCCGATTCCACCAAATAATCTGGTTTTAATGCTAATAACTCTTCCAATGTGGCGCAAGCAATGCAAGGCTTGCCATGTTGCTGCATTTTATGAACGATGTGCGCTGCTTTTGAAGCCGTACGCGAATAGACACCTACCAAGTCATAATCTGGTAATAAGCCTTTGACAACTGCATCCGCAACGATTCCTGCAAGTCGTCCACATCCTACAATGACTAACTTTTTCATGCAACAAAGATAATACTTTTATTGGTAAGAGCTTGGATTGGTAATATGGTATTTATTTTCATCAGGTCTGTATCTGGGAATGGATTTGTCTGATAGAGTAAGACTCATTTTTATTAATAATAATGTAACATATACTCTGTCTGGCTTCTGTTTTTTCTTTATAATAGTCTGTTTGTTCCTTTAATTTATGAGCCATTTATAGTTAGGTTACGAAGATTTTCTCTACATTTGTCCGGTTAATCTCTATCATCTCATACTCACTAAAGTCTATCCGCCCAATGAAAAAGAACTGTCTACTCTGCTTTTTGCTCTTCTTTTCCTGTTATTCGGCTTTTGCTGGTGAAAGCCTGGATTCATTGTTGAATGTGCTTGATAAAACGATTAAGGAAGCCGATACTTATGTACAGATCAAAGAGAATAAACTCCATGAACTGAAAAAAGAAGCACGAAAGACACCTCCCGTTTCTGTCGAACGCTATCATCTGAATAACGATATTTATCTTGAATATAAAGCATACAGTTCCGATTCCGCACTCCACTATCTGAATGAAAATATGCTGCTGGCCCGCCAGTTGAATGACAAAGAGCGGGAACTTAAAATTCAATTGGAGCTATCCTATCTGTTATCCTCCATCGGAATGTATATGGAAGCAGCGGATATACTTAACTCAATTGATCGTCAGACATTGCCATCGTCTCTTTTGGGATATTACTATACTTGTTACGAGCATGTATATTTCGAAGCAGGAGCGGCACAACCCCGATATAAGATGTTTGCTTCCCGTTATGCGAAATTGAGCCATGCATACCGTGATTCGATGCAGGTCACTTTAGATCCGTCCTCGGCTACATACCTGTGGTTGCGTGAGACGCAATTAAGAGAAGCCGGAAAATACGATGAGGCTCTTGAATTCAGTGACCGCCGGCTCGCGGAATCTTCTTTCGGCACACCTCAATATGCACTGGTAGCCTATCAGCGTTTCCGTCTTTTTGAGAGCATGGGCAAGAAAGACGAGCATTTGTATTATCTGGTGCTTTCAGCCATTTCAGATGTGCGTTCCGCCATTAAGGAGCAATCTTCTTTGATGGTACTGGCACAAGAACTGAATAGAAAAGGAGATTTGAAACGTGCCTATGACTATATCAATTTCTCATGGGAAATATCACAATTCTATAAAACGCGGTTGCGAAGCTGGATGAATATCACCCCGCTTTCTATGATAAACGGGAATTATCAGGATATTATCAAGCAGCAGAACCGGGAATTACTGATCTATATTACGTGCGTAGCCTTGTTGGCATTACTGTTGGTGATTGCATTAATCTATATCTATCGGCAGATGAAAGCCCTTTCCATCGCCAAAAAAGGATTGCAGGAAGTAAACGAACGGCTCTTCTCGTTAAATGAAGAACTTGAAGAAGTGAACCGTCATCTTCGCTCCACCAATCTCGAGCTTTCCGAGTCCAATCTCATTAAAGAAGCCTATATTGCCCGTTTCTTCAAACTGTGCTCTGTATATGTAGACCGTTTGCAAGCGTACAGAAAGCTGGTAAACAAGAAACTGCAATGCGGACAAGTGGCAGAATTGCTCAAGATGACACATTTTAGCAATGACATTGTAACCGTTGAAGTGCAAGAATTATATGCGAACTTTGATTCCGCTTTTCTGCATCTCTTTCCTAATTTCGTGGAATCTCTCAATGCCTTATTATTGCCGGAAGAACAAATCGTTTTGAAACCGGATGAACTACTGAATACCGAACTGCGTATTTTTGCTTTGATACGTTTGGGAATAAAAGACAGTTCGCAGATTGCGGAACTTCTGCATTACTCGGTGAATACAATCTATAATTACCGTTCGAGAGTAAAAACAAAAGCACGTGTTTCACGAGATGATTTTGAAGATTTGGTGGCAAAAATCCGTTAATAAAATCTGTGCCCAATCTACCTTTTAATGTGAGCTTATTTAGAAATAAGATATTAATAATCAAGTGGTTATTTCTTTGAGAGAATTGTAGATTTCCACTTATATTCCCTTTGCTATTTTTTATCGGGGCATTTCCCTCTATTTTTGTCATAACCGAACGGAACGAACAGGTTCCGCCTTCGGGAGTTCCTTATTTTTATTAACCTTTATAGAAATACAAATGAAAAATGAATTACTGCATTTTTTTGTTCCGGAAAAAGGAAGAAGAACAAAACGCCAGCCGATAAGCTGGTTATGCTGTTGGGCTATTCTATTGGGAATAGTTTGCAACGCTTGCTCTGACGATGATCCTGTGAAAAAGAATCCTTACCTGCAAGTAAGTACCCGTGCCCTGCTGAAAGAAGTGGTGGAGGTCAAATTCAACAACATTGATGGAAATACCGATATTACTGTCGATTTTGGTGACGGGACGGTCAAGGAAGGAAAAGCTGCTACCCCTATCACTTATGCCTATACCCAAAGTGGCGACTACACACTGCATGTTACAGCAGGTCAGTATGAGGTGCAGAAGAGAATCCGTATTTATAATCTGTTGGCACTGACGGAGGCGATGAAGCAATTCAGAGAGCCGGACAACAAAAAAGTATGGGTCATGACACACCGGGCGCACACGTCGGACAGGACTGTTCCCGAAAATTCAGTCTCTTCCGTAGAAGATGCCATTGATTCGGGCGCGGAAGTGATCGAGTGTGATACTCATGTGACAAGCGACGGAGTGGTAGTGGTATGCCATGACCAAACCATTAATGCCACTACGGATGGTACAGGCGACATCACAAAAATGACCTATGCGGAATTACAGAAGTACAACCTGAAAGACCGGAATGGCCGGGTGACTGATGAGAAAATGCCTACTCTGGAAGAGTTTCTGAAAGCAGGACGCGGTAGAATCTATTACAACCTCGACTACTCTCCGCGCACGGCTACTTCCCAGCAGGTGGTGGATATCGTGATGAAGCTGGATATGATGGAATCTGTATTCTTCTATTGTAACAGTGCACAGAAAGCGGAAGAAGTATTGGGCATTACTCCTAAAGCACATGTGTATACATGGACAGGAAGTCATAAACCGATGATAGGGCTGCCGGGCAATTACTTTGTGCAATACAGTTACCTGACAAACGGGAAAAGCACTCCTTTGGGAAGTTCAATCAATGACGGAATGCTTGCTACGGTAAATATGCTTCCGACAAGTGGCAGTAGCGTATCCGAATGGACACTGAACGAGGATTATCTGAATGAACTCTTGCAAATCTATCCGATGGTATGTATGATACAGACGGATTTACCGGACTTGTTGATTCCGGCATTACAGGCAAGAGGGCTTCGTTAACTTTATCATCTAATATAAAAATCATCTATTTATGAGAAATATTCATTTCAAAACGTGTACCTGTCTGTTAGGTATATTGCTGATGCTGTTTTCCGGTATTCAGGCAAGAGGAGCTTCTTTAGAAGTGCAGCAGGAACGTAAAATATCCGGTACGGTGATCGACGAAAAGGGGGAACCTGTCATCGGAGCTTCGGTGGTAGTTGTAGAGACGAAACAAGGCACCATCACCAATATTGACGGTAAATTCCAGGTGAATGCTCCGCAGAACGGACGTTTAAAAATCTCTTATATCGGTTATGAGACACAAGAGGTGGCTATCAAAGACCGGCAGTCATTGAAAATCGTGTTGAAAGAAGAATCCACAGCGTTGAATGAAGTGGTAGTGGTGGGTTATGGTACGATGAAACGGAAAGAAATGACCTCGGCTATTTCGCATGTCGGTGCGAAAGACCTGAATCAAATCTCCAGTCTCGATGCTTCTATGCTGTTGCAGGGAAAAGTATCCAGTGTATCTGTTTCCAATACGGCTTTGGCCGATCCGAACAGTACGGGAAGTATCCAGATTCGTGGTATATCTTCGCGTAATGCCGGGCTGGGCCCGTTGATTGTTGTAGACGGAGTGCCGGGAGGCGATATGACGAATATCAATCCCGCCGATATTGAATCGATCGATGTGTTGAAAGACGGTGCCGCTTCCGCTATCTACGGTACGCGGGGTAGCAACGGTGTGATCCTTGTGAATCTGAAAAAAGGAACCCGTGACGGGGAAGTGCATACGACTTACAGCGCTGCCGTCACCTTCAATAAAGCAAAGAAAGAGCTCGACATTATGAATGCGGAAGAATATCGTGCTTACCGCACGGTTTCTAATCCACTTTCCGATATGGGAGCCAGTACGGACTGGTTTGATGCCGTTACCCGTTTGGGAGTGACACACATGCACACGTTGACCTTCTCCGGAGGTAATGCGAGAACCAATTATCGCGTAACAGCCGATTATCGAAAAGCGCAGGGAATCGACTTGCGTTCCGACCGTCGGGAATATGGTGCGCGTGCTACTATCAGCCACACAACGAAAGACGGCTTGTTTACCTTTGCAGCTAACATGACTCCCCGTGTCATCGACCGGAACAAGTCAGCCAGTGTCTATGGCAGTGTCATCAAGAATAATCCGACAATGCCGGTTTATGATCCTGAATCAGCTAACGGATACTATCGTTTTCCGTCCGGAGGCGACAGCTCGAATATTGTCGAACAATTGAATGAGGAAGAGAATGGCACAGAGATTAAATTGCTGGAATGGAATGCTACTGCTGCCGTTAATTTGTTGCCGTTGTTCAATCCTAAGAATCCGAACATGGTCTTGAAATCACAGGTTACTGTTTCACAGTATCAGGTGGATAAGTTCAACGGATGGTTCATCCCGTCTACTTATGGTCCCAATGTCAATTCGGGCGTTGCCGGAAAAGCGAGCCGTGACTTTGATAAAAACACTAACAACAATCTCGAATGGGTGACCAACTTCTCTACACGTATCAAGGATCATCAAATCCGTGCAATGGTAGGTTATAGCTACAATTATGGGGTAAGTTCGGGTATGGGAGCCGAGAACTGGGACTTCTCTTCCGACGGATTGACGTACAATAATCTGGGCTCCGGTCTGGAAGCAGCCAAAGAAGGAAAAACCATGATGAGTTCTTATAAGAATGACCATAAATTAATCAGCTTCTTCGGACGTGTCAATTACGATTGGAAAGAGCGCTATTTGTTCACTTTCTCTTTACGCCACGAAGGTTCCTCCCGCTTTGGTGAGAATCATAAATGGGGTAATTTCCCGGCGGTATCTGTCGGCTGGCGTATCTCGGATGAGAAGTTTATGAAAGGATTTTCATGGATTGACGACTTGAAAGTGCGTTATGACTATGGGGTGACAGGTAATCAGGAAATAGGTAACTACCAGTCTTTGGCAACCTATAGAGCCTATGGCTGGTATCAGTATGGCGGCAACAACTTCCATGTATGGGGACCGAGTAAGAATGTCAACTCGGAACTCCGTTGGGAGAAAGGGCACAACCAGAATATCGGTTTGGACTTCTCGCTTTTCAAACACAAAGTGACCGGTTCATTTAACTATTTCCACCGTAAACAAAGCGATTTGCTCGGTAGCTATTCCGTATCGGTTCCACCCAATTTGTTCTCTACCATCTATGCCAATGTGGGTACATTGCGCAATACCGGTTTTGAGCTTGATATAACTGTAAATGCTGTCCGGACAAAGGATTTTACTTATAGTTTCACTTTAGTGGGAGCCACTAATAACAATAAGTTTGTCAGCTTCTCCAATGATGTGTACAAGGGACAGAAATATTACTCCACCTGCAACATGGCGAATCCTAACAATCCAGGATATTTGCAGCGGATTGAAGAAGGAGAACGTATCGGCAACTACTTCACCTACCGTTATGCGGGAGTGGACAAAAAGGGTGACTGGCTGATTTATGACAAGAAAGGAAATGTGATTCCTGTTGCGCAGGGTACGGAAGAAGACAAGGCAGTGACCGGAAACGGTTTGCCGAAATTCACCGGTTCTATGACGCACAACTTCACTTACAAGAACTTCGATTTGACTGTTGCTCTGCGCGGTGCTGCCGGATTTGACATCTTTAACGTGCATGATTTCTATTTCGGCTTGCAGAGTATGAGTACCAATCAGTTGACCACCGCTTATTCGAAGAATGCACATATCACAACAGGTAAGAATGTGATTACCGACTATTTCATTGAGCCGGGTGATTACCTGAAGATAGACAACATTACTTTAGGATATACGATGAACCTGAATAAGAAGTATATTGAAAAGATACGTTTGTTCGGCACAGCCAACAATCTTTATACATTCACGAAGTTCACCGGTGTAGACCCTTCTACCTACGAAGTGAACGGACTGACACCGGGTACTTTCGGAGGAGGATACAACTATTATCCGTCTGCCTTCCAGTTTATTTTAGGTTTACAAGTTAGTTTTTAAAAAAAGAACCATTATGAAAATAACAAAATATATCATAGGATTAAGTATGATGGCGGGCACAGTGTTAGGCTTACCGTCTTGTACGGATCTGTCGGAAACGGTGTATGACCAGGTGATGTCCAAGAACTATTATAACACGAAACAGGATGTTATCAACGCCGTCTTCCGTCCCTTTGAGCACATGTATTGCTGTATCTGGATACGCCATGAGAACGAGGAACTTCCCGCAGACCAGTTGATTACTCCCACTCGTGGCACTTGGTGGTACGATGGAGGTTTGTGGGAAATGTATCACCGTCATCAATATGATGATATCAATCAGGGCGACTGGTTGAGCGAATGGGAAAACTTTTATGTAGGTATCGGCCAATGCAATATGGTATTGGACGACTTGAACCAATTGAATCCGTCCAATTATGGTTTGAGTGACAGTGAATTTGAAAGTTTTAAAGCGCAGTTGCGCTGTATGCGTGCCTGGGGTTATCTCCGTCTGTTGAATACCCATCGCAACTGTATTCTCACCACTACATCAGACCAGGCTGTGAACGAACTGCCGGAAAATCGGAAGCAAGTCTCTCCGCAAATCATGTTCGATTTCATCGAGAGTGAATTGAAAGATTACTGTCTGGCGGCCTTGCCCTCCAAGAGTGGACAATCCGGGAATGGTAGCCAACAGGGACAGTTCACGAAAGCTGCTGCGGCATCCTTATTGGTGCGTCTCTATTTGAATGCGGAGGTATGGATTGGTCAGGCGAAATGGCAGGAATGTATCGATATGTGTAAACGTATCACGGGAGGAGAGTTCGGATATTATGCGATTGCGGATAACTGGTATGAACCTTTCGACTGGAACAATGAAATGTGCAATGAGGTGATCTTCGGTTTTCCCGGTTCTTACGGGCTGACCAGCTGGCATCTGCAAAATGACAGAAGAACGGTTTACGGACGTGGTTTGCCTTATGGTAGTGCGTATTACCTGAAAATAGAGGGAAACGGCGAACGGAATCCGAAATACGCGCTTTCACCGAGCTATGACAATCAGCAGCCACGCGAACTGTTCGACTATGGATTAGGAATGGTTACCCGGAAGTTTGCCAAATATCAGGGAGACATACGTTATAAGCAATATGTAAACACCGGTAACAATACCCGCGAAGGTATGTTTTTTCTCGAAGGTAAGATTGCCAACTCCGCTGTCAGTGGAGGATATGCCAAGAACCCGGATAATCAATATGTGATTTATTTGCGTGACCAGGTCGGACGATTCGAAGGGAATGCAGAGTCAGGTTATATCTCCAATCCAGCTTATAAGGAATCTAAATTGGGGAATGGTGACTTTAACTCCGGACTTTACTGTGTGAAGTATCCTTTCTATCCGTTTACAGGAGGTTATTATATCGAGTCCGACTATACAGAGATTCGTTTGGCAGAGATTATTTATTCTCAAGCTGAAGCCCTTCTCCGTCTCGGACAGGCAGGTGAGGCTGGTAAATTGCTGAACAGCGTGCGTAAGCGCAACTACGAAAACTTTACAGCGAATATCGCTTACCAGCCGGAAGGCAACGTGGTACTCGATCAGAAAGAAATGCTGGATGAGTGGGGACGGGAATTTCTGGCGGAAAGCCGTCGTCGTACAGACTTGATTCGTTTTGGCAGGTATCAGGAAGCATGGTGGGACAAACCACGGGATGCGGACAAGCATTATGAACTGTTCCCTTTGTCGCAGACACAACTGGAACAGAATGAATACCTGAAACAGAATCCCGGTTATCCGGATATTGCCCGGTGAAATCGGTGAATTTGTGATTATTCTTATCTAATGTACAAGTTAAAAAAGAAAGAAAATGAAAAATAGTTTATTCATAATATCGAAGCTATGTATGCTGGCTTTCATTCTCCTGTTGGCACAGGGATGCCAGGAAGACTATGAGATGATAGACCCGCCGATGATGACCGACTACGACGATGATCTGGACGAAGAAGTGATTATGCAGAAAGGACTGGAGAGTTACTTCGTGACTCAATTCGGTGAAGGGGAAATGGATGGTAGTTCCTGGGAACAGGCGTTGGATGTGGCTGGCTTCCGTAAGTTGTTGAGCGGTTCTGTCGATCTGTCCAAGAGTACGATTTACATGAGTCAGGGGAAATATGTCATGTCCGAAGAAAGTGGACTTGGTGTAATTGTTCGCAAGAATGTAAAGGCGATTAAGGGCGGATATAGTCAGTTTAGCGAAGGGACCGATGTTTCGGCACGTGATATAGATGCGTATGTGACTGTTATCAGCGGCGATGTGAACGGAAATAAACAGGCGGATGCCGGTGACTGTGGTTTGTTATTGGTGAAGAAAGGGCATATTGCCATTGAGGGAGTTACTTTCCAATATGGATATGTGTCTGAAGCGGATGCCAGTACAACCGAATGTGGTAGTGGAATTTACGTGAGTGGCGGTGCCGGTGATACTTCCATCGAGTTGACCGATTGCGTGATTAGAGATTGTACGTCAGCAGTAACGACTTCTGCCAAGCAGGGTGGTCCGGCAGTCTTTGTCTTGTCGGGACAGGTGCGGCTGAATAAGGTAAACTTGCTGGATAATAAGGCCGTCGGTCGTGGAGGTGCTGTTCGTTGTAGTAGCAAGACAGCGGTGGTGTTTATGAATGGTTGTCTGTTGAAAGGCAACTCTCATAACGGCTCGTGGGGAAATGGTATTCAGATGTCGGAAGGACATATCTGTATTAACAATACCACGCTGATAGATAATATGGGGACGGGTGCCGCTTTGAACGGAGGAGGAAGCATCCTGCTGACCAATAATACAATCATTGGAAATGCGAGCGATAGTCATGGAGCGGTACGTTGTGAGACAGGTGCCGGTGGTGATACGAAGTTTATTAATAACCTGTTGATCTCTGAAAATCCTTCGGCTCCGAGCTTTAATCTGAATGGCAGCAACTTTGAAGCCTTTTCGAAAGGATATAATGTGTATCAGCGCGTGACGGGAATAACGATGAGCGCCTCCGATACGGCTTATCCCAATCCGGTGAATGGCACGCTGAATGAAAAGGGAGTATATGTGTGGGATCTCAATCAGATTGGTTCGGTAAAAGGATATGCTACCAAACAGGCGGTGATAGAAGTTGCGAAAAGTTTTAATCCGGTGGCTTCACCTATTGCTGATTTGGGAGAAGTGTTTGTGGAGTGGATCGGTGAAGATGCTTTCGGTATAGACCAACGCGGAGTGACTCGTAATGCGAACAAGATGCAAGCCGGTGCTTATGATGCGGTTCTGACAAATTAAACTCTAAAACGACTGTAACATGAAGAAGATATTTTATATAATAGCTTTGGGTATCGCACTAGCCGGATGCTCAAATAACGAGGATGAGTTATTATCAACGGGCAGTTTCCCCGAAGATCATGTCATCCGCGTCATTACCGAAGTGAATGAACCTCTGTCGCGTGCAGGGTATGACGCCATGAATCTGGAACGTTTCGGATTAATGATCCGGAACAGCGAAAATGCTGCTTATAACTATCATAAACAAATGGTTGGTTCTGGCAGTGCATGGAGTACGTCTGACGGTCAACAGATGCTTTGGGATGCAGAAAGAACACCTGTGACGATGATAGCGTATGCGCCATTTATGAGTGAAGCCACTCCGGACGCTTCGTTGACGGTCAATGCGTTAACCAACCAGTCTACCGAAGAAAATGTGAAATCTTCCGATTTCCTGTTGATGAAAGCGACAGTTGACCCGGAGCAGGATTTGACGGCAGATGGGAAACTGAAAATCTCTTTGAATCATGCCATGAGTAAGCTGATTATAAAAATCACGGTCAATGGTACGACGGATGCTTCTATGAGTAAGTTAGGAGATATGGCTATCAATGGGGCTGTTGTCAATGCCACTTGTGATTTGTCGGCAGCGGCTCCGGTAGTTGTTCCTGCGGCGGATGCGGTAGTGGCAACTGTGGCTCCCTATAAAGGGACGGAATCTTGCGAATGTATCCTGCCTCCGCAAAAAATAGCAGAGGGCTTCTCTGTTAATTTCAGTTATGACGGGAAACTGTATATCTGGACTGCAAAAGAGCCCATTGAACTGGAAAAAGGAGTGGAACATACCTTAACTCTCAATGTAAACACAACAGTCCGACTGGCTGCTAAAATAGCCAGAAATTGGGCAACCGGGCAACTTATCGACCGGAATTAAAGAAGGAGGAGATAAACGATGAAGATTACAAAACTGATATTGGCTGCGTATCTACTGACGAGTATGGCGGCTTGTGATACAGATAAGAATATAGCTATGTACGGTGAAGATTCCGGTGCTATCCGGATTGAAGCCGCTATTAATACTGCCTTTACCCGCAGTAATCCCGGTGCGGCGGGAGATCAGCAGAAACAATTTAATGAGGGTGATGAGATTCAGTTAAGTTGTGAGGATGGGTATTTGAGCTATGTATTCTCGGAAGGAAAATGGATACCGACGGATAACTATTATTTAAGGTGGGGTGCGGAGCCGGTGACTTACTCGGCTTTCTATCCGGTGGTGAGCGGAGCCAGTACGGCCAACTTTACACTTCCCACCAACCAGCAACGTCTGGAAAACCTGGCTAAAGCCGACTATATGACATGCACTGTGGAGAATGCAACGGATGATGGTTCACGTATTCTTCGTTTGGGCATGAACCGGAAAATGGCAAAAGTGATTATGACGCTTGCAGATGTAGGCGGACAAGGCAAGGTGCAGGGAGTAAAGATCGGTTCTTATCAGGGATACACGAATGGTGAAGTGGTATCGGGCACTTCTTTGATATCACCGTTCATTACAGTTCCCGAAGGTGGTAAGGCAGGACAGAACGGTTGCACTTATACTGCCATCGTAGCTCCCGGAAAAGCCGGAACAACCGCTACCTTTGTCTCTCTGAATTATTTGGGAGAAGATTTGGTATTACCCGGTATCCCGGAATTGAAGCCTGCAAAGTGTTATGAATTCACGCTGAAAGTGGAAGGTTCGATTATAAGTATTAGTGAACCCATTGTGTCTCCGTGGGATAGCGGTACTTTGCCAGGAGGAGATGCGGAAGAACTGCAGCTTGCAGCTTACTACGTAAAAGAACAGCCTGCCGGAAACGCAACCGGTATGGATTGGGATAATGCTATGGGAGTGGATGCGCTACGCAACTTGTTACAGACGAACGGTAACAGTGACATCTCCAACGCCAATGCAGTCAAACTGGATGGCAAGAAGATTTATGTAGCTGCAGGCTCTTATGAGATGGCGAAAGAAAATTCCGGCGTGAAGATAGAATATAGCGGTTATAGCAAGCAAGTGGAAATAACGATTGAAGGCGGATATGATCCTTCAAGCACGGGAACGGACTTGACGAAGCGTGACATTAGCAAACACACGACTGCTTTTGTCAGAAATGCCGGTAGTGGAGCGTCTGCGACATCCAACTCTTTATTAGTATTGGGCAATCAGACAAATATTATTTTCGACGGTTGTACTTTCAACGGACAATATGGATTGAACGATGCAGGAAGTGTCCGTGCCGTATTTGTTGCGGCAGGTGGAGGTGATGCAACCCTGCAACTGAATAATTGTGTCATCAAGAACTTCAATCGCGGAAGTGATGGTGGAACAGATGGTGGAGCAGCCGTTAAAGTATCAAAGGGAAGAGTCTTGCTAAATGATGTAGAGATGGTGAATAACAAGGCGACAGGGCGGGGAGGAGCCATCACTACCACCGCAGCAAACAGCTTCCTGTTTATGAACAACTGCTTGTTGCATGAAAATTATGCACCGACCGCTTGGGGAACTGCCATTCATGCCGGAAACGGATATGTCTGTATGAATAATGTAACCGTACTTGGTACCACCGCTACCGGAGGAAATAGTATCACAGTCAATGGAGATGCCTACTTTATGCTTGCCAATACTACCATTGTTGGAAATTCAGGTAATCCGAACGGTGTGTTCCGTGCAGGGGGCAGGGCTTCTACAGTGGTAAATTCATTGTTTGCTAAAGGAGCCGGAAGCAGGACGATTTATGCAGGTAATATTACTTCCGGTGGATATAATGTATATCAGGCTGCGGATGCAGGTTGGGGAGCTGTTTCTACGGACACGGACTATTCATCCCAAACTCTTCCTGCCGCAACTTTGACCGATGGTGTTTACCAATGGACGGTAACCGCTACTATTGATGAATTTGCGACGAAACAGGCTGTAATTGATGCGGTGAAATCTTTCGATGCAACTGTGGGGCAGCAATTTATCAATTGGGTGGGTGAAAACGGCTTTGGAGTAGACCAACGAGGAGTTGCCCGTAATGTCAACAAGATGCAGGCTGGTGCTTATGATGCCGGGTTGTAGCAGTGAGGCAATAGGTAGTTGAACAAAATTGAGTAGAAAGATTAAATAATGATAGATATGAAGAAAAGCAAGTTTATAGTGCTTTTGTTACTTTTCTGTTTGCAGCCAGGTTTCCTGGCTGCACAACGGGCGGAGGCCATCCGCAAGGATGTATTGAATCCGCACCTGGACAAAGTATTGGTGGTGGCGCACCGTGGAAATTGGAGTATTGCCCCCGAAAACTCCCTGGCGGCTATCGATAGTGCGATTCGGATGAAAGTGGACATTGTAGAGATTGACATCCGTAAGACGAAAGATGGTCAGCTGGTGCTGATGCATGATGATACGGTAGATCGCACCACCAATGGTACAGGAAAAGTGAAAGATAAGACATTGGCTGAAATAAAGCAACTTCGGTTGAAAGATAAAGACGGCCGGCTCACGGAACATACTGTCCCTACTTTGGAAGAAGCTTTGCTGGCTGCCAAAGGCCAGATAATGGTTAATCTGGATAAGGCTTACAGCATTTTTGATGATGTATATGTGATATTGAAGAAAACCGATACTGCCGATTTAGTGATAATGAAAGGTGCCCAACCGGTGGAGACGGTGAAGCGGGAGTTCGGTTCTTATCTGGATAAGGTAATCTATATGCCCGTCGTAACGATTGATGAGGAGAAATCGATGAAGGTGGTCGAGGACTATATGGAACAGTTGCATCCGGTTGCTTTTGAGTTGTGTTACCGGAATGTTGCAAGTCCGGTGCCTGCCCGGATGGAACGCAGGCTGGCAGGGAAAAGTCTGATTTGGTATAACACTTTGTGGGCTTCTCTGGCAGGAGGACATGATGATGAGGCTGCCAGGAAAGATCCGGACGCAAGTTATGGGTATCTGATAAACAAGTTGGGAGCAAGAATCCTCCAAACAGACAGTCCGGCTTTTATGCTCGATTATTTGAGAAGTAAAGGATGGCATGACTAATCACTAAGACTAAATTTATGAACGATATAAAGTATTCTTTATGGGCAGCAGGATGGTTGTTCATCCTGCTCCTTGCAGGCAGTTGTAAGTCGGCGAATGAATCGAGAGCTCCGGTTGCTTTAACCTGGGAAATGGGAAGCTACGATGGAAAGGGTAAATATTATGAGAATTCTTTTGTACTGAAAAATGTTTCGGATGCTCCTATAGGAAAGGATTGGGAGATTTATTATTCGCAGTTTCCCCGTTCGATCCGGCAGGATGCTTCGTCGCCGGTTAGGGTAGAGGAAGTAAATGCGACTCTTTTTAAAATATATCCGGGAGAAGGATTTAGTTCACTGGCTCCGGGAGATTCATTGAAAGTGATATTCCAGTGTGACGGGGAAGTACCGAAGAATTCACATGCGCCCGAAGGGAGTTATTGGGTAAGTCAGTCGGGGGCGTCGAAAGGTAAGCCGCTGCCTGTGACGTTGCATGCCATTCCATTGCCTGTTACGGAATGGCAAAGGACGGCTGCACGGAAGACGTACGAAACCAACCTTCGTTTGCTAAATGCGGAAACTCCGGAGTTCCGGACGACGGATATCATACCTTCCGTAAAAAAGGTGCTTACTACCGGAGGGGAAACGGTGTTGGAGAAACAACTTGCTTTGACTTTCCATGAAGATTTTACCAATGAAGGAAAGCTGTTGAAAGAGAAGCTCACCGCATGGCATGGATTGGAAGTTGTGCCGGAAGCCTCGGTAACCATTGTCTTGGATTATCTCTCTGACAGGAAAAAAGCAGTCAATGAGGAATATTATGAACTGTGCATTGACGGTCAGCAAATAAGGATTAGTGCCGCTACTCCACATGGAGTTTTTAATGGTACACAGACCCTGTTAGGATTGCTGAAAGGGCAGGAAAGCCCGTTCCGGTTGGAAGCAATGTCTATACAGGATTATCCGGACTTATTATATCGGGGACAGATGCTCGATATTGCCCGGAATTATACAACGGTGGATAACTTAAAGAAGCTGATTGATATGCTCTCTTCTTACAAACTGAATGTGCTCCAGTTCCATTTCTCGGATGATGAAGGCTGGCGGCTGGAAATTCCGGGATTGGAGGAGTTGACTGCAATCAGTTCGCGGCGGGGACATACAACCGATGAAAAGGACTGGTTGTATCCGGCTTATGATGGCGGATATGATCCGTATGCTGCAACATCGGGAAATGGTTATTATACCCGGGAGGAATTCATTGATTTATTACGATATGCGGCGGAAAGACATGTGCAGGTCATCCCGGAAATAGAATCCCCCGGCCATGCACGTGCGGCGATTGTGGCAATGAATGTACGTTATAAGAAATACATCGATACCGATCCGGAGAAAGCGGAAGAATATCTTTTGAGTGACTTGCAGGATACTTCCCGATATGTTTCGGCACAAGCCTATACGGATAATGTTATGAATGTAGCCTTGCCCTCCACTTATCGTTTTATGGAAAAGGTGATTCAGGAAATAGTGGCTATGTATAAGGAAGCCGGTACACCGCTGGCTACCATCCATTTGGGAGGTGATGAAGTGGCTAAGGGCGCATGGATGGGTTCCCCTTTATGTAGGGCGTTAATGGAAGAGCAAGGCATGGAAAAGGCGCATGATCTGGCCGAATATTTCATCACCCGGGTAGCTGATTGCCTGCAACAGCATCATTTGTCTTTTAATGGCTGGCAGGAAGTGGCTTTGGGGCATCAAAAAGACACTCATACTTATTTATCTCAACGGGCAGCCGGTATCAATTCGTGGAAGACTGTTCCGGAATGGAAAGAGGATGAAATACCTTATCAGATAGCCAATAACGGTTATCCGGTCATCCTCTGCAATGTGAATAATTTCTATCTGGATTTGGCTTATGATGCTCATCCTGATGAACCGGGACATTTCTGGGGAGGATATGTGGATGAATCCAAAGCATTCTCCATGCTTCCGTTCGATGTCTATCGTTCTTCACGTACGGATATGGCGGGCAATCCGGTGGAAATTGGTTCCGCAGGAAAAGGAAAAACGACATTGACTGCCTCCGGCAGGAAACAAATAAAAGGGGTACAGGCACAACTGTTTGCCGAAACAATTCGAGGATTTCAATGGGTAGAATATTATATGTTCCCTAAAGTGATGGGACTGGTAGAGCGTGGCTGGAATGCGCATCCGGATTGGGAAACCCTTTCCGGTGCAGCCGAGCAGCAAACCTTTGACCGGGATCTGGCACTGTTCTATGAAAAAATCAGTGTAAAGGAAATGCCTTATTGGAGCCGGATAGGGGTAAACTTCCGTTTGCCTCATCCCGGACTCACCATCCGGGACGGACTTCTGTATGCAAATACTTCTATCGAAGGAGCACAGATACGCTATACGACGGATGGGACTGAACCGACGGTTGAGTCGGAGCTATGGGAGACTCCCGTAGCCTGTCAGGCTGCTGTTGTAAAAGCAAAGTTGTTTTATAGGGATAAGCAAAGTGTGACCAGCTGTTATTGGCAGTAATTAGTGGAATAGTAGAATAGATGTACTTTTAATTTCTAGCCGTTTTATTCTTTAAAATACGAAGATTTTCTCTACATTTGTCTTTATTAGTCTTGTAATCTTCTATTAAAGTTTAATACTCCGATGAAAAAAAAGTACCTGATATTTCTTTTACTTCTCTCTTTTCCACTATATACCCGGGCCGATAAGACCTTGGACTCACTGTTGAATGTGCTTGATTTGACGATTCAGGAACATGAAATTTATGTGGTTCAACGTGAATCACGTATCAAGCACCTTAAAGAACTGACACACGGAATAGAACCTAATTCCGCGGAACAGTACAATCTGAACAGTCAGATATACAAAGAATATAAAGCCTTTATTTGCGACTCTGCCATCCACTATTTGAATGAAAATATCCGGATTGCAGAGCGCTTGCGTGATGCAGACCGGCAGATAGAAAGTCAGTTGCAGCTTTCGCTATTATTATCATCAACTGGAATGTATAAAGAGTCTCTTGATGTGCTGGAATCGGTAGACCGTCGGAAAATCATTCCTCGTTTAATAGCCGATTATTACACCTGCTTTGACCATGTGTATGGCGAGTTGGGCGTTTATACACAGGATAAAACCCTTTCGGGACGTTATTGGAGTATCTCGCAGGCATATAGAGATTCATTATATGCTATATTGCCTCCGGAATCGGAAGAATACCTGCTGATGCGTGAAGCATCATTTCGCGATCAACGCCAGTATGAGGAAGCCCTGAAAGTGAATGATCTTCGGTTGACGAAAATAGAACCATATACTCCCCAATATGCGATGGCTACTTATCATCGTTCTTTGATTTACAAGTACAGTAATGATAGTCTGGGAGAGAAACGGAATCTTTGTCTTTCTGCTATATCGGATATTCGTTCTGCCATTAAGGACCATGCTTCGTTGTGGATGCTTGCCCAGCTACTTTACGAAGATGGTGATATGGAACGTGCGTACCAATATATGCGCTTTTCGTGGAATGCGACCAAGTTCTACAATGCCCGTCTGCGTAGTTGGCAGAGTGCTGACGTGCTTTCATTGATTGATAAAACCTATCAGGCAATGATTGAAAAGCAGAACGACCGTCTTCAACAGAACCTGCTGCTTATCACTGCACTGTTGGTGTTGTTGATTGTAGCTTTGGGATATATCTACCGTCAGATGAAAAAGTTGGCAGATGCAAGAAATCATCTTCAGGTAGCTAATAAGCAGTTAAACGGATTGAATGAGGAGTTGAGGCAAATGAATAGTTGCCTGTCTTCTACCAATATCGAACTCTCGGAGTCCAATCAGATCAAGGAAGAGTATATTGCCCGTTTCATCAAGCTGTGTTCTACTTATATCAACCGTTTAGACGCTTATCGACGGATGGTGAATAAGAAAGTGTCTGCCGGACAGATTGCGGAATTATTAAAGATTACGCGTTCCCAAGATGCTCTTGATGAAGAACTGGAAGAATTGTATGCAAACTTTGATACAGCCTTTTTGCATCTCTTTCCTAACTTTGTGGGAAAATTCAATGACTTATTACAGGAAAATGAACAGATTTTACCGAAGAAAGGCGAGTTATTGAATACTGAACTGCGCATCTTTGCTTTGATACGTCTGGGTATTGAAGACAGTTCACAAATTGCGGAGTTTCTTCGTTATTCGGTGAATACAATTTATAATTATCGGGCGAAAGTAAGGAATAAAGCCCGTGGATCGAGAGAGGATTTTGACGATTTAGTGCGAAAAATTCGCTAATTCGGACTGTAAATCAACCACTTTTTTAGGTATACGTTCTGAATGTAAATAGATGAAAATAAGTGGATTATCGTTTTGTGTAATCCACTTATTGCCCCCTCCTTGTTAGCTCACTTTAATTTCTTTATACTTTTGACCTGTGCTTCGAAAGTAATGAGAGTAGCCCATTGCTGACGAGCGTCTTATTATTAACTTTAAAACTTAGTACGCATGAAAAAAAACAGGCGAAAAATCCTTTCGGGGAGTCGCAAGATTTTCTTTGCTATCTTGGCAATGTTTTTATCTTTGAGTGCATCCGCACAGCAAATTACTGCATCCGGTCAGGTCCTGGATGCTCAAAAAGAACCGCTAATCGGTGTTAGTGTACAAGAGAAAGGTACGTCTAACGGAGCAATTACCGATTTAGATGGCAACTTCACATTAAACGTTAAGCAAAACGCCATTTTGATGTTCTCTTATGTGGGTTATAAGTCGCAGGAGGTAAAGGCAGCCCAACAGATGAAGATCACACTTCAGGAAGATAATGAAGTGCTTGATGAAGTGGTGGTCATCGGTTATGGTTCGGTGAAACGGAAAGATGTGACTACCGCTATCTCTTCCGTATCTACCAAGGATTTGGATATGCGGCCTATTGTTTCGGCAGGACAGGCCATTCAAGGTAAGGCAGCCGGTGTCTCGGTGATTCAGCCTAACGGTACGCCGGGCGGTGAAATGTCTATCCGTGTTCGTGGTACTACTTCAATGAATGGTAGTAATGATCCGTTGTATGTAGTAGATGGAGTGCCTGTAGACAATATCAAGTTCCTTTCTCCGAATGATATTGAGAGTATGCAGATATTGAAAGATGCCTCATCAGCATCTATCTACGGTTCGCGTGCTGCTAACGGAGTCATTCTAATTACTACGAAGGCCGGTGCAGCCGGTAATGCCAAAGTTTCTTTGACAGCCCAGTTCGGTTTGAACAAAGTGGCCGATAAAGTAGAATCCCTGAATGCAGCACAATATAAAGAATTGCAGGATGAAATCGGACTAGTGTCTTTGCCGGACGGATTACCCGATCGCACCGACTGGTTTGATGAAACGTATACGACCGGAAAGACTCAAAATTATCAGGTAGCTGTATCCAATGGTAATGAGAAAATGAAATATTACCTTTCTGCGGGTTACCTCAAAGAACAGGGAGTGTTGGACATCTCTTATTACAAGCGTTACAATTTCCGGGTAAATTTGGAAAATCAGGTTCGTAAATGGCTGACAGTAAGTGCCAATATCTCTTATTCAGATTATACAAGCAATGGAGGCGGAGCAATGGGAACAGGCTCGAATCGGGGTGGTGTTATTCTGGCTGTTATCAATACACCGACTTATGCGCCGGTGTGGGATGCTTTGAACCCTAATCAGTATTACAATAACTTCTATGGAGTGGGTAATATCACCAATCCATTAGAAAATATGGCCCGCGCGAAAAATAACAAAGACAAAGAAAACCGCTTGTTGGCATCGGGTAATATATTGCTGACTCCATTTCCGGAACTGAAATTTAAGTCTACTCTTACTCTTGACCGTCGCAACGCCGTTAATACCACTTTTCTTGATCCAATTTCTACTGCTTGGGGTCGCAATCAGTACGGTGAGGCTTCGGACAATCGGAATATGAACACAGTGCTGACATTTGATAATGTATTGACTTATAATAAAAACTTCAAGAAACATGGCTTGGAAGTAATGGCCGGTTCGTCATGGACGGATTCAGACTATTCAAATAGCTGGATCAACGGTTCACACTATCGTAGCGATCAGATTCAAACGCTGAATGCTGCCAATAAAATATCTTGGGATAATACAGGTACGGGGGCATCTCAATGGGGAATTATGTCATTCTTCGGACGTGTAGCTTATAACTTCGACAGTAAATACCTGGTAACAGCTAATCTTCGTGCCGATGGTTCTTCTAAATTGCATCCCGATCATCGTTGGGGCGTATTTCCTTCATTCTCTGCAGCCTGGCGTATTTCTTCGGAAAAGTTCATGGAGAACCTTACATGGATTGACGATTTAAAATTGCGCGGTGGCTGGGGACAAACCGGTAACCAGTCGGGCATTGGTGACTATGCATATTTGCAGCGTTACAATATCGGTCGTATCGAATGGTTTAAGAAAGGCGGCGAAGGTGATTCTACTGATTATGCAAATGCTGTTCCTACCATTAGCCAGGCCAACTTGCGTACATCTGATTTAACATGGGAAACCACAACACAGACTAATATAGGTCTGGATCTGACCCTATTGAACGGACGGTTGACGTTTAATGCCGACTATTATTATAAGAAGACCAAAAACATGTTGATGAATGTGTCATTACCTGCCGGTGCCGCAGCCGCTACGTCTATTGCCCGTAACGAGGGTGAAATGGTAAATAAGGGTTTTGAGCTTTCTATTAGTTCGAAAAATCTTCGTGGAGGAGCATTTACATGGGATACAGACTTCAATATCTCTTTTAACCGGAATAAATTGACAAAGCTGGAATTACAGAAAGTTTATTACGATGCTAAAACTGCGGATGTGGTGAATGACTATGTGGTACGTAATGAGCCGGGCCGTGCTTTGGGAGGTTTCTACGGTTATATAAGTGATGGGGTAGATCCTGAAACCGGTGAATTGATGTATCGTGATTTGAACAATGACGGTAAAATATCATCTTCCGACCGTACCTATATCGGTGATCCGAATCCGGATTTCACCTATGGTATGACTAATACCTTTTCATGGAAAGGCTTTAATTTGAGTATCTTTATCCAAGGTTCTTATGGAAACGATATTTATAATGCTTCACGTATTGAAACGGAAGGTATGTATGATGGTAAGAATCAGTCGGCCCGTGTACTGAATCGTTGGAAAATACCCGGACAGATAACAGACGTGCCTAAGGCTAATTTCAAATTACTCAATTCTACCTATTTTGTAGAAGATGGCAGTTATTTAAGATTGAAGGATGTTTCCTTGTCCTACAACGTTAAAGGTAAACTGTTGAAGAAATGGGGAATTACCCGTTTGCAACCTTACTTCACGGCTACTAACCTGCTGACATGGACCAGCTATTCGGGAATGGACCCGGAAGTAAACCAATGGGGTAACAGCGGTACGGTACAAGGTATTGATTGGGGTACTTACCCGCATTGCAGATCATACGTGTTTGGTATTAATGTTGAATTCTAATGAAAGGAAAGATTATGAAACTAAGAACTATATTTTACGGATTAACCTCCGGCTTGCTATTGGGACTTTCTTCCTGCTCGCTGAATTATGAGCCATTAGACACCTATTCGGATGTGACGGAAGGAGTGACAAGTGATGGTACAAAAATCGTATTCAAGGATAAAGCTGCAGTTGAAAGTCATCTGACAACGCTTTATAATCAAATGCGTGACCGTCAGGAACATTGGTATGTGGATTTACTTTTGATTTCAGACTCCCATTCGGATAATGCTTATGCCGGTACTACCGGAGCGGAAGTTGTCCCGTTTGAGAATAATTCGATTGAAGGTTCCAATTCTGTGTTGGAACGTGACTGGAACCGTTATTTGGAGGATGTGGCCCGTGCCAATAAACTCATTTGTAACATTGACCTGGTGACAGATAATTCGTTGACTACTGCCGAACGGGCGCAATACAAAGCAGAAGCGAAGATATTCCGTGCCATGGTAATGTTTGACATGGTACGTCTGTGGGGTGATTTTCCGGTGATTACAACGGTGGCTGATGATATTACTTCTGAAAACATTGATGAGGTATATCCGCAATATTTCCCCAAACAAAATACGGAACTTGAAGCTTATCAGCAGATTGAAAAGGATTTGTTGGATGCAGTATTGTATGCTCCGGACAATACGCCGGGGAATAAGACGTTGTTTTCTAAATCTGTAGCTCGTACCTTATTGGCTAAAATATATGCCGAGAAACCTTTGCGTGATTATACGAAAGTTATTCAATATTGTGATGAGGTGAAAGCAGACGGTTTTGATCTGGTAGATGATTTCAGTGATTTGTTTGGAATGAATGCTGCGGGAACAGATGCAAAGATGCGTAATACAAAAGAATCGATTCTTGAAGCACAATTTACATCCGGAGCAGGTAACTGGTGTACATGGATGTTCGGGCGTGATCTCGTGAACTGGAATAACAATTTCACGTGGGCGAAATGGGTGACTCCGTCACGTGACCTGATTAGTGCTTTCAAACAGGAAGGGGATGAAGTCCGTTTCAAAGAATCAATAGTCTATTACGATTGTAATTGGAGCAACTATTATCCGTCTGATAATTATCCGTTCATGTATAAATGCCGCTCTGCCAACAGCAGTATCATCAAGTTTCGTTATGCCGATGTCCTGTTGCTGAAAGCAGAAGCGCTGATTATGCAGGATACGCCGGATTTGGAAGGAGCCGCTGATATAATAGATAAAGTTCGCGACCGTGCCAAATTGGGAGCACTTCCCACCTCTGTCCGTTCAAACAAAAATGCCATGCTGAATGCTTTGCTTAAAGAACGTCGGTTAGAACTGGCTTTTGAGGGACAACGATGGTTTGATCTGGTCCGTCTGGACAAGGTAGAAGAGGTGATGAATGCAGTGTATGCTAAGGATTCAGGACGCAAAGCGCAGATTTACACTTTTGATAAGAACTCTTATCGTTTGCCAATTCCGCAGTCGGTAATTGACGCGAATGATAAGATTCACCAGAATCCGGGTTATTAATTCAACTAAAAACATAGAAAACTTAAGATTATGATAGACATGAGAAATATAGCATTGACCTTTTTAGGATGCTTCACTATATTAGCTGCATGCAGCAACAGTGACGATGCGGAGAAACCGGTTACACCTGTTCCGACCGGAGATGTGACTATTTATGCAACCACTAGCAGCCTGACTCGCGATTTGACCCGTGATGCCGTTAATTTCAGCTCGAAAGATAATCTGGCACCTACTTCAATCACATTGAATCCGACTGAACAATATCAGACGATGGACGGCTTCGGAGCTGCTATCACAGGTGCCACTTGTTTTAATCTTCTGCAAATGAAACCGGAAGATCGTCACGCCTTCCTTACGGAAACATTCTCTGACGACAAAGGCTTCGGATTTAGCTATATCCGTATCTCCATCGGCTGCTCGGACTTTTCATTGAGTGAATATACTTGTTGCGATACAAAAGGTATTGAGCATTTTGCTTTGCAGAGTGAAGAGAAAGATTATATCCTCCCGATTCTGAAAGAGATTCTGAGCATCAACCCTTCTATTAAAGTCATTGCCGCCCCCTGGACTTGTCCAAAATGGATGAAAGTAAAGAGTCTCACAGACCTTACTCCGCTGGATTCATGGACAAACGGTCAGCTGAATCCGGCCTATTATCAGGACTATGCCACTTATTTTGTGAAATGGGTACAAGCCTTCAACGCCGAAGGCATTGATATTTATGCTGTAACTCCCCAGAACGAACCGTTGAACCGTGGTAATTCCGCTTCGCTTTATATGAGTTGGGAAGAACAGAGGGACTTTGTGAAAACAGCACTCGGACCTAAATTTAAAACAGCCGGACTGGCTACGAAAATTTATGCATACGATCATAACTATGATTATAGTGATATTGAAACGGAAAAGAACTACCCCGGTAAGATGTATGAAGACGCAACTGCTTCCCAATACCTGGCCGGAGCTGCTTATCACAACTATGGCGGGAACCGCGAAGAGCTTTTAAATATACATAAAGCTTATCCTGAAAAGGAACTTCTTTTCACGGAGACTTCTATCGGAACATGGAATAGCGGACGTGATTTGTCGAAACGATTGTTGGAAGATATGAAAGAAGTAGCATTGGGTACGATCAACAACTGGTGTAGGGGAGTTATAGTGTGGAACCTGATGCTTGATAATGACCGTGCTCCTAACCGTGAAGGCGGTTGCCAGACTTGCTACGGAGCGGTGGATATCAGTAATAGCGACTATAAGACAATTATCCGCAACTCACATTATTATATCATCGCCCATCTTTCAAGTGTGGTGAAACCGGGAGCGGTACGTATCGGTGCATCCGGCTATGCTGATAGCAATATCATGTATTCTGCTTTCGAGAATCCGGATGGAACATACGCTTTTGTACTGATGAATAATAATGAAAAGACTAAAAAGATAACCTTAAGTGATGGTAAGCGTCATTTTGCTTATGATGTTCCGGGCAAATCTGTGACTTCCTATCGTTGGGCAAAGTCGGAATAAGAACCTTAAAACGATCAAGACAATGAAAAAAAACAGTTATATTATATTGGCTTTGGCAGGAATGTTATCCATGAATTCCTGTAATGATGACGAATTCTTGCCCGGTAATCCGAGTATGGAAATCAAAGCAGAGAATGCAGATGCTCTTTTTGGTGATAGTCTTCCGTTTACGATTAAAGCTTCGGATGTGGATGTGCCTCTTTCTACGTTGAAAGCACAGCTTTTTTATGGAGAAGAACAAGTATCTGAAACGGTTATCCGTACAAAGACAAGCGGAAATGACTATACTGGTAAAATCTTTGTTCCTTATTATGCTAATATTCCTAATGGAACGGCAACTTTGAAATATATTCTTCAGAACATTCATTTTACTACCACAGAAATGACGAAAGAACTCGCTCTGGCACGACCGGACTTCCCCTACCTGACATTAGTGGATGAGGAAGGAAAAGAGTACCGGATGGAACGTCAATCCATGTACAAGTATAGTGTGACAGGAGACTTCTCGCAAAAGATGAAAGCGTATATCAAGACTCCGAAAGTGGGAGAGAATGGGAACGAATTGACTTTCGGCTGGGAGAATGGAACGATTGAAGCCGGTTCTACTAATGCTATCTCATTTTCTAATACGGAACCGGGAAATTATGCTATCAAGTTTAATACGTTGACTTACGAGGCAGAACCATTTGCCAAGTTAAAGGTGAACGGTGAAGATATGGAATTGGTAGAGAATGATATCTATGCAATCAAGTTGACTTTGAAGAAGAATGACATTCTAGCGTTTGAAGGGGTGCCTGATTATGATAATTGGTGGATAGACCAGGATTATTTTGAAAAGCAGGAAGATGGAACATTGAAATTCCTGCCGATTGACGGAAGTTACCAAATAACAGCCAATGGTAAAATGAAGTATTTCTCTGTCATTGCTTTGAAGAATGGTGAGGCTGCCAAGTTGCAGGATGATGGAACAGGTGCTATCTGGGCTATTGGAACAGGAATCGGTAAACCGTCGGTGGCACTTTCTGAAGTAGGGTGGACTCCGGAAAACGGTCTGTGTATGCCACAGCTTACTGCGAAGAAGTATCAACTGACATTTATAGCTGGCGTTACCATGAAAGTGGATGATATTAACTTTAAGTTCTTCCATATCAATAAATGGGACAACGGCGAGTTTAAGGGTGATGCTATTTCTACAACGAGTGAATTGGTTAAAATCTCATCGGACGGAAACTTGGGACTGGAAGAAGGTCAGAAGTTCGAAAGAGGAGGTATTTACAGGTTTACAGTTGATGTGACGAAAGGCAATACCAAGGCTGTGTTGACAGTGGAGAAAGTAGGGAAGGTAGATTTACCTGCACCGGATATTTTCTTTGGTAATGATAAGATGGAGGTGACAGATACTGATATATATAAGTCGGAACAGGCGTTTACACAAGGACAAATGATAACTGTCACGGGCATTGATAATTTGAATGAATGGTGGATCGATCCTGATTTCTTTGAGAAACAAAGTGATGGTGCATTGAAGTTCCTGCCGATTAACGGAGATTATCGGGTGACAGCTAATGCTGTTTTGAAGTATTTTTCTGTAATGGCTTTGAAAGATGGTAAACCGGCCAAATTGCAAGATGACGGAACGGGTGCAATCTGGGCTATCGGAAAAGGAATCGGTAAACCTTCTGTTACGTCTTCCGAAGTTGGTTGGGAGCCAGGTAAAGCGCTCTGTCTGGCGCAAGTTGCTTCTAAAAAGTATCAGCTAACCTTGAAAGCCGGGGAAACGTTGAAGACTAGTGGTGACCCGGAAGTGATTAGTTTTAAGTTCTTCCATCAAAATGATTGGGGAGGAGAATTCGGCAATTATGCAAGCTCTATTTTAGTGGAACAGCTTAAACTTGCAGATTCCGGAAATTTGGAAATGCAGGATAATAAAGCATTTGAAGAAGGAGCTGTCTATCGATTTACCATTGATGTAACGAATGGCAATGCAAATGCTGATCTGAAGGTTGAGAAAATAAATTGACCTGAAGATTGATGCCGGATTTTTATTGAACCTATCCTGAAAGGGTATGATGAATTGTACCCTTTCAGGATTCATCTTTGGACGGAATAATGTAAAAAACATTAATAAACCCGTCCGCAACTAGGAAATATCCCCTGTTTGGGAGTCTATATAAATAAAGTATTAATTCATTTCTTATATCATCAATAAACATGAAACTCAAAACAATGTTACTTGGCTTGTCTGTGATGACTGCGTTGCCTGCCTTTGCGCAGAAGCCCGTGTATCTGGATACTGGTAAGCCTATCGAAGAGCGAGTGAAAGATGCATTGAACCGGATGACCCTTGAAGAAAAGGTGAAGATGATTCATGCACAGTCTAAATTTAGTTCGGCAGGCGTTCCCCGCCTCGGAATCCCCGAAGTATGGGCTACCGACGGTCCTCACGGTATCCGTCCGGAAGTGTTGTGGGATGAATGGGATCAGGCGGGATGGACAAACGACTCCTGTATTGCCTATCCGGCACTGACGTGTCTTTCTGCTACATGGAACCCTGAAATGTCGCATCTTTATGGGAAAAGTATCGGTGAAGAGGCGCGTTATCGCAAGAAAGACATCTTGTTGGGTCCCGGTGTGAATATCTACCGTACTCCCTTGAACGGACGTAACTTCGAGTATATGGGAGAAGACCCGTATCTGTCCGCCACTATGGTGGTTCCTTACATTAAAGGTGTACAAGAGAATGGGGTAGCTGCCTGTGTGAAGCATTATGCATTGAACAATCAGGAGTTCAACCGTCATACCACCAATGTGCAATTGAGTGATCGTGCTCTTTATGAAATATACCTGCCTGCTTTTAAAGCGGCTGTTCAGGAAGGTGGAACATGGTCGATTATGGGTGCTTATAATCTCTATCAGGGAGAGCACGCCTGCCATAACAAGCGCCTGCTCAAAGACATTCTTCGTGATGAATGGGGTTTTGATGGCGTTGTAGTGTCCGACTGGGGAGGTGTGCACAACACTGAACAGGCTATTCACAATGGTATGGACTTGGAATTTGGTTCCTGGACGAACGGACTGTCTGCCGGAACGAGAAATGCGTATGATAATTATTACCTTGCTTTCCCTTACCTGAAACTGATAAAAGAGGGTAAAGTAGGAACAAAGGAACTGGACGAAAAGGTTAGCAATGTCCTTCGTCTGATATTCCGTACTTCAATGGATCCGCACAAACCGTTCGGCTCTTTAGGCTCTCCCGAACACGGACAAGCCGGACGTCAGATTGGAGAAGAAGGCATTGTATTGTTGCAGAACAACGGTAACGTATTGCCTATCGATTTGAATAAAACGAAGAAAATAGCAGTGATCGGTGAAAATGCGATAAAGATGATGACTGTGGGTGGTGGTAGTTCTTCTTTGAAAGTGAAATATGAGATTTCTCCGTTGGATGGACTGAAAAGCCGTGTGGGCTCAAAAGCGGAAGTGGTATATGCCCGTGGGTATGTAGGCGATCCGACAGGAGAGTATAACGGTGTGAAAACCGGTCAGGATTTAAAGGACAACCGTTCGGAAGATGAACTGCTCGCTGAGGCTTTGCAAGTGGCTAAAGATGCCGACTATGTTATCTTCTTCGGTGGCTTGAACAAGAGCAATCATCAGGATTGTGAAGATTCGGACCGTGCTTCTTTAGGTTTGCCTTACGCGCAGGATAGAGTGATAAGCGAACTGGCAAAGGTGAATAAAAACCTGATTGTTGTCAATATCTCCGGCAATGCAGTGGCTATGCCTTGGGTGAATGAAGTGCCTGCTATTGTTCAAGGTTGGTTCCTGGGTTCGGAAGCCGGAACAGCTCTTGCTTCCGTATTGGTGGGAGACGCTAATCCTTCAGGAAAACTTCCTTTCACTTTCCCTGCAAAACTGGAAGATGTAGGTGCTCATAAACTGGGAGAATATCCGGGTAATAAAGAAGAACTGGCACAGTCTAAACATAGAGGAGACACCATTAATGAAATCTATCGGGAAGATATTTTCGTAGGTTATCGCTGGGCGGATAAAGAGAAAATCAAACCGTTGTTCCCGTTCGGACACGGATTGAGCTACACTACTTTTGCCTATGGAAAACCTTCGGCCGACAAGAAGACAATGACAGCAGATGATACCATTTCTTTCACAGTCAATGTGAAGAATACAGGCACTCGTGAAGGTCAGGAGGTTGTTCAGCTTTATATCAGCGATAAGAAATCTTCTCTCCCTCGTCCGGTAAAAGAGTTGAAAGGTTTCCAAAAAGTGAAATTGGCTCCGGGCGAAGAGAAAGCAGTAACGCTGACGATTGATAAGAAAGCATTGAGCTTCTTTGATGATGCCAAACACGAATGGGTGGCCGAACCGGGCAAGTTTGAGGCGATCATCGGTAGTTCATCCAGAGATATTAAAGGTATTGTACCATTTGAGTTGAAATAGGTAGATGTTTGGTTAGAGATCTTTTTTTAGGAGATGAAGGCGGTTCCGGGTACAGGAGCCGCCTTCTTTGTTTATAGTCAGGATAGAACTTACTACCATTCACCCTTAATTTGTATTATCTTCCCATATAGGAAAAAGTAGCTTTAAGTTCGATGAGAAAAGGATAAAATCGAATTTGTCCACAAACTGTGGACGATTTGCTTGTTCCGTATCGGGTGCTTACCTGATTTGAAGCGATTATATCCATTCTTCCTCCTCTTCTTCCTCTTCCTCAAATACTACTTCTTCTCCAGAATATTCTTTAAATAATTGTATGATAGCATCTTGTATGTGTTCATGGATATTTCCAACGATCATGATAAACTCTTGTTGTTCATCCTCTGTATGCAAACTCTTGAATTTTTTATCTCTCATCAAATCACTACATAAATCGCCTACCATATCGTCACGATCTTTATTGTTTGCAATAAATTTTTTCAGCCTAACAGTGATTGGAGTTATTACTAATAGTAAGGCAGGAAATAAGATCCTGCAATAATGATTTGTCTGACACCCGGGTCTCGTGCTACCTGACACCCGGGTGTCAGCATGTTCAACACCCGGGTGTTGGTATGTATGAGACCCGGGTGTCGTACAACTTAATTCTACTAAGTGGAATAGACGCAAAGCTATGCTGTTTTAGTTCTGTATAGTATATAAGTTTACTTCATGTTCGTACCAGTTTGAGACAATCATCGGTAGTTCATCCAGAGATGTGAAAGGTACTGTGCCGTTTGAATTGAAATAGGTTAATGTTTGGTTAGAGATTCTTTTAAGGAGATGGCGGCGAGTTTGGGTATTCGCAAAATGCTAAGTGGTTGTAACAAATCGACTTAGCGTTTTTTTATTACCTACATTTTCTCTGTGTTTGCAAAAAATAGTAAGAAAATAGTCGTTTCGCTTGGTAAAGTGTTGTATCATAAGTAATTTTGGGAAAAATAACAATCAAGGTAACCTATGATGGAAAAGGGTATTTGGCAGGAAATAGAGGAACTGTATATGGAGTTTCAGCAACTCGGTATCAGTCAGTCGGTAGACTATGAGAAGTACTACCTCTATTCTCTTATTACCCATTCTACAGCCATTGAAGGTTCTACACTAACCGAAATGGATGCACAGCTTCTTTTTGATGAAGGTGTAACAGCTAAAGGAAAGCCGTTGGTATATCATCTGATGAATGAGGACCTGAAGAAAGCATACGAGCTTGCCAAAGAGGAAGCGCAATGTAATACTGCTATAACTCCTGCTTTCTTGCAGAAGTTAAATGCTACTTTGATGCGGACAACAGGGGGGATACATAATACAATAGGCGGCTCTTTTGATTCTTCCAGAGGAGAGTTTCGTTTGTGTGGTGTTACGGCTGGTGTAGGTGGGCGTTCTTATATGGGTTATCAAAAAGTATCTGCTAAAGTAGAGGAACTTTGCTTCCTGTTGCAGGAGCGGCAAAAGAGTGTGGAAACATTTCGTGAACAATACGAACTAAGTTTTAATGCTCACCTCAATTTAGTGACTATTCATCCTTGGGTGGATGGCAACGGGAGAGCAGCTCGTTTATTGATGAACTATATTCAATTCTGCTATCATCTTTTTCCCGCTAAGATTTTTAAGGAGGATAGGGCAGATTATATCCTTTCTTTACAACAAGCACAAGATGATGAAACCAGCCAGCCTTTTTTGGATTTCATGGCGGTGCAATTGAAAAAATCACTGTCTTTGGAAATTCAAAAATATAAAGCTTCTCACAATAAAGGATTTAGTTTTATGTTTTAATCTTGTAGGGCTTCTTTTGATAAGACTTCCACTCATTTGTATATTGTGTTGTTTTAAGTGTTAATACTTGAGTTATAGGCTATTAATACTTTGTATCTAGGTTATTAATACTTGAGTTGTTGGATATATATACCCAAGATGCAGGATATATATATCCAACGTGCAGGATATATATGCCCAATACATTGGATATATATACCCAACAAATTGGATGTATACACCCATTAATCTATATGATGTAAGCATCTCTATAGTGCTATCTTGTCATTTATCCTTCTGTTTTTTATCTTGTAAGCGTCTCTGCGATGTCGTATTGTTTTATTTTGTGAAGGAGGTGAAGGATGGCTCTTTCTGTATTTTGCATCCTCTTTCACCATAAAGTTTTGATTTATAGTCATTCAGCTAAAGGTGAAACCGGTGAACCTTCAAAATGAATCTTATAGTTGCAAGTAGTCTTTAGACGGTTCTGTCTTAAGCTTATTGCTGTAAACTTCAATTAATACTGATTTTCTTTTCTCTTTTCTGATTTTATATTCTATCTTTGCAATGCTCTTTATCAAAATCCACAGCAGGGAAGCCTGCTGTATCTAATGTGGCAAGCTTTTTTTATGCTTGTCCCATTTTCCTATATGGCGGTTTCGCACCCCCATGTAGGATGTTAATGCACCTACTGCCTGTTGTGGATGGTGAAGAGCAATGGGACAGGCGGAACCGCTTCTTTTATTCCTTAAAACTACCTTTCTGTATCGCCCCATTAAACTTAATTTATTCACCATTTAATTAAAATTCTTATGGAAGAAGTTTTAAGTAACCAGGAGGCCCGTCCGGGGGACGCGACGCAACTCATGCACGCTATCTTTTCATCCGATGATGAAATGATGTCTTTTTATCTGACCCTCAATTGTTTTATGAATCCTGAAAGCTATCTAGTGGAACGAACAGATCGAAAGAGACTGGAGGATTTAGCTAATACGCTTTATAGTAATGTGGCGGCCTTTGAAGCCATCCGTACTTATAAGTCGATAAGTGTGAAAGAGGTGATTAGAGGATTCGGCGCGCACATGATGAATACGCAAATCTCCAATACCAATCGTTTCCAGAGTGCCGATGCAGTGGGAACGTTAATGAATTGTATACTGAATACCACTAAAAACAGTTGGCAGTTTAAGAAAATGGATCGGAATAACAATATACATCTTCAGAATGTACGATACTTATTGAATCGGTTGGATGTGGCAGAATCTAATGAAGAAAAGAATCGTGAAGAAGTAGCGGTATAAACAGCTTTATAGAGCTCATTTAGTGATTATGGTTTAGTTGAGAGTATGATATGAGATACATCACATGTGACGCTATCGCTAAACCCTAATCATTTTGTCAATGATAGGAATATTTATAGATAATGACAGTTTGAAGCGGTAAACATCTTCCTCCAGATGGGAGGGCTACAATAACTTCATGAACTCTGTTATAGTTACAATTTTTGTCCGGTTATGTTTTTCTAGGACTAATAAATCTTTGTCTCCAGTAACAATGTAGTTAGCTTTGATCGTATCGGCTAGAGAGAGTAAATAAAGATCTTTTTTGTCTCTAATCTCTGATTTGCTTTTTGTTTGGATGACGACATATTTTCCGTATAAATGGATAAGTTTAAGTGTATCGTCTAGATCTTCCGGACGAATATATTTTCGTATTTTCTCCCGCGAAGAAACATCATAGAATTCATCTAGCAGCTCACGGCATACATATATTTCTAACGAGGGATGGGTAAGTAATGTGCGCATAGTCGCAATCTTGCGTCCTAGCATGAATGAAATCCATAGATTTGTATCAATAATTATTCTCATTTCTCGTATCTTATAGCATTTAATTCTGTAAGAATCTCTTCTTCAGAAAGATTCACTCTTTTTGGACGTGATGCTATATAGTCTTTTAAAAAGTCTTCTCTGATATCAATGTCCCAACCCATTTTCTTTGCAAGCTCTTTGAAGAATTTTATATCAGACTTTGGTATACTCAAGAAAATACCTTGATTCATAGTTGTATCCATAACTATTTCCCTTTCATTATTAAGTATCTAACGAATACAAAGATAAGAAAGTTCTCTTGTTTCTCAAATCATTTATCATATCTTTATTTCACTTTAGCAAAAATGAAGGATAACATACTGGGCACAAACAATGTGAGGTTATCGCTTGCCCAGTACCAACAGACTTTCCGGTCCCATATTGAACAACAGGTCTATGATACTCAAATTAGGCAGGAAACCCAGTTTGGACTCGAAAACCTGATAGTAAGGTTGCGGAACAAACTCTGTATCCACTTCCCTGAAATCCTTTTTCGGATGAATTACTTCCCGAAAATCGGATTCTCCGGGAGCAAACTCCATCTTATATTCGGAAGTGCGCTCAATGGTGGGGTGAATATCAATCAGTTCACAGACCATCCAGCAGAGTTCTTCGTTGAAATCGATTAAAAACTCGTATTTCTTTTCATAGAAAGGGCGGAAGTCGTCCTTGTAGTACTCAAAGAAAGGAGTATTGTTGTAGGCCGATTCGATGGCGTTCCAATGTAGATGTCTCCAGTTACCGTGGTCGGAGATGCGGATATCCTTCATTGGGCACTTCAATGTATCGGGTTTTACGGTTGGGATGGAAAGAGCTAACTCACCCGATGGGCCGGCAATGGTGCACCGGTTGCGGTAGGTTTGTTTTATATAGTGGTCGTATTGTTCTACAAATACCTTGTCATAAGCCAGTAGTTTGGTATAATATTCAACGGGAGCGAGATAGGCTGAAGAAAAATAAGCGATGTTCATTTCTTTCATTTTAATTCGTTTAGGAGGCTCTGTTATTAAGGATATTATGAGATATTATGAAGGGGTTGTTTCTTTTATGATCCGGAAGATTATTTCACTGTTCTGAAGAAACGGTTCCATCGATATCCGTCAAACAAACCTGTTTCTTTTTCTTTAGAGAACCAAATGATGGAGGCTTTTCCGATGATATGGTCTTGCGGGACAAATCCGAAGAGCCGTGAGTCGGAGAAGTTGACGGTATTGTTAGACCCCATCCAATAGTAATCTTTGGTGAAATAACAGTGTTGTGTGGGTTTTCCGTCCACGTAGAGAGTGTCGTTCTTTATTTCTGCCTGTTTGCCTTCGTGCATCACGAGGGTATTCCGCAGCAAGGTCATGTTCCAGGGATAGACTCGGATAAATTTCCCTTTTCCGGGGACAATCAGCGGATTTGGTTCGGCATCTTCTTTGTTTGACAAAGGTTGGACGAAACTCTCTTTCCCATTCATGGCCTGTTCCAACAGATAATATTCGTAACGGCTGAAACTGCGTACATGGGTGCTGTCATTACTTCCCATCAATCCGTCGTTGGTGATGGAAAGGGTATGCATGAGTGACGTAATCAGATTTTCTTTTGAGGCGGGATACGAATAAAGTCTTTTCTTATCCGGGTTAAACTGTGCCTCCGGAGAAATAACGGAGAAAAGAGAATCGACCAATAACGTATCTCCCGGAACTCCGAGACAGCGGCTGATATAGATTTCCCGACGGTCGATGAGAGGTTGCCGGATTCCGGCAGGATTATTGAATACTACGATGTCTTGCCGACGCACAGGACTCTCGCACCAGCGGTGATAAGAGAAAAGCGACATGAAAGGAATCCGCAGCCCGTAACTCCATTTGTTGACCAGGATACGTTCACCCTGAAAAATGGAATTCTCCATGCCGGTGGAAGGGATAAGGCAGGACGTGAAAGCAAATCCCCGGAGCAGAAGCACTACGGCTACTGCTCCGGCAAATGCTAGTATCCATTTGAATTTACGAATGTTCATCAACTTTTATCACCTTATCACTCTATTCTATCCGTACACTTATCAGTCTACCCACTTGAAGAGGCGGTTCCAGCGAATCTTGCCGTCGAACCATCCACGGTCTTTGTCAAGCGATAGCCATACAACAATCGGTTTGCCCACTACGTGATCTTCGGGTACAAAACCCCAATAACGGGAGTCGGCGGAGTTGTGACGGTTGTCACCCATCATCCAGTAATAATCCATTTTGAAGGTATACTCGTTGGTCTTTTCACCGTTGATGTAGATACCGTCCGGTTTCACTTCCAGCTTATTGCCTTCGTAGGCTACGATGCAACGCTCATAGATAGGCAGGTTGTCTTCTGTGAGGGTAATGGTAGCTCCTTTGGCAGGAATCCAGATCGGACCGTAATTGTTGCGGTTCCATTTGGTATAAAGATTGAGCGGATACATCTGTCCGGCATAATCTTCGGGTTCCATTACTATTTTGCTGATTAGCTTTTTGTTGCCCAAAAGCGTTTCATACATCTTCTTGGTTAGCGGGAAATGATATACCGGATTCAGTTTGCCCTGTGCATTCCGGCTGTCCAGTCCCATTTCCAGCAGTCCGCTTTCCCAGCCGGAGTCTTCTATCAGCATGGTGTCGTCCTTGCTGATACCCAGTTCACGAAGCATATCTTCGGGAATGTACGGACCAGTGGTCTGTACGAAATAGTTGAATTGCAGGTTTTCGGGGTTCTCAATCGCTTTACCGTCAATCATCACCTGTCCGTCTACAATCTGAAGGGTATCACCGGGCAGGCCGACACAACGCTTCACATAATTCTCGCGACGGTCTACCGGACGCCAGAGGACTTCTCCGTAAGTACGCGGGTTGTTCATTATTTGTTTACGTCCGGCAGCATAGTACAAATCATAAATAGCACGTTGCTGGGCGCGTGTCAGACTGTCCATTTCAATCTGTTTGGAATAGATACGTTGTCCCTCGCCGTAAGCCAGCGTATAGAAGTCCGTTGTCTGTTGGTAGTTCACTGCTACCGTATCTCCTGCGGGGAAATTGAAGACAACAATGTCATTCAGTTTCACTTTGCCGAAGCCCGGTACCCGTTTGTACTTCCATTGTGGCCACTCGATATATGATTTAGTATTGAAGACAGGTAATGTATGCTGCGCCAACGGCATGGAAAGGGGAGTGTTCGGTACGCGGGGACCGTAACTCATCTTGCTCACATACAGGAAGTCGCCTACCAGCAATGATTTTTCCAGCGAAGAAGAAGGAATCTGATAATTCTGGAAGATGTAGATATTGACGAAGTAGACAGCAACCAACGCAAACACGATGGCGTCTACCCAGCTCATGACACTGCGGACAGCCGGATTCTTCGACTTCTTCCAAAAAGACCAGGGAATTTTCTTTGTGATATAAATATCGAAAATGAAAGGAACAACAATTAAGCCCCACCAACTCCGTACCCAGATTAGGAAGATGAGGTAAAGTAGAATAGCAGTGGCACATTTGATCCATTGTGCGCGTGTGGCTTGTCTCATAATGTTATATTTGTTTAGAACTAGCTTCTGATATTTTAGTCATTCAAGAACGGGAATAAATCACTCATACCCAAAAAACCTTCGTGTGTAGCAGTATATTCGGCTGCCAATACGGCTCCCAATACAAACCCGCCGCGGCTCTTGGCATCGTGGGTGATAGAAATGGTGTCTACATCGGACTCATAACGGATGGTATGAAGTCCGAAAACTTCGCCCTCACGGATCGAGCTGATAGGAAGTTCGTTAGGAGCATAATCGTTGGTTCCGCTAATGGCTCCGTCCGGCGCAAGGAAAGTCCCTTTCACCCATTTGTCCTTACGGTCTATCTTTTCCAGAATACCTTCCGCCAGTGTAATAGCTGTTCCGCTGGGGGCATCCAGCTTGTGGATATGATGTGTCTCGCTCATGGTGACATCGTATGCAGGAAACTGATTCATGATTTTAGCCAGATACTTGTTGAGAGCGGAGAAGATGCTGACTCCCAGGCTGAAATTGGACGACCAGAAGAGTGTTTGGCCTCCTTCCGTGCAGAGCTTCTTGATTTCTTCGCCGTGCTCGGCCATCCATCCGGTACTGCCCGATACCAGTTTCACACCGGCTTTGAACGCTTTCATATAATTGCTGTAAGCTACCATCGGATTGGTAAACTCAATGGCCACATCGGCCGATTTGAATGCTTCCGATTCGAAGTCATCCTGATTATTGATGTCAATGATGCAGACGATTTCATGTCCGCGACTACGGGCAACCTTTTCTATCTCTTTGCCCATCTTTCCGTAACCGATCAGTGCTATTTTCATTGTTTTCTGACTTATATTCAAAATAATAGTCGCAAAGATAAGATTTTTATTACATTTGCAGCGCACATTAACGTCTTGTTAACATGGAACATCTTCTCCACTACGTGTGGAAGCATAAATTATTTCCCCTGAAAGTACTGCAAACCACCAACGGCTTACCGGTAGAAGTGATTGACCCCGGTCTGCAAAACCCCAACGCCGGTCCCGACTTTTTCAACGCGAAACTAAAGATTGACGGCGCCTTATGGGTGGGAAACATCGAAATACATACACATTCTTCCGACTGGTTCCGCCACGGACATCATTCTGACAAAACATACGATTCTGTGATTCTTCATGTAGTAAGCGAAGCAGATACGGAAATAACCCGTTCCAACGGTGAACAGATACCGCAACTGTTACTTACCTGTCCGGAAAATGTGCAATTGCATTACCACGAACTTTGTGTCGCGGATCATTATCCGGCTTGTTATTCCATCCTTGCCTCTCTTCCCAAACTTACGATTCATTCCTGGCTGACCGCTTTGCAAACGGAACGTTTGGAGCAGAAAGCGCAATTAATCACACAGCGTCTCAAACATTGTAACAGTAATTGGGAAGATGCGTTCTTTATCACCCTTGCCCGTAATTTCGGTTTTGGCTTGAATGGAGATGCTTTTGAAACGTGGGCGGGATTACTGCCGTTTCGTGCGATGGATAAGCACCGGAATGATTTGTTTCAGATAGAGGCTTTTTTCTATGGTTTGGCTGGATTGTTGGAAGAAACGTTTCTGAAAAAAGAACAGGAAGACGAGTATAGTCTCCGTCTTTGCAAGGAGTTTCGTTATTTGCAGCGGAAGTTTGAAATCGGGCAGGGGATGGACGCTACGTTATGGCGTTTTCTACGGCTTCGTCCGGAAAACTTTCCGCATATTCGTCTGGCGCAGTTGGCTTATCTCTATCAGAAAGGGGATAAGTTGTTTTCACGTTTGCTGGAAGCGGAAACTCTGGCGGATGTGAGAACCTTGCTGGATGCCCGTACGTCTCCTTATTGGGAAAATCATTATTTATTCGGACGACTTTCTTCACAAAAGGAGAAGGCGATGGGAGAGCGTTCCAAGGATTTGATAATCATAAATACAGTGGTTCCTTTTCTTTATACATACGGCTTGCATAAGGCAGATGAACGAATGTGTGAACGTGTCGGACGTTTTCTGGAAGAATTGAAGGCGGAGAGTAATCATATTATTCGTTCGTGGAGTGATGCCGGGCTTCCGGTTGTCAGTGCGGCGGATAGTCAGGCGTTGATACAGTTGCAAAAAGAGTATTGTGATAAACGCAAGTGTCTGTACTGTCGCTTCGGTTATGAATATTTGAGGAAAAAGTAATCAATTATTTCTTTTGGGCTTTATAGACGTTTTTTAGATGCAGGTAGCTTGTCACTGGGCAGGGAATATCATGGTTTACACTATTTCTTTCTTTCTTTGAGAATCCTTAGTTGTAGTACTATCCATAATTTTAGTGTTGCAAATCATATTGTAATGAATGTGCAACTGTGAATCTTTTTTGTATATCGGATGAGGGCATAGTTATGTGTAGACATTGACTAAACAATCTTTATAAACTTTCAATAATTCCGCTGTGATACTTAATATTTCATATAAATTGTGTCGATTTTAGGGCTAATAGAACATATAAATTAAAGAGATATAATGTAGCCCTGAGAAAAGATGTAATTAGTAAAAATGGATGATTTTATCCTATTAATGTATTTTTTAGACGTATACTTTTTCATTTTATCACCATCTTTGTATTACGCAATAAACAAAACATTTTATAGAAAGAACAATATTATGAAAACATTTTTTGCAATAATTCTAGTTTTTCTCTTATTGAGTTGTACTTCTTCAAGTGAGAGGATTGCTTGGATAGTAGCCAATCAGTCTGCAAATAAATCAGAACTAACTCATTTCTTAGACTATTACAAAACAAAGAATAATAGGGATAAGTATAAAGCAGCTTGTTTTATAATAGAAAATATACCTAATAAATATTCTCTTAATAGAGAAGGAGAGAAAATATACGATATAGATATTGTAAAAGCAGACTCTCTCATACAGTCATTGGAATATTCTTTCTTGTTAAAAGAAAAAAGTCCTTATTTAAAGAAATATACATTTGAGCAGTTTTGTGAATACATTCTACCTTACCGAGTTGCAAATGAACCATTACAGTACTATTGGAAATGGGACTGTGTGAGGTGGCTGAAAGGTGGAAATAGCGATGATATTGTTAAGACTGCACAAAACATAAATGCGCAAATTAGAATAGAGTTATCGCCAGATTTTTATAAAGATACATTGAAGACTTATACTTCTATTATCCAGTCAGGGTGTGGTAAATGTGATGATAGAAGTACATTGGTTGTAATGGCTTTGCGCTCAGTAGGCATTCCTGCTGCGTTTGAATTAATCCCCTATTGGGGTAGTAGCAATAATGGACATTCTTTTGCTTCAATGATATTGCCCGATGATAAGATTGTATCCTTTCAAAATGATAATGGAAACGAAAATAATGCATTACCTATTCGTAAGATGCCTAAAATATATCGAAAAATTTATACTATAACTCCTGCGGAAACTTTTGACCGTTATCAAAAAATATATCCTGAATTGTTTGCGAATTGCGATGTGCTTGATGTAACGAAAATGCATAAAATAGGTTTCAGAACTATTCCTATTCCCTGTCCTAGAAGAAAAGAACCAATTTATTTATCTGTTTTTTCTCCTAATTCATGGATTCCAATCGCTATTAGTGCCGATGATAACTTTTACGATATAGGTACTGGAACTCAAAATGGTGAGAAAGAATCTGAAGAAGCATTAGATCTAGGAAACGGTATTTTGTATTTGCCTTCCAGTTACATTAATGGTGACATAATTCCTCTATCAGATCCTATAATAGTTTCGGATAACAATATTTATTCATTACATCCAGATACTCTTCATAAAGAAACAGTTATATTGAATCGCAAGTACCCATTAAATAAAAGAATTATAAGATTTGCCCGTGATATGGTTGGTGGTATATTTGAAGGAGCCAACCATGCAGATTTCTCAGATGCAGAAGAAATATACAAAATAACAGAGACTCCAAAGAGCCAAATGCAAAAAGTGTATATATCAACGGGCAAAAAATATCGGTATATTCGATATAGGAAACCAAAGGGGATATTCAGTATTGCAGAATTTTCTTTATATCAGTCAAATGGAAAGCCTTTACTGTTTCATCCAATATCATGTGAGGCTATCCGAAAAGATAATAATATGGGAAATGTCTTTGATGAAAAAATACTTACCTATTATCAAATCAATGGAGGGGTCGATATGTGGATTGGCGGAGATTTAAATGGAGGGGTAAACATTGATGCAATAGGGTTTGCTCCCCGTAACGATGATAACTCTATAGTTCCCACAGATATATACGAACTTTTTTATTGGGATGAACAATGGAATAGTTTAGGAGTAAAAAAGCCTGATGGAGATAGTGCTGTTTATAGGAATGTTCCTCAAAAAGCTTTATTATGGCTTCGTAACTTGACTAAAGGTAGAGAAGAACGACCATTTACATATGAAAACGGGCGACAGATATGGTGGTAGAATGAAAATATACAAACCTTTAAAATATAAGCTTATGAAAAAAATTATTTTATCTTTAACTCTACTTTTGGTAGGGAGTATAAGTTACTCACAGAGTTTTTCAAATGTAGATGTGGGCAAACACAAGGAATACATGATGAAAACATATAAATTAGATAGTAAAAAGGCTGATGTGTATGAACAAATACTTTCATCCTTAAAGCAAGAGAATGAACAATTAAAGAATCGAAGAATCAGTTCAGATAGGTTTAAAGATGAACAAAAGAAAATTTATAAAAAGTATGGAGAAATAATAAGCCAAGCTTTTAGCAAGGGGAAATACAGACCATGGAGTTCCTGTACACAAGAATTGGAGCGTTATCATGTGCTAAGTGAAACAAAGTTTATTCCTATTGAAAAAATGCGTTCTTTATATAAAGTAGAACATGAATGGAAAAAGACTCGTGATCAATTATGGAAAGGTATGAGTGACGAACTGGAAAAGTTAAAAAAGATAGAAGAATTGCTTGCAGAACTGAATAAACACATTCTAGAAATATTAGGAACAGATAACGGCAATTGGTACTTATCTTATAAAATGTTGATTTATGGGGCACTTGATAACATGGGCAAATATGGAGCTACATATAATGAAGGTTATCTGATAGCACAAATAGAGAGTAACTATTCTAGGCAACGTAAACAAATCTGGAATGATCGTCCTAAAAACCGACATGACAAATTACAAGAAATCGAAGCTAATGAACTAAAAGATATAAAACAGGCTGTACCTGCACAAATTGCAGAAAAATGGTTATCTGTTAATAATTCACTTTTAGAGTATACTCTTGCTAAACGTTATGGATTAAACAAAACTCAAATAAATCAATATAAGAATGCGTATAATTCATATGCCATTGAAGAGTATAAAGTTATTAATGATCAGAAGGGGCTTCCTACTTCAGAGAGAGCTGATAAACTGAGAGAAGCAAATGATATATTTTGTGAAAGGGTACGTCCTTTATTCAAAACTAGCTCATATAAAAAATGGAAAGGAAAACGGGTATATGACTTTGAACAGAGAGTGGAACAAAAAACTGGAAAATAAACTAAAAATTTTAGATCATGAGAAATGAAAACATCTTTATATGTATAATAATGTTTGTTTTTGTATTTACATCATGCATACATGATAATATATCTTCTTCTGTCGAAGAAGACAAAGGATTTGGTTTGACTGTAAAAGAAGCTAAAACTTTCTGGGAAAATCAAATATTGACACGGTCTACTCCTCAAACAACAATAACATTAGATCCTGGTGATTATATTCCGGTTTGGGATAAAAGCATTTTATCTCATAAAGATTCGATTGCCAATGTTGATATACCCATTTCTGCTGAAATTCACTATAAAGTATTACGTAGTAATTTCACTAATCGAAATATCCAAATACATAAAGTTGATGTGACACAAAAAATTGTAATTACAAAAAATATAAATAGTAAGAAAATTAGTCAATATTTAGTGACTCTCATTCCTGAATATAATAAGGGAGGAAATATCAATGAACATTTTACAAGCCTAGGGAATAAAAAAGATTATTCGGGATGGGCTATCTACTTTTTATCATTTATGAGATCTCCATTTAAGATAGAAAAATATCAAAGAGGAGAGAAAGTATTAAGCATTGTACTACCAAAAGAAAAAGGGAAAAAACCGCTTTCTCTTAGTAATCTTAAAATGATATTAGGGCATATGCAAATTTCTGCATACAAAACGGTTACGACTCGATCTTCTGAGGACTATGATGATTTTTGGGATTGGTTTGAAAATGAAGTTTGGGCTAACGGCGAAGATGGAGATCATCTTACAATGGAGCACGAAGATGGTGATTGGTGGCTAGAGGACCAAAATGGGAATCAATATGATATTCCTGACGGTTTAATGAATAATAACGATATAGATATCAGTGGTCCTGATACTAATTCTGACTTTGATTATTCCGATCCACCTGAACCTGATAATATTGAAAGTAGCGACGCCATACCTTACTTTAAGGCTAAAATTTACCATAAGATTTGTGGGACTTATTTGGGAGAAGTCGATTTGGGAGATCTTGATTCGAGTTCACATGGCTCTGGAGAATATTATTGCTCAAAATGCTTAGTATGGGTACATGTTGAATGGTGAAATATATAGATTATGTCAAAATAGTAAAAGTGTGCATAGAGGTTTTTATTCCTGTATTGATATAAGAGCTTCTATGCATATTCCTTCAAATCAGATAATGCAATGACTAAAATTTTTAACTTTTTTATAGCTGTGCTTTTTAGTGTATATAGCTCTGCACAGACAAATTCGGAAAGTCTTAAAAAATCTTTAATGACTCTTGATGAGATACCGTCATGGGTTTTAAGTAATATTCAATTTCCCCAAGAAGCATATGAATATGGAATAGCTGGTATTGAACAAGTTTGTATTAGTGCATCTTGGGATGGAAAAGTCTTTATAACAAGCATGCTGAATACATTAAATCCTGCTTTTGAGAAAGAAATTGTGGATGTCATAAGTAAAGCTCCTAGATGTCGATATAATGGAAGCCAGCCTAAAGATATATATAAATATATGCTAATTGATTTTTATCAATATATTCCTAAAAATCATCGGTTTGAAGTGAGACAAGTTACTATGCATACTCCACCGCGTTTATCAAATATTCCGTCAAGTCCTTTTAATAGTAGGGATAAATTTATTCAATGGATACACAATAATATCCGAATACCATCGACACTGAAATGTTATTCAGATACAATACTTTTTCAGTATACAATAACAAAAAAAGGAAGGGTTAATAATATATCTATATTACAATATAAAAGTGATATTATAAAATGTGCGTTAGAGGGGTTATTAAAAAAATCTCCTAAATGGGAACCGGCTATTGCAGATAGAACAGATCCAATTGATGTTACTATATGTGATAAAATTATTATAAAAACAGATAATAATGGAATTCTTTTGCCATTAATGGTGTATCGTGACGATGTTTTTTGTAATACAAGAAGCAAAATAACTGATCCTGATATGATCGTTTTTAATCCAGAAATAAAGGCAAAATACAATGAAGAGGGTAACTTCTTGAAAAATATTATGCGTGATGTTTCTGTTGATAAAAAAGTAGTTCTGAATGGTTCGTTTATTATAGAAAAAGATGGTACTACTAGTCATATCGAAATTTTAAATAGTTCGGATGTAAAAATTGATAGTATTGTAAAAAAAGCTATCGTCCGAACAAAATGGATTGCAGCGGTACAGGGTGAAACTCCAGTACGAACACTTTATTCATTTGGGATAAATAAACAACCACGAAAGCAAAAACAATCCAGAAAATATTCTTATTATGATATTTTTGGCAAATATTTTATAGCTCTCCATGCTGATCCAATGCGTATATCATATAGATTCATTCAGGGTGATGGAACTATACAGAATTATCCATTTAACAGTCAAGGATTATTTGACTATAAAGCTTATTATCAAGGAATGTTATATTACTACAAAAATTCCGCAAAAAAAAACAGTAATATATCAAAAAAATATTTTGATAAACTTTACAAAATGTACGTTGAATATTAAAAAAAATAACTTGTGCAAAAGGTAAATTGTAATATATTAGATTTTCTGCTATTGTGTTATTCTTTAATGGCAGGGTTTAATTTTTATTTTACCCATCAAAATCGGCTTTGTCTTTTTGAGGTTGCAAAATGGAGTACATTTTTATTATGCTATATTGTAGCTAGGAAAATATCTCATAAAGAAAGGATATTATGGGGAATTATTTTTTTAGGAATGGTAGAAGGTATTATTGCCATTTTCCAAAAAACACATTGGCTTAATAGCGTTCATCATGATTTTAATGTGACAGGCACATTCAGTAATCCTGGTCCATTAGGTGGTTTTATGGGCGCAACAATAACCATAATACTAGGACTTTATTTAACTAAGAAATGTTTTATTCCTAAATGGGCTTTATTTACCATATTTATCTTATTCTGTTTCATTCTATTGTTAGCAGATTCCCGGGCGGGATTTCTATCTACACTGTTTGGTATGGCGACTCTTTGTTGTTTGTTCAAAAAAATGAAGGTAGAATCATTTGTATTAATAAAAAGTGTCAGTCTTTTTCTATTTATGATCTTATTCATAATTTCTATATATTATTATAAGAAGGACTCTGCTGATGGACGTTTATTGATATGGCGTGTTTCAATCGATATGATAGCAGATGCACCATTGGTTGGACATGGTATTGGTACTTTTGAAAATAAATACATGTATTATCAAGCTCAATATTTTGAATCACACCCTTATTCAAAATATGAAAAGTTGGCTGACAATATAGTTTATCCCTATAATGAGTTTTTACGAATAGGGGTAGAACAAGGTATTATAGGGATTATTTTTATTTTATGTATCATAGCATCAATTTTTAAATACACATCTAAAGAAAAATATAATAAAGTTTATTTAGGAGGATTTGTCTCATTACTCACTTTTTCTATGTTTTCTTATCCATTCAATGTGTTACTATTATGGCTATTAGGATCATTATTGTTAGGTGGAATACAATATCAAAAGAATATATATGCATTAACTAAATATAAGTTCCAATCGAGTTGGATAATCATAGTATGTTTAGTACTAAGCATAAAGGGGGGGCATGATTATTATAATTTAAAACTAAATGTTAGAAAACTTTATTCAGAATCTCTGCAAAAACGTAAGGTTGCTGAAGCATATATTGAGAGATGCCAAGTCTGTTTGCAATCTACCCCACATTTATTAGACGTATATGCTCAATATAGTTTTCTGCAATTACCTGCCACAAAGAGTCTATTAATATTAAAACAAGCTAGTACAATTATTCCAAGTTCCGAATTGTATTGTGATTTAGGAGATGTCTATAAAGAACAAAAACAAATAGATAAAGCTATGGAATGCTATATTTTAGCAAAAAATATGTTACCTAACCGCTTATTACCTAAGTATAAATTGTTTTGTCTTTATCGCGAGCAAAGAGACTCTATTAAAATGTATAAAATAGGTCAGGAAGCATTACTAACTGAAATAAAGATAACAAGTACTAAAGCACTACGAATTAAAAAAGAGATAAAAAGAAGTTTGAGTCAAAGGTGTGATAAAATTTGGCAATGTGCCCTCGAAAAGTAGTGAAGAGACTTTTCTCTTAATTTATCAATTCCATAAAAAGACTTTAGTTATGTCATTTTTATTGATATAATGGATTCTTTCTGTTGGATTACGGGCTTCTACATGTAATCTTACTTCCACCAAATATGCGGAATCTACTCATGCACTTAAATCCAATATGTAACTTTGTTTTTGCAAAGCTCCTATAACAAAATCGCCTTTTCGTGATAAATCTTGATGATATACATATACTTCTCTATTTTTTAGAATCGTACCACTGTTATCTTTTAATGTAATGGTATAATATGTTCCTTTTTCACTCTCATCATCAGATTTGGGATTTAATAGGATAGGAACGTTGTATTTGTTTTCCAATATGAGTTGAATGGCTTTTGTTTCTTTGTTGAATGTAAAATTTGCATCAACTTGGGGAAAAACTATTAATGGTAAACCCAAAAATAAAATAACTAATATTGTTCTCATGATTTATTGTTTGAGTAAGCTGTTTTATTGCATTAATATTTGTCGGTTTATTCTAGTGAATAAATCCGCTTGATTTTATTTAGATAAGATTTTCTTGTTGTATAATTGATTGCTTCTATTTGAATTTCAACTTCTACTGAACAAATCTCTCCACTATACCATTTGGCAAACTCATATTTATATTCGTTATTTTCATGAGGTAATAGATATTGCCCTAGTCTATACTTGGTTAATGGTAATTCATCATATATAAAACGACTCCTTTTATATATTACTTTATCATTTTTATCACGATATAAAAAGGTATAAATACAACCAGTTCCAGGCTCGTATTGATCTATTGATTTGGGTGATAGCCTATATATATCATTACTTGTATTTAGTAATAATAGCATGGCTTCTTTCGCTTCTTTATCAAAAGAAAGTTGAATGCCAATTTGTGCAGCTCCAATTAAAGGTAAAGATGCCAGAATTAATACTAATATTATTTTCATAATATATTGTTTTTAGAATATTCATAAGTTGCTCGTATTTCCATTGCATAAAGTCTATAACTCTGTTTTTGTCTATGCTAATTATCTTTTTCTGTTTTAAATTGATAATAAATTTCATAATTGGCACTAATCTTTATAGAACTGTATCGTATAATAAAACTTCTTAGTTTAGATATAAATTCTTCTCATATCTTTTAGAAGTTAGTTTTCCAGTTTTTTCATCATTAGAATATGTTGAAAGAAACAAATGTGCCCTTGTTAAATTATTGGCTGGGATAGAATCCAAAGGATAGAAGAGTTCCATTCTTCCTTTTGGAGATAATCCCTTGTGTAATATCCATTTTCCGCTTTCAAGAGTAAATAGGCAAATTGTTAAATCTGAACTTTTTCCATTAGAAAATTCTGTTAAAACAATATAGCTCCCACTAAATTCACTTAACCGCCCCTGATTCATAATTAGAATTTCTTTGTCTGTATTATTAGTAAGTATTAGGGTTAAAGAATTATTCGGTTTATCATAAGAAAATTCAATTTTTACTTCTTGGGCGGTGCAAAAAATGGAAATGCCCAAAAGTACAATACTTATAGATAAATGTTTACTTGTTATCATTTAATTTGTTTTATGGGTAAATCATTTTTGTATTTTTTGCTAACTAATTTTCCTGTCTTCCTATCTCTAAAGTATGTGGAGAGGAATAATCTAGCTCTTGTGACATTATTTGCAGGGATAGCTTTAAATGGATAAAAAAGTTCTAGTCTTTCGTTAGGGTTTATTGTTTTAGAACGTATCCACTGTCCATCTTCATAGTCATATAACGAGATGATTAGATCACTCTGTCCATTATCCTGTTTTTCAGTTAAAATAATGCAGCTTCCAGATGATTCATTTAATAGACTTTGATTCAATATCATTATTTCTTTATCCGTATTATTGTAAAGTTTTAGAGTCAAAGCATTGTCTTGTCTATTATAAGTCAAAGCAATTTCTAACTCCTGTGTTTGTCCCTTGCTAAGAATTGACATACACAATAATATACCTATAAAGAAAGATTTAATTATATTCATAATATTGTTTTGGTAAATTGTTCAATCTATTTCCATAAAAAGACTTTGGTTATGTCATTTTTATTAATGTAGTGGATCTTTTCTGTTGGATTACGAGCTTCTACGTGTAATCTTACTTCTACCAAATATGCGGAATCTGCCCAAGTACTTAAATCCAATGTATAGCTTTGTTTTTGCAAAGCTCCTATAACAAAATCGCCTTTTCGTGATGAATCTTGATGATATACATATACTTCTCTTTTTTTATAATCGATCCATTGTTGTCTTTTAATGTAATAGCATAATATGTTCCTTTTTCACTCTCATCATCAGATTTGGGATTTAAAAGGATAGGAGCATTGTACTTGTTTTCCAATGTAAGTTGAATGGCTTTTGTTTCTTTATCAAAAGAAAGTTTTGTATCAACTTGGGAAAAAACTATTAAAGGTAAACCTAAAAATAAAATAACTAATATTGTTTTCATAGTATTATAATATTAAAGGGTACTCTTTTGCTTGTATGTTATTACAAAGGTGAGGAGAAATAAGTATTTAGGTATGAGTAAATAGTACATTAGTAGGATGAGAACGTACATTATTTGACCGTAAACGAATGGAATCGGATATTTCTTTAAAATCTTTCATCTTGAACGTGATAAAGAAGTTTCTTTTGTGGCTTGATTTGGACCAATTTTAATGTATAAAAGTATTGCAAAACCAAACTTGTTACTATCTTTGCGCCGTCAATTAAACTCTTAATTTATATAGTGTTATGAGAGCTAAAAAGTTTGTATGCTGCTTGCTGGCTATGCTGTTGCTCGCCGGTGTTTCGTTTATCTCCTGCGGTAATAGTTCCAAGGCGAAAGCCGATAGTGAACTGACTACGCAAGACGGTGAAGATTTCAAATCGTTTCTGGATAAATTTACTTCCAGTGCAGCCTTCCAGTATACTCGTATCAAGTTCCCATTAAAGACCCCGATTACTTTATTGGCAGATGACGGCGAAACCGAAAAAACATTCCCTTTCACCAAGGAAAAATGGCCGTTGCTGGATAGCGAAACCATGAAAGAAGAACGTATCACTCAGGAAGAAGGGGGAATCTATGTCTCCAAGTTTACGCTGAATGAACCGAAACACAAAATCTTTGAAGCGGGCTATGAAGAGTCCGAGGTGGATTTGCGTGTTGAGTTCGAATTGCAGGCTGACGGGAAATGGTATGTGGTGGATTGCTATACAGGCTGGTATGGATATGACTTGCCGATTGGGGAGTTAAAACAGACTATCCAGAATGTGAAAGAAGAGAATGCTGCTTTCAAAGAAATACATCCGTAGAGATAAGTATCAATATCAAGTATTAAGTATCAAGTATTAGCCAGTCATTTAATACTTAATACTTGATATTTAATACTTATTATTAGGGTTCTCCTACATAATATCCCAACTCCGATTCTTTTCCGTCCACCATCTCCCTGACAATGCCGTTTTTAGTGTTGAAATCCTGATAGAGTTCTTCATAATCACGTGTATAATCTGCGTCGGGGACTACGTTAACATCAAATTTTAGTTCTGCTTTTCCATTTGGGAGCATATTGCCGAAAATCCGGATGCGGTGAACCACTTCGCCTACATTCTTGATGCTGTTGTAGGTTGCTTTGAATTGCCTGATACCGTCTTCTGGAATGATGATATGCGAACTTTTATCCAGAATGATACAGCCACAGGAAGGTTGCATTTCTGAAATGATTAACGGAGCGTCTCCCGTATTGGTGATGGTAAACATGATATCGAGTTGCTGACCTTGCTTGATAGGGTAATAGTGCCTGACGGAATCTTTTATCGTCATGCTGGTGGGACGTACTTCCTTCCTGCACCCTGTAAAGCAGAGCGGAAGTGCCGTCAGTAGTAAAATATAGAATATAGATTTATTCATTGTTGCCATTTATTTTTGTTATATCACTTTTTCAGCATCTAAGGGATGAATGCAATTTCATCGATACCCATTTGCGTTCCCGGTTTCTTTAAACAACTGATTTTTATGCTTAATTGTTCTGTTCCGTTCAGGTCTGCCGGAACAGTGGCTTTCATCATTTCTCCTTTTTCTGGGGAGTCTTCCGGTTTCAAATCTATTGTTTTATAGGCTACTCCGTCTTTCAACAGTTGAATCTGCTGTGGCGCATAGATGCGGTGGCGGGGAAGATTCAGAGAACTGATATAGAATGTTCCTGATGCATTGAGTCCTTTAACCGGCAGGTCGATGGTACATTCTTCTCCCGGAATGATAACCCAACCGCAATGATAGTCTCCGGGTAAACCGTGAGTGCCGTCGGTCAGTTTCTTTGAATCATTTTTATTCAGTTTAGGGGTTGTGGAAGGATTCATTCCCAGAAACAAACTTTTCTTTATGTCGGAAGCAAGTATATATTGTTCCCATTCCTTTATATAATAGTCAATCTCATAAGCTGACTCATTGTAATATTCCATTCCGGCAAATGCTTGATGTTCTTTGAGCTGGGTGATCCATTTACGAGCTTGGGGAAGCGGTTGAATATCCTTTCCATTTCGCTTGGCATATCCGTAAGCGTCGAAACCGTGGTCACGTGCTAATTCCATGCGCGTGAAAGACAAAGCGGTCTGAAGCTCGTGCAGCTTTTTGCGCTCTTTCCCTTTTGCTTCGGATACAAAATCTCCCATTTCATCATAGAATTTGATAAACTTCTCCGGATAGAGGAATCCTTTTTCCGATTCTCTGATACCGGCGTAAAGTCCGAGCCGCTTTCCGGATTGGGCGTTGTTTTCTAGCTCTGTGTAGTAATCGTACAGCCATTTTTTGGATACCGGGTATTCCTGATTAAAATAGCTTTTAATTAATTCATCAACCGGAAGTTCCGGGTTGATAAGAAGGGCTGATAATACAAAAGTCCTCATTTCATCGAAAGAAGAATAGCTGTAACCGCTTCCGTTGAAGAATATGCCGCTGGCTCCGTGTTGTTTGAAAAGTTGGAGTCTTTGCTGGGCTATCTTTAATATGGGGAAAGGAGTGAGGTAGTCGTCGAAGTTGTTGATATAGTCCCATATATAGATGTTGTTCGTTACTTTCTTCCAGTTGTCGAGTTGTTCCGCAAATTTCTTGTCTTGCTCGTCCTTGCCGTCTGTCCGGCGGAGCGGGTAGTCGATAGCGCTGACAATTACCCCGACGTTAGGCAGAAGTTGCTTGTCTGTGACTTGTTGCGTGGTCAGGTAGGAAGTCGTAAAGAACGTGTGTTTGGGAAAACGCTGCGACAGGCGGAGGATCAGTTCCGTAACGGCGGGAGTTGCGTTCTTCTCTGTATTTCCCAATGCGGTGCAGGTGGCACACGTACAGGCGTACGGAGTATCATCCGGTGCGATTACAAAACGGAAATTCCCCTTTTCACCGAAGTTATCTACGATGTAATTTTCTATCTGGCGATACATGTCCTCGGAAGAGAAACACAGTTGTGAGTCATCTGTTTTCCCGTGAATGGTGGCATATACTTTCTCTGCATCTTTTCCCAGTACTTTTCGCAGGTTGTGTCCCCATATTCCCCAGCTGTCGTCAAAGTTGTTCAGGCCGATAACGCCTGTATGATCGGCGTTCAGGCCGTATGGAGAATAAATACTTTGATAGTCAAATGCAAAAGCTCCGCAAGTATCGTTGAGATTGATAAGGGCGGGAGGAAGATCCGAACCGTCTATACGCGGGTCTTCTTTGCTGATCTTCTTTATCAGTTGGTATTGCAGCCATAACATTTGTTTGTCGTCACTTGCGGTCAGTCTGATATCCGAACCTTTGCAGGCTACTTTGAATCCTCTCTGCAATGTCGGGTCTATCTGTATGATGATACGCCACATATCCATCTCGGAGACACCGAAAGCGACCATTTCATCGTCGTTTGCACGTTTCTTGAGGTGCTCGTACAGGTATTTGGCCCATCGGGTATCTCTGTCCGTCGGATCTTCGCCGATTGTGATGAGGTATCCTTCTTTAGATGGGAACATCTCTGTGCGTGCCTGCATGCGGCAGCCGGATAAAAGGCAGCAAATACATATCATTCCTGCCAATATGGGGCAAAGCGTGTCAGAATGAAATATAGACTTGTGCATAGATGTTATATAAGTTTTTATAGCGTGTCGATATGGATTCTATCGGGTTGAGCGGACTGCTCCCTCGCACGGTGTTGGTCTGGTTATAATAGGTATTCCAAGTACCCATCAGACCTATGGTAATATTAGGACTGACCATGTATTGGCCTCCCAGTCCTACCATTGTATTGGTGTGTGAGAAAGAGCCGGGCAGCGCGTAATCCAATACAGCCGTTTCCGGGGCCGATCCGATACTTGCCATGGCGTTGATATTCGTCTTTCCGTCATTAGCCGGGAAGTATTTGGCACCAATCTGTGCATTGTAGTAGAAGTTGGAATTGAAGAAATGCATATCTATCTTCGTGTTGAGGCGAACGACTTCGATCGTTTTGGCTAATTCTCCGCCTACGGTGAGCAGGTTGGTCTTTGACTCATTCCAGCCGGTAAATAGATAACCGTTATCTCCGGTGCCTCCTGCAAAGAATTCGTCGTTCCATTCATAACGTTTCGTATAGGCAGCTACACGTCTGTATCCCACATGTGCTCCTATTTCCCAGTCATTCTTGAGATAATGCCGTATGGCAACATCGGCGGTAATATCCGGGAAGTATTTGGTAGCAAAAGCGGCATTGACCGTAGTGCTCCACTTCGGTGAGAAGTGATGCGTCCATTCTCCCTGTACCTGGATGCCGACCCCTCCCGGTGTCTGTTCTTCAGCCTCCATGCTGTCGCTTGTCGAGCCGCTTCGTCCTGCATAGTTGAGACGTCCCGTGTAGCTGTTCTTCTGGCCTTTTCGGGTGTATTCGGCGGTGGCAACGGAGGTAATGATGTCTTCTTCTCCGTAGCGTGCACGCAGGTAGGTCAAAGCGATCTCATTCTTGAGCATCATGCTTCTAAGGCCCGATAAGTGCCGTTGGAAAGAGCGGTATTCCATGATGGAAGGCTCGTAATACTTTTGATAATAATAGGCTGAATCCGCTTGTCTGTTGGCTTCATATACCACGCCTTTGGTGTATTTTAAAGACTTGTTCTGGCTGTCGTAAAGCAAAGCTGTATCAAGAACAGCGAGAGCTTTTTCGGGTTCTTTCGCCTTTGTCAGTTGCAGGGCACGATATTCGCTGCTTTGTGAGAATGCGCCTATAATCTCTTTGTTGCTCGGGTATTTATTGAGTATCGGTTTCAGGAATTCCAAAGAAGCTTCGTATCTCTTGTCGCGTTCAAGGACAGTAGCCCTCTTTGCCTGATAGAACGGTTCTTCAGGATAGTAATTGATTCCTTGCGCTGTATATTTCTCGAATTCATCGTATTTTCCGAGTAAACCGGACGAGTTAATGGCATACCGTAATCCAAGATCGCTCGATGGATTCAGGCTGACCAGTTTGATGGCTTCTTCGTATGCTTTCTTCGTAGCTCCGGCTTCCATGCACTTTTTGATGTAGGGCACTGCCAGTTCCTCGTATCCGATGACGTAGAAGATACGCATATCCTCGTCGCTCTGCTCGATTGCAGACAAGTATAGTTGCAAAGCCTCTTCGGTTTTGTCCATTTTATCGAGAATAAAGGCCCTTTTCAACGTACCATTCTCGTAATCCGGGAAGTGAAGGGTGATGGTATCCAATGTGGCAAGTGCTTCATTGTAACGTTTCATATTGATATAGCAACTCAAGGCTTTTTCCCATGCGGCACCGTTCACGTCGTTGTCTACATGTTTTTGAGATACAAACAATACGTGCGGCAATGCTTCCGCATACAGACCGAGTTCCATCAGCTTTTCGGCTTTCTTCATGTGCTGTGCGCTCATGGCAAGCGTAATGTCATAATCATCAGGATACATCTCGTACATCTTTTTCAGCGTTGAATAGGCAAGATCATCCTCATTCATCTGGCGATAAAGCATATATTCTTTATAGAGAATTCCTTTGTCATTGTTGCCATATTGTTTCTTAGCCTCTCTGATATAGAAGAGGGCATCGTCGGTATATCCGCGGGTGACGGAAGTGTTCAATAAATAGTCTAATGCTTCCTTGTTCTTGTTGCCTCCTTCGTAGGCCATGCCATATAATACATAAGGGTCCCGCTGTTTCTCTGCACGGGCAGCTTCCATCAATAAGTCGTTGTACATACGCCGTATGGCAGGACTATTGTTTCTCTTCATTTGCTCGCGTATAAATGCCAGTGCTTCCGGATAACGCGCCAATTCACTGAGGATACTTGCCCTTTTGACGATGAGGGCACCACTTCCCGGTATGGCAGCCAAACCGTTGGATGACCAGCCTAGAGCTGCTTCCCGGTTTCCTTCCTGTAAATGCAGGTTGATGATGTCCAGGTAATATTCTTCGTTTTGAGGAGATACTTTGATTAGCTCCGTCAGTCTCTCGATCGCTTCTTTCCGGTTACCGCCTTTTTTCATTTGTTGGTAGCCTACTTCCATGCTGTAGATGTAATCCTTCCTTAGAATGGTATCGTTCGGGTAAATCTGATTGATTCGTTTCAACAGGCGATCCGCTTCCACATCGTTGTTCTGCTTGCGGTATAGTTCAATCTTCCTTCGCCATAAGCCTCTCCAATACGGATTCACTTCCAGCAACTCATTAACGTAGCAAATGGCACTGGAGTAGTTTTCGGTAATATCTTCCACGTCTACCAGCAGGTGTTTGGCATTGACGTTGTTATAATTGTCGTCTATTGCTTTAACAAGATGATAACGCGACTGGTCATAATTCTTTTCGTGAAACCAGTATTTGCCCATGAGCCATTCAAGGTCAGAAACATTCGGGTATTTCTGAAGGCCCTCCTCCAACAGCTCTTTCCCTGCTTCCCATTCCTCGTTCGCAAAATGCTCCTGCACAATCTGGGCATATTGCTCCGGCGTCTGGAATCCATTATCGGTTCCGGAGGAAGAGGTTATCAGCAAAAACAGACAACCTAATAAGGTGATCTTATGGAGAAATTCTCTGTTCATTCTATCTTGTCTTTAATCTTTCTTTCTTGTTTAAATCGTTGCCGGTTCAGGCTTCATAGCCGCTGTTTCAGCATCATCCGTATTTTCTTCTTTCTGCTTGAATCCTTTACGCTCCATATTCTTCCACTTGAAGTCTCTATTGGTCAGATAGCTAAGGTATCCTCTCAATGAACAGAAAGTGATGATGGGATGATAGAAGATGGGCTCCAATATGGACGCTATGATAATCCACAGATATTCGTATCCTCTTTTATAAAGCATCCCGACGTAATAGTCGTAGGTAATAACGACGATGGAAAGGAACTGGCAGAACGTATAGATCGTCAGGTAAATCATCCACGCCGTATTCCAGTTGACCGCTCCTGTAAAGGCCAGATAGATAAATACGATCAAACCGGTAAGCTCGATGATGGGTGCCAGAAACTCAAATACGAACATATAAGGCAGAGTCAGCAATCCCATCTGTTTATATGTTTTTTTGAAGATCATCTTATGGTGGATACTAAGTGTCTGGAACAATCCTCGTGCCCAACGGGTACGTTGACGGTAAAGCATCGCCAAGTTGGGAGGTCCTTCCGTCCAACAGCAAGTATCAGGAATCTGAATAATCTTATAAGGACGGGAGAAGTCGCACATATATCCTACCATGCGGGTAATGAGGTCCATATCTTCTGCAAAGGAAGTACCGTCATATCCTCCGGCTGCAATGGCTACGGAACGGTCGAAAAGACCGAATCCACCGGAAACATTCGGCATACCATTGATTGCAGACCATCCCATTTTACCAATCAGGTAGGAACGCATGTATTCGAGGTTCTGGAAAAGCGGAATCGGAGTACGCGGAGTTCTCACGTCTACTATCTGCCCGTCTTTCACTACGCATCCGTTTGCCATCAACATCGTTCCGCTGACTGCGATTACCTGTTTATCGGAAGATATAATGGGCGATATACAGCGGTAAAGAGCATATTTCTCTAAGATACAGTCTACGTCCGTACAGATGAAATAAGGATATGAAGAAACATTGATACCTGCATTGGATGCATCCGCTTTGGTTCCTCCATTCTCTTTGTCTACAACGATGAGTCGACTGTATTTCGGACTGGTAGATTTGAAGAGTCTTCTGAACGGTTTGGTTTTGATTCGCTCAATATAGGCATAGGGCACTTCTATCAGTTCGTAATGTTCAATCATCTTCTTCAACGTACTGTCCGTGCTTCCGTCATTTACAATCACCACCTCGAAAAGCGGGTATTCCAATGCAAGCATAGAGTTCACGTTATCAATGATTGTCTTTTCTTCATTGAAAGCAGGGGCAATTACCGAAATACCCGGTGTATAGGGAGATTCCTTAATTGTTTTCCGCATATAGCTTTCCACATAGTAATCTTTTCTCCGTTTCAGAGAAATGAAAGAGAGGAAGGCGAATGTGACGAAGAATATCGCCAGCATACTCGTATAAAAGAATACGAAATAATTGAAGAATGTAAATATTATATCTCTCATATTCTCTAAATTAACTGGTTGATTAACGGATGCTTGGTATGGGCAAACAATATAGCTGTGTGGGAATCTGCTTTTCTCTCCAATTGATCGAATGTTTTTCTTCCCATTGAACTGTATTCATAGAGGGCTTTCAGGATGATACGTTTTGTCCCCCAGTTGTCTGCTTCATCATAAGCATTGTAAAGAAATCCTAATGCCTTATCTGTTTTCAGGTCTGCAACAGCCGAAATGATTTGTCGCTTGACTTCTTCCGGTTGCACATGATACATTTCAATCAGCTTGGGCTCGATCTCTTTATATTTTAGCTTTCCTAAAGTTCTGATCGCTTCGCCCCGGATTTCGGTAGAGCGTGCGTTGATTTGTTTAGCCAGAATGGGAGCACTATCGGTTTCATTATATAACCGGATTTCGTTGATAAAGAATATCTTAACATTCTCTTCGGCCGAAGTATTCACCCATTTTATAAAGCTCGGTGTGTTATATCCCACCTTCTTGCGGTGTTCCAAGATGGCATGCAATTCCATCATATCCCATTGTCTCAACTTCATGCCGATGTCTTCGTCGAAGAAACGGAACGGATCTCCCTGGCTTAGCCACATATAAGTGTAGCGTGCAGAGTTCCTCAATTCTATTTCACGATGATAGAGGAAGCGCACCAATACCGCTTCAGAGGCATATCCGTTGATGGATTGAATAAGTTTCAGCGCTTGTATCTTTGCTCTTTTGGAGCCGAATTGAAGTTCGCGTTCAAGGAAACGCGTGATCTGGAATACGGTTTGAATCGTTTGATAGTTTAGTTCGTTAATCTCATCTTCGTGTACACTCTTGATTTCTGTTAATAGTTGAGTGATAATACGTAATTCATTAGGCTTGGGACGTTTTTTCGTATCATACTGTAATCTGTCTGCGATTTCCTCTTCACTCAATGTGTTGGAATCTAGCGAGATAGATTTCATTTCCTCGTAATATTTGTCGAAAGCTTTGTTGTATCTTCGCTTCTCTTTCCGCCTTTTGAATATACCATATATAATATGGAATAGGAGAAACAAGTACGCAATAATACAAAACATTACAGCAATTGAGCATATTCTTATGATTAAAGGATAGCCAATAAACTTGTAATATATCCAATAGAAATAATATTCTATGTAATCTATACCATACAGTACTTGATCCATTTCCCTTGATATTTAATCTATAAAACTTGTATATTCAAAACAAAAGTTCTATATTTGTTGTATTGAATGTTCTGTCTAATGCAAATATAATAAATAACTTGTATATATTATCCATTGTTCATGAACAGGGCTTTTGAGCGATATTTGAGCTCTTGTGATTATTTTCGATGGAAAGGATTGAAATTACAAATAAAGGCAGGTAAAAAGCCATTAAGCGTTAAATATATTTTTGATAAGTTAACATATAGAGCTCGGATATGGGTGCGATAAGGTAGAGCTTTCATAGGAAACTGAAACAAACAATAAATTTAAAAATTAGATTAAAATGAAGATTAAAAGTTTGATGTACGTCCTCATGGGGACGATGTTGGTTGTTGCTTGTACAGACAGTAACAATGAAGAAGGAATAGTGGATAATGGAGGAGGAGATGATTCCCCGCAGTATGTTATTCCGGCAGGGTTTGATTTTGCAACTAGTCGTACTGTCTCTGCTAAAGTTTATTCAAGTAAGCCTGTAGCGGTTGATTTGTATTGGGATTCAGAAAATCAGGAAAGAAGTTTGTTGGTGAGTGGCCTGCTTGTTGATGGAGAGAAAGACTTGGAATTGAATGTGCCTATTCACTGTGCTAATATTTATTTGAAGTATTCTGATGGAACAGATAAAACAGCATCATTTCCGATAAATAGCGTGACTCGGAGTGGCGAGACTGTAGCAATAACTGTACCTGAAGATGCGGTGGCGGTAACTAGTGAAGAAGATGATGGATGGTTTTTCTATCATAATACAGGCGTTGCTATGTTTGAAGACAATTGGCCGATTGAACCAGGTCAAGACAATGATTTGAACGATGTTGTTTTTGAGTACGATTTGAAAGTAACCGAATGTCAGGCTGAAAAATGGCTTGAAGCTGGTCAGGGATATAAAGAAGGATTGAAGTTGACTTTGGATATTCGTGCCAAAGGCGGTCGATATCCTATTAAATTAGGTGTAGTATTAGGCGGCTTGGATAAAAAGTATATAGAGACTGTTGCGACCCGTATTCTTTTGAAAGAAGGACAAGGAAAAGAAACCGAACTTGCTACTGGGGAAATGAAAGCAGAAATGCCTCAACAGCAACTCTTTGGAAAATCGCAATTTTGTAAAGTTACGGTAGACACGGAACACGGTAGCCCGGTTATCATAATGGATGGTTTGAGTGCTTTGGGTGATAATACTAATTTCTTCCAGACTACAAAAGGTTTTATAAATCCGGGACAAGGCATGTTACGTGCAGAAATTATTTTGGGAGCTAAGGTTCGTACTAGTCTTACTGAAGATTTGGATCAATTGAAAGCTTATCGTGCTCTTATTACTGATACTCATAATCAGAACTTCTTTATTGTGACAAATACGAATAAAGAGATTCACATGAAAGGCTATAGACCTTCTTATCTTTATACTAATTACGAAGCTGATTCGGCCGGTGAAATGATGGAAGGTGTTCCATATTGTAATAAGAATGGTTTTGTTTGGGGAATTAAAGTTCCTGTTGGCGTAAAACATGCTTATGAAAAGGTGCTTTTTGATGACGCTTATCCTGAATTCCGTGCTTGGGTGACTAGCAATGGAGTTGATAACAAGGATTGGTATTTGCATCCGGCTGCTGAAAAAGTGGTAGAGGCTTGGTAATACAAATTCCCGGTCAATACATTATTTGAGATATTTTGTACAATTTGAGCCCCTCTTTTTTCGAAAAGAGGGGTTTCTTTGTATCCGGAAGAATTATCTTTAAACTAATACCGTAATGACGAAGCGATTTTTTATTAGCTACAGTTTGATTACTTTATTTCTCTTGGATAGTGTAGTGCTGTTTGCACAATGCGAAAATGCGTTTGCACAACAATGGAAGATAGAAGATGCATCCCATGCCTTGCAGGTGATAGAACGTACAGATACATTAGAATTGATCGTGCCGGATGGATTGACTATGTGGTATCAGCAGCGATTGACGGGGAATTATGAGGTTAGTTACCGCACTTGTATGGTGATGCAAGGAGGGAAGTACGATCGTTTGAGTGACTTGAATTGTTTTTGGGCTGCCAATGACCCTAAATACCCAGATGATCTTTTCACTCGTAGTCAGTGGCGCGACGGCATCTTTAAAAACTACAACACATTAAACCTTTTCTACGTTGGATACGGGGGAAATGATAACTCGACGACTCGTTTCCGTCGTTACAGAGGAGAATATTATGGAGTAGCAGATGACAAGGTGAAACCCTTATTGAAAGAATATACTGATGCCTCTCACTTGCTTGTTCCCAATCAGTGGTATCAGATTCGGATTAGAGTGGAAAAAGGAATCACGACTTATTCTGTGAATGGTGAAGAACTGTTCCGCTATGTTCTTACAGGCGGCGAAGGTGACGGACACTTCGGTCTTCGTCTCTTGCAGAATCATGTCCTGTTTACAGATTTTAAAGTGACTACTCTCTGACTTATATACTGAAAAACCTAATAAGACGATATATCCATGATGAAACAACTTTTTATTAAATTTGGAGTGACAACTCTATTTTCTCTTTTGTGTTCAACATTCCTTCATGCGCAAGTCGTAACAGATGAGCGGATGTTTTCTTTTGAAGAACCACAAATTCCGGATTGTATATCCAGCACTCATTCTCAACTGTCAGTATCCGATGTGCATTATAAAGACGGAAAACATTCGTTGGAATGGACATTTGAACCAGGTGGTGTATTGGAACTTAAAAAAGACTTGAAGTTTGAAAAGAAAGATCCGACTGGCAAGGATTTATACCTTTCAGCTTTTATTGTGTGGGTTTACAATGAAGAACCCCAAGATGCAACCATCGAATTTGAGTTTTTGAAAGACGGTAAAAAATGTACTTCTTTTCCTTTTGGTATCAATTTCACTGGCTGGCGTGCCGCATGGGTCTGCTATGAGAGGGATATGCAAGGCACACCGGAGGAAGGGATGAATGAACTTAGTATTGTAGCTCCAAATTCAAAAGGTCGTCTTTTCATCGACCATTTAATTACATCCACTAAAGTAGACGCACGTCAACAAACAGCCGATTTGCAGGTGCCTTTTGTGAATAAAGGAACGACCAATCATTGGCTGGTGATTTATAAACATTCTCTTTTAAAACCGGATATTGAACTAACTCCTGTAGGCGACAAGCAACGGGAAGAGATGCAACTGTTAGAGAAGCGTTTTCGTGATATGATCTACACGCAAGGCAAGATCACAGATAAAGAGGTTGAGAATATTCGCAAGAAATATGATTTCTATCAGATCACTTACAAAAATGGTCAGGTTTCGGGAATACCTATCTATATGGTACGTGCCGCCGAAGCTTATGAACGAATCATTCCGGATTGGAACAAGGATATGCTCACTAAGATGGGTGTGGAAATGCGTGCTTACTTCGATCTGATGAAAAAAATAGCTGTTGCATATAATAATAGTACGGCGAAACCGGTGATTCGGGAAGAAATGAAGAAGAAGTTTTTAGCAATGTACGATCACATAACCGATCAGGGCGTTGCTTATGGTAGTTGTTGGGGAAATATCCATCATTACGGGTATAGTGTTCGCGGCCTGTACCTGGCATATTTCTTGATGAAAGATGTGCTTAGGGAAGCAGGCAAACTCCAAGAAGCCGAACGGACATTACGCTGGTATGCGATTACTAACGAGGTGTATCCCAAACCGGAAGTTGACGGAATTGATATGGACTCTTTCAATACACAGACCACAGGGCGTATTGCCAGTATTCTAATGATGGAAGATACACCGGAGAAACTGCAATACTTACGGTCTTTCTCTCGTTGGATTGATTATGGTTGCCGTCCTGCACTGGGGCTGTCCGGTTCATTTAAAGTGGACGGAGGTGCTTTCCATCATCGCAATAACTATCCGGCTTATGCCGTAGGCGGACTGGATGGGGCAACAAACATGATTTATCTTCTTAGCCGGACGGAATTTGCTGTTTCCAAGTTGGCTCATGAAACGGTGAAGAATGTATTGCTGACCATGCGCTTTTATTGCAATAAACTGAATTTCCCTCTTTCTATGTCCGGTCGTCATCCGGATGGAAAAGGTAAACTGGTTCCTATGCATTTTGCCATGATGGCTTTAGCCGGTTCTCCCGATGGAAAGGCGGAATATGATAGTGAAATGGCTTCTTCTTATCTTCGTTTGATTTCAAATTCGGGCGTTGAGAATGATGCTCCCGAATATATGCCCAAAGTTTCAAATGCTGAAGAACGCAAAGCGGCAAAGCTTCTGATAGAGAAAGGTTTCCGTCCGGAACCGGACCCACAGGGGAATATAGCAATGGGCTATGGTTGTATCTCTGTTCAACGTCGCAGTAACTGGTCTGCCGTGGCCCGTGGACATTCCCGTTATTTATGGGCGGCTGAACATTATTTGGGAGCGAATTTATATGGTCGCTATCTGGCACACGGCAGTTTGCAGATATTGACTGCTGCACCTGGGCAGACAGTGACTCCGGCCACTAGTGGTTGGCAGCAGGAAGGTTTTGACTGGAACCGTATCCCGGGAGTCACATCTATTCATTTGCCATTGGAACAATTGCAGGCTAAAGTGCTCAATGTAGACCGTTATTCGGGAATGGAAGAAATGCTTTATTCAGATGAAGCTTTTGCAGGAGGATTGTCTCAACAGAAGGTGAATGGTAACTTCGGAATGAAGCTGCACGAGCACGACAAGTATAACGGATCGCACCGGGCACGTAAATCTTACCATTTCATCGATGGAATGATTGTCTGCCTTGGATCGGATATTGAAAATGCAGATACGGAATTCCCCACTGAAACGACTATCTTCCAATTGGCAGTCACAGATAAGGCGGGACATGACTATTGGAAAAATTATCAGGAAGATAAGAAAGTATGGGTAGATCATTTGGGAACAGGTTATTATGTTCCGACAGCCATTCGGTTTGAGAAAAACTTCCCTCAACATTCGCGAATGCAGAATACGGGAAAGGAAACAAAGGGTGATTGGGTTTCTTTGGTAGTAGATCATGGAAAGGCGCCGAAAAACGGAAGGTATGAATATGCTGTTTTGCCTCAAACGAATGAAACCGCGATGAAGAAGTTTGCGAAAAAGCCAACTTATAAAGTATTGCAGCAAGACCGGAAGGCGCATATTGTAGCGTCCGCTTCCGAGCAGATTGTTTCTTATGTATTGTTTGAAACTCCTGAAACAACGTTGCCGGGTGGTCTGTTGCAGCGTGTGGATACTTCCTGCCTGGTTATGACTCATAAAGAATCTGCTGATAAGATTAAACTGACGGTAGCACAACCTGATTTGGCTTTGTATCGCGGTCCAAGTGACGAAGCGTTTGACAAAGACGGGAAGCGGATTGAACGTAGTATCTACTCTCGTCCGTGGGTTAATAATGGAAGTAGTGAAATACCGTTGACTGTGACCATAAAAGGCCGATGGAATGTGGAAGAAACTCCCTATTGTACGGTAGTCTCCTCCAATGAAAAGCAAACAATCTTGCAATTCAGTTGCAAAGATGGTGCTAGCTTTGAAGTGGAACTAAAGAGATAAGAAGTCAGGCAGTCAGAAAATGTTTTGTTTCCCTTTGTATAAGCGTGGTTTCCAAAGCTTTGAAACTGTTGTTTCTAGCCGCAGAAACTTTAGTTTCTACAAAGGGAAACTTTGGTTTCAAGCGTATGAAACTCTAGTTTCAAGTAAGGAAACCAAAAGTTTCAAATAGCGAAACGATTGGTTTCTCGGTGTGAACTAATCGTTTCCCGTAATGAAACAAAGGTTGTATATAAGTGAAGTAAATATGACTGTTGGGGCTCCCGTAATGAATGTCTCCGATTAATGAAATGTAGTTTGCTGTTTTCGGTGACAGCAATATTGTCATCACAATGCTGTCACCGATTGCTGTCACAATGCTAATCGTTTATAATCAAATCATTAGGTAGTAATCGGTGACAGGTGACAGATATATAATCAAAAGAATTGTGTAGAGAGAGATTAGAACATGAACATGGCAACAGCAACAATGCGGTTGTTGCATACGGCATGAGTATCTCTGATTTTTCCGTTGGAGGCATTGAGTGAACCATACCATGCAGAGCTTAAGGTATATTCCAAACCGAATTTCCAGTGGGGAACATTGTAGGTCAGTTCTGCCCCTGCTGTTACTAACTGATCGAGGTTTGTTCCCGTTCCATACACTTGAGCGTCAGTTCCATCTGGAGCATATAGTGCATCGCTTGTTCCCAAATTCTTAGCATAACCTACAAAAATTCCAGGTTTCCATTTCTTTCCGTAGACAACATTCAACCAAGAGCTGGAGAAACGTATGGGAGTATATTTTTGTTCTCCGGTGTGCTCGTCAACTGACTTAATGCCGAATCCGCCTAATCCGGAGGCTTGTGTAAGATTGGAACCTAATACACTTTTTGCGGCAATGAACCAGGCTTTATGAGTATATTTCGCATGGGCCTCGTAAGAAAGGGTAGTTATGCGTTCGTTTATTTTATATTGATCTCCGTTCGCTCCCCAAGCATGTATGCGTGGCTTTAATGATAATAATTCAATGCCGACACCTGCCAATAAGCCGTCTTTCTTGTAGTCAGCTCCTACATATATCTCCGGGATGCAACCATTCTTTAAGTATTCATGACTTTTTTTACTCTCTTTCGGTTTGTCAGGATTGATACCTTGTGAAGTGTATTGTGATTGCCATACTGCTGCTCCGGTAAGTTGGAAATTCTTGTTTGTATAGCGATAACGAATTTGAGGTGCACGACTAAATGGTTGGAACGGTGCTCCTACGGAGAGATTAAGAATCTGTGGAGACACATCTCCAAATAACGGATGCCAAGTCTGCCCGAGCAATACAGCCGATTTTCCCCAATCCAGATTCAAATAAGCATGGCGAAGTCGAATGACCGAATAAGAGGTACCTGTACCACGGAAGTCAACCTCTACTTTGGCAGATGTCTTGGCCGTCCCCAGCTTCGGACCGGCAATGTCTACTCCGAGACGTGAATACAAGGTATAGAAATTGCTGTTGGGCGTTGAGTTCAAATCATTCCCATCCGGATCACGTACCTTATCTTTCGGATACATATAAAACAATCCGTCTACGGTCTCTTCATTAGCACGACTATTATAATAAAAGTCAGTACGGATTTGTCCGTAGAATTTGAACTTGAAATCCTGCATTTGTGCGAAACTGCCCGATACGATTATCAGGCAAAGAAATAAGAGAATGTACTTTTTCATAATGTGCTTGTTTATAAACGGGCGCAAAATTACACAAAATTACTGGCAATTAATCTATCGTTGGTTAAAAAAGGCATGAACTGCTTGAGTATATTTGTGGAGGTTGGTGCTTTTATGAATAGCTTTCAATAATTTCCTGTCTGCATTTGGTAGTAGGTATTCCCAAAAAGCTTTCATCTTGTTCAAAATCTGCAAGTCTCCTCCTTTTAGCTGTTCTATATATTCCTCGTATACGTATGTGTGCATAGATTGTATTTTTTCTTTCATTTCATCGAATTCAAGTGTGCGGTTTTGCTGATACTCCCATGCTAGCGCCGGGTTAGCGAGCAATCCTCGTCCTATCATCATTCCGGCTAATCTGGGAAATTGTTCCTGAATACGGTGAATATCTTCTATATGGTTAATGTCCCCATTATAAATGAGCGGGTGTTTACATACATGCTGAAAAGCCTCGAATGCTTTAAGATCAACTTCTCCTTTATATTGTTGTTTTCCTAGGCGTGGATGCATAACGACTTGTCGTAAAGGTAACTCGTTGATAATCGGAGCCAGTTTGAGACATTCTTCCGGATCTTCCCAACCAAGTCTCATCTTGATGGAGAAGCTTATTTGCGGATATTTCGTAATCAGGCTAAGTAACGCTTGCACTTCTTCGGGATAGGGAAGAATACCGGAGCCATTGTGGCGTTTGGCTAATATGGGAAAAGGACATCCCATATTAATATCGGCTTCCTTATATCCCTTTTCAATGAATAGGGATAAAATCTTTTCTGCCTTTTCAGCAGTAGGGGCTATCAATTGGGGAATCAGATGCGGAACCTGATTATTCCCGGGTTCGATTCCTCGGACGTCTCTATGGCGGAAGGTGCCTTTCTCAAGTCGTACAAATGGAGTGTAATAAGCGTCTATACCTCCAAAGCAGGCCGCATGAGCATTACGGTAAATCACGTCGGTGTAACCTTGTAATGGGGCAAAATGAATAGGAAGAGTCTTTTGCATTGTTTTTATTTTTGTGCAAACTTATATATAAATGTTGATTTATACGCTAGTTGAGTAAAGAAAAATATTTTTTCGGAGGAGAAGAAAGGGAAGAAGGTGAAAAGATATGGTAAAAGTAAAAGAGAGGAACCTCGCGGACCCTCTCTTTTTAATGTTAAATTGATTAAAGTCTGATTTTTATAAACGTTTTCTATGATTGAAGGTTAGAAAAATTGGGGGATATACTATTATTCTACAACGTTTATAGTCAGTTCACGTACTACTTGACCACCTTGATGGACGTAGTTTGCATTGTTGGCTACGAAGGTAGCGGTGTATGTCCCGGCTTCTTCGTAGGTATGTGAGTATATCTCTAATGTTTGCGAGATATTCTTGATGCTTTGTCCTGCATCCGGATAGCAAGTACCCAGCAAGACGGGAGCCGAGATAAGCCAAGTGTCTGCTTTTGTTGTTCCTTTACTTCCTCCTGCGATTTGTATTCTGGTAGGTGTGGTGGTACTCCAGAAGTCAGGGATTTGTCCGTCAACAAGCAAATATGGATATTTTTTTATGTTCTCTTCACTGTTTAGGTCCTCATCCGGCATTTTCTCATTTCCCAATGCCTTCTTAAGAACTTTTTTGTGACTGTCATTTAGCTTCGTTAAATCATATACGAGATTTAGCGGTGAGAAACCGAAATCTTTTGCATTAACCGTATTCCCTTTGCCGTTTGTGAACATCAAGTCAATATTCATATCCATGATGTTGAGCTGTGGCATTGTATTTGAGTTATCAATGGGGTTATAGTGAACCGCTATTGTTATTTCTTTAGCAAGATAAGAAGATAATTCGAATGTAAAAGTTTTGCTGGATTCTGCTGTCTCGCTAGTGCTGTTCGGTTTGGTTGGAAGTTCTTCCTGTGCAAATACCTCTGTCCATTCACAGTTTTCTACAGTTTGTTTATCTTGATCTACATTACTGCCGTTTATGCCATTAAATTGGTCGGAAACGAGTACATGAGTAGAGCCTTTAATTGTGCTTGCGTTTCCATATCTATACCAAATGCGGAAACTAAGTTCACACTTTTCAATATCCTCTACTTTCATTTCTGTACGGTTCCGATGTTTGTATTCATGACCTATTTCTCCACTGAAGAAAGTGATAAAGTCAGGGTCTCCATTAAAGCTGAACGTTACCGGACTGCCTTTTTTGACAGTTACAGTGTTACCGTTAAAGCTGACATTGTTGTCTGTCACCACACCCACTTCCATTGCTGTTTCTTCTTTTAATTCCTTGTCGCATGAAGCGAGACACAGTCCGGCAAAAGCGATAGTCATCAAACTTTTATATATTGTTTTCATATCCTTTTCTTTTTAAAGTTAATAAGCGATTTACCAACCCGGATTATTCGTTTTGATAGCACCGTTTGATCCTATTTCATTCGCAGGAATCGGGAAATAGTTGTAAGACTTCGGAATATTGAAGTAAGTATATACATTGATTCCGAACTTCCAGGATTCATCAGTTTGAGCTTTACTTACTTGTTCCTGCATCAGTTTGTAATAGTCTCCCCAGCGGATCAGATCGAAGCGTCGTGTATATTCGAAACAAAGTTCCATAGCCCGTTCATCTTTGATAGCCTCACGGAAATTGGTTTCATCCAGATTCTCTTGAAGTTTACTGATCCCGGCGCGCTCTCTTACTGCATTGATACATTCATAAGCCAGATCATTAGGACCATGGTTGACTTCATTTTCTGCCTCTGCAATCATTAGCAGAATGTCCGAGTAGCGGAGAAGAGGGAAGTTGATAGAAGTATCGTTCTTGCTTTTCTTATCTGCTTCATATTCTCTACGATATTTGGCAGCAGCCCTGTTGCGGTTCTTATTGGCATCATTCTTCGATTCGCGATCACCGTAAGTAGAACCCGGATTTGTTTTACCATAGCTGAAGGATTTGTCCCAATATTGTTGTTCCACTTCGTCTCTTTTTCCTTTCACAAATTCACGACCATCTACCGGAGTCCCTTCTCCTGCAGATTGGGTATATGTGAATGGAGCGATATTCCAGTTACAACGGTCAATGTCATTATTGGCTTCATATAGTTCCAGAAGTTTAGGAGTACTCCAGATAAAAGCGTATGCGTAACCCGGATCACCTTTACCGGTAATGGATGATTTGGAAGAAAGGTCTTTGCCCGGAATACCGATGATATTACCAATTCTGCCTTCTGCACGTACATCAGTAGAACGATTACCTGCAAATTCTACTTCCCAGATACTTTCATTGGCTTTAGCGCCATCCTTATTGAGAGCAGTGTTATACTTATCAGAGCAAATGTCGATAAAGAAATCCCAATATTTGGCAGTCAGTGAATGACCTTCATTCTTGACTAACTGTGCATAGTAGCTTGCTTTCTTGAAATATTCTGTAATCTCAGCACTAGTCGTATTGTTGGCCAAACCCACTTCTTTGTCACGTTTAGGTTCGCCGGCTCTGAACATATATACACGCGCCAACATTCCCCAAGCTGCCGATTTGGAAACACGTCCCGGCAAATAGTTCAGATCTTGAGCAGATTTGAGATCCTCGGCAGAACCATACATTTCTTTGATGATGAAGTCGTAAATCGTCTGTTTGTCTGTCCGCGGAATGGAGAGGTTAAAAGCATCTTCCGTAGAAGTGGTCTTGAAGGGCACGTCTCCCCAACCTTCTACCAAAGTGAAATAATAAAATGCGCGTAAGAAACGAGCTTCCGCTTTGTACTGTTTACGAGTTTCGTCGTTCATGTCGGGCACAGCATCTATATTCTCCAAGAAAATATTGGCTCTGTTGATTCCGGCATATAGCGTATACCATAATGCTGCGACGGCAGGGTCACTTGTATTGGCATTGTTACAGATCAAACCACTCTTATTAGGACCACGGTTGGCACCACCATAATGTCCCAGATCGTCGCCACCTATAAGGTATAAGTATTCGTTCCCATAAAACGGACTTTGTCCCAAGATAGCATAAGTTCCTGTCAGCCATGAGGCTGCGTCCGCTTCATTCTTGAAGTAGTTTTCAGGAGTAGTGTACGTCGGATCTTTCTCCAGGAAATCGCAGGAAGTCAGGTTAAGTCCGACAAGAAGTGATATGATGATTATCTTTATTGTTTTCATATACGTAATTGTTTGAAGGATGATTGATTAGAAACCTAAGTTTATACCAAAACTGATAGAGTAGGCTCTCGGATAAGCGGAGAAGTCCAGTCCCGGAGTCAGTGCGCCTTCACGGATCGATACTTCCGGGTCATAACCGGAATATCCTGTACATGTCCATAGATTTTGACCGGCAACGAATACACGTGCATTGTCTATCTTCCATTTCTTGGTCAGTTGTTTCGGCAGTGTATATCCTAAAGATACGGTTTTCAGACGAAGGAAAGAGCCATCTTCGATAATGCGTGTAGAAAACACTTTGTTAGAACCGGAGTCGGTAGCTCTCGGAATATTACTATTCGGATTTTCCGGTGTCCAGCGGTCTGCGTAACTTGCATATTGATTCAAGTCGCGTGCCTTATTGCTATTTTCGAAGAATAAGCGGTTGGCATTCAAAACATCGTTTCCGTATGACCATTGGAAGAAAATACTCAAGTCGAATCCTTTGTATTCGAAGTTGTTGGTGAATCCGCCTGTATGCTTCGGCATACCATTACCGATCATAGTGCGGTCGTTGTCGTCGATGATACCGTCGCCATTCAAGTCTGCGTATTTCGGCATACCCGGTTGTGTATTACTCTCGGAAGAGAAATACGGAACATTGCGTTTCAGCGTATATGTATCACCCGCTTTATCGAAATCTTCATATTTGTATGTACCTTCATAAATGAATCCGTACATCATTCCCATCGGATAACCCACCTTGGCGATGTAACTATATTGTGAGTTGTAGTTCTGGTCGAACTTGGCTGCACTCAACAAGGAGGATTGGTTTTCGGCCAATTCTAATACTTTATTCTTGTTAAATGCAATATTGAAGTTAGTAGTCCATGAGAAATTACGGTTTTTGATATTGGTAGTGTTCAATGTGAACTCGATACCCTGGTTGCGTACTTTTCCTACATTTTTCATGGCACTGAAGTAGCCGGAAGAGGTGGGGAGTGCAGTATTCAGCAACAAATCACGAGTTGTCTTGTGATACCAGTCCACAGTCACTCCGATACGTTCGTCAAGGAAGCCCAAGTCCAGCCCCAGGTTCCACTGTTCGGTAGTCTCCCATTTCAGTTTTCTGTTTCTTAAGGAAGTGGGCACTGTACCTACACTTGTCAGACTGTTTTCGAATGGGTATACACCACTCGGAACGCTACCGATTGAGATATAGTCTCCGACTTTTTCTTTCAATATCTGATATAAAGCGTATGTGTCATATTCGCCTACACGGTTGTTACCGGTCAATCCCCAGCTTGCTCTCAATTTACCGGAGGAAACGACAGATTTCAGTGGTTTCATAAAATCTTCCTCCATGAATCCCCAAGCTAATGAACCAGAAGGGAAGTAACCGAAGCGGTTATCACCGCGGAACTTGGAAGAACCGTCGGAGCGGAAAGAAACCGTTGCATAATACAATGATTTATAGTTATAATTCAAACGTCCCAGGAAAGAAAGCATTGACCAGGAGCTCTTTAACGATTTGGTTGTGCTGGGGGTTCCTTCACTCATTCCTGCCATGCCGAGTGCTTCATTGGGAATCTGTACAGTCTTGTATGAATAGTATTCATAGTCGGAGTTTTGCAAGGTCACACCTACCATGCTGTTAAAGAAATGTTTCCGTTTGATATTTGTCTGATAGGTAAGAATGTTTTCATTCAACCATGTTGCACGTTGAGAGTGGTAGATTTCAGCATTTACCTTATCGGCCGATTTGGGATTACCATAACGGGTCTTTGAATTATTGAATGTTTCTCCTTTACGGGTGTCGAACGTGTAACCGCCGGAAATCTTCAACTTCAATCCTTTGATGAATTCATATTCTGCAAATCCGTTGAACTGGATATAGTTGGCATACGTCTTGCGATACTCGTTTTTCAAGGACATGATAGGATTGAAACGATAGTCGTTGGTATTGTTGATCGCATCGTCCATGATGTTATCCATCAACGAACTTAATGGTCTGTCCGGTTCAGTCACAGGACGATATCCCCATACACTATAGAATAGGTTATTCATACCACTGTATGAGTTTTGGGAAGGAGAACCACCGGTAGTTGTGGTACTTGAATAGTTGGTAGTCAGATATATCTTCAGTTTTTTCTTTTGGATGGTAGTACCCATACGGCCTTGTATACGTTTATAGTTTGATTCCAATAGGATACCATCCTGGTCATAATAAGATAAGGAAGCGTTATAGCGTACTCCTTCCGAACCACCTGTCAGGCTGACATTATGGCTTTGCATCCATGCGCTGCGGAAGATTTCATCCTGCCAGTTATATTGCGGGATATTCCTATAATCTTCCAGTCCCCATTTCTTACCGTCATAATTCATGAAGTAGGTAGTTTCCATATCTTTGGGACTACGTTCTGCCTGTAATGCAACGAATTCGTATGCATCCATCATTGGAATAGTCTTGGTGATATGCTGAATACCGAAACTTCCGTCATATTTAATTTTAGGTTGGCCGATTGTTCCTTTCTTGGTTGTAATCATTACGACACCATTAGCGCCACGAGCACCGTATATCGCGGTAGCGGAGGCATCTTTCAGAAAGTCGAGTGACTCGATGTCGTTTTGGTTAATGGCTGCAGCTACTGAAGGGTCCTCCACCGGGAAACCATCAATAACATAAAGAGGAGAGTTGTCTTGCGTCAATGAGTTGTTACCACGGATGACGATGTTCATCTGTCCGCCCGGCATACCTTCGCCCGAACTTACATTGACACCGGCAATACGTCCGCCCAATGTCTCACCGAAAGAGGCGGTCGGAGTGCTAAGCAGTTCTGCCATACTGGCTTTGGCAACAGAACCCGTCAGATCCTTTTTGCGTATTTCCTGATAGCCGACCACTACTACTTCGTCCAACGTCTTTGTGTCTTCCTTTAATGTGATGACCATTGGCTTTTGAGTGTCCACCTTCATTTCTACAGTGACATAACCAATGAAAGAAATAACCAATATTGAATTCTTATTGGGTACGTTAAAAGCAAATTTACCATCAAGGTCAGTGATTGTTCCTTGCGAAGTACCTTTTACCTGAACACTGGCTCCCGGCACTCCTTCTCCTAAGTTATCCTTCACTGTACCTTTAACAAGTACTTGTGCAAGTACAAAAGAAACAGAAAATAAGATCAGTCCGATAGAGGAAAGAAGCCTTTTTCTAGTTTGAGTGGATAAATGTTTTTTCATATATTAAAAATTAAGTGATTTATTGAATCTACGTTTGCAAAGATAGACGGATTGAATCTTCTTATATGGATAGAATTATTCAAGATTGGTGCAAAATCATACAATTTTTCTGTTCTCATATATCTATTTCTCTTTTACGGATTTCAGTAATTCGGATAACTCTTTCACTATGTCGAAATGTTGCTTTGCGACATTGGTTTTCTCCGATGGATCGGAGGATAAATCGTAAAGTTGAGGCTGTTTGTCGTTGCCTAACTCCATTCCTGTCCAGTATTCGATAGCAGGGCTGTCACTCGGCTCGATGTATTTCCATTGACCTTTAATAATGGCAAGTGTATTATTGAGATTCTGTTGAACGACATACTCACGGTTTGTATTATTTTTGCCGAGGAGAACGTTCAGATGCTCCTGACTGTCGGGGGCAGCTCCCTTGCGTAAAGGCTGGTTCAGAAGCGAAGCGAGTGATGCGTACACATCTATCTGGGAAAAAAGTGCTTGCTGTTTGTTCGGCTTTATCTGGGCTGGCCAGCGAACGATAAACGGGACACGTGTACCAGCTTCATAAGCACTGTATTTTCCACCACGGTAAATACCCATCGGCGTATGTCCGTTGAGAAGTTCGTAAGCTTGGTCTTGATAACCGTCGTCTATGACAGGACCGTTGTCGCTGGTAAAAATCAAGATGGTATTGTCTGCAATATGGAGACTGTCCAGCGTATGCATGATTTCACCGATGGTCCAGTCCAGTTGCAGGATGACATCACCACGGGTGCCTAGTCCGCTTTTACCTGCAAAACGTGGATGGGGGATGCGTGGTACGTGTACGTCTTGCGTGCCCATATATAAAAAGAAGGGTTCTTCCTGATGGGATGCGATAAAGTTCTTTGCTTTATTAGTAATGATGTCGGCTATGTCTTCATCCTTCCAAAGGGCGGACTTCCCGCCAGTCATCCATCCGATGCGGGGGATGCCGTTGATAATTGTATTGTTGTGTCCTTGGCTGGGTTTCAAGGTTACGAGTTCCGGATTCTCTTCCCCCGTAGGCCAATTGCCGACTTTATGGTCGTAGCTTACGGTGATAGGATCATTAGCGTCAAGTCCTACGACGTGTCCGTTCTCTACAAATACACATGGCACACGGTCTACAGTGGCGGGAATAATAAATTCGTAGTCAAAGCCGATACTCTGTGCGTTGGGAGTAATTCGGTTATTGAAATCAGTACCACCTTTCGGACCGAGTCCCAGATGCCATTTACCCACTGCACCGGTTGCATATCCTGCATCTTTCAGCATATCCGCCATAGTGACACAGGCTGTATCAATGATGAGTTCAGAGTTACCGGGGGCGATTCCTGTGTTTTCCTGCCTCCAGGGATACATACCTGTCAGAAGTCCGAAACGGGAAGGAGTACTGGTGGCGGAAGTTGCATAAGCATTGGTGAATTGTATTCCTTGTCCTGCCAGTCGGTCAATGTTGGGGGTGCTCACTTTTGTTGCTCCGTAACAACTCAAGTCACCGATGCCGAGATCGTCTGCGAATATATAAATAATGTTAGGCTTTTGGTTATTCTGTCCATTACTTTTTGGGGGTACATGATTGCATCCTGACAACATGACGATGCCGGACAATAGGGGAAGTAGACGCGAAACGTTTTTCATACTGCTGAATGTTTTAGGAAATAATGTAATGAACACAAAGATAAGCGATTGGAAGAAAAAGAGTGAGTAGGAATGTACAAGTGAAGTACAAAATAGTACACTTTAGAGATCCCTTGCTTTGTTCGGGTTAAGAAACCATAACACCTTCGATTGGGGCTGTGTATGGCTGGTGTTGTGCCACCCTGTTGTCACAGTTGTGCCAGTACGATGGCACAACTGTGACAACAAGGTGACACTATGGTGGTATTGGAGTGTTTGTTTAAGCCGGATCCTTCAATCATTTTCAATTACTGACTTTCATTCATAAGAGATTATTTTGCAAGGGGTGCTTAATATGGTTGACTATCGGCTAATCTGTTTCTTCCTTATCTCCTTCTTCTTCGTTTTCTTCTCCTTTACGATAAGCCAGCGGACTGACGTGATAAATCTCCTTGAAGCATTTACTGAAATAGCGTGAGGAGGAGAATCCGATCCGGTCAGAAATTTCCGTAATATTCAGTTCCGGGTTATTCCGTAGCATGATAGCACCTTTTTTGAGACGTATACTTAGGATGAAGTCATTCGGAGTCTGGCCTGTGACTGCTTTCAGTTTGGTGAACAGGTTCGTACGTGCCATACCCATTTCACGGGCGAAAATGTTGACATTGAAATCTGTATTGTCCAGATGACGTTCGATAATAGCCATTGCACGGTCGAGCATTTCCTTGTCCATCGGGTTGGTAGCCAGCATTTGGGCAAAAGCCTGCGGTTGCTTGCTGAACTTCTCTTGCAATAGCCGTCGGGAATTAACCAGATTATTGCAACGGGAAATCAGTAGGTTCGTATTAAACGGTTTCGTGATATAATCGTCCGCACCGATCTTCAATCCTTCGATGTTGTGTTCTATGGCAGTCCGTGCGGTTAGTAACACCACCGGGATGTGGCAGGTATTAAAGTCTGTCTTGATTTGTTTGCAAAGCTCCGTACCCGACATGCGTGGCATCACGACATCACTTAAAATGATGCTCGGCATATCTTTCTGTATCATCTCTAATGCTTCTACCCCGTCGGAAGCGGTGCTGACCTGATAGAATGTTTCGAAAATGCCGGCCAGCATTTGCTTGATAGACTCATTGTCTTCCACTATCAGCATTTTAGCGTCTTCAATGCGTTTATTGTCTTCCTCTTTCCATTCTGAATCAGGGATCATTTCTACTGAAGGAACAATTGTCTCTGTTTGCTGGATGGTTGCTTCTGTATCATCCTTCACAATCTGTTCTTCTGTGAACTGCTCTTTGCCAAGTTTGAGGGTGATAATAAAACTGCTTCCTTTGCCCGGCTCGCTTTCCACCCGGATTGTTCCGTGATGGAGTTCCACAATACCTTTCGTCAATGCCAGTCCGATGCCTGTGCCGGCTCCGGTATTTAGCGAGTTGAGATGCTCGGTCTGATAGAAACGGTCGAAGATTTTATCAATTTCGGCAGCGGCGATACCCGTGCCGGTATCTTTTATTTCAATAATAGCGTGATCTTTTTCCTGCGATACGTTAATCGAAATTGTATCTTCGGCTTTTGTATGTTTTACCGCATTTGATAACAGGTTGTTTATCACTTTTTGCATTTGCTTCTGATCGTACCATACTTCAATATCATCTTTCTGTTTGTTGAATTTGAAGTTGATTTGCTTGCTGCTGGCATATTCGAGGAATAGCAGATAGTTTTCATACAGGAAGCTTACCAGATTGTGCTGGCTTACTTTAATCTTCATGTGTCCCTGTTCCTGTTTCCGGAAGTCGAGTAGTTCTGTAATCAGTTCACGTAATTGGAGGCTGTTTTTGTAAATTCCCAGTACCTTGCTATATATATTGGGAGTAAATGTTTGCACTTGCAACAATGTTTCTACCTGTCCCACGATCAGTGTTAACGGCGTGCGGAATTCGTGAGAGATGTTAGTGAAGAAACGGAGTTTCGATTGATTCAGTGCTTCAATATCTTCAATATGTTTCTTTTCGTATTTTAGAGATTCACGAAGTTTGATTCGCGAGTTATAGTTCTGAATGAGATACCACAACAGACTGATAGTGACAATGGTGTAAATCAAGTAAGCCCACCATGTCTCATACCAGGAAGGGAGCACGATGATTAGCAACCTTGCCTCTTTGATTCCTTCCCGTTGTGATTTGATGACGAGCGTATATTTGCCTGGATTCAGGTTTGTATAAGTGATAATCGTTTGTTTTCGGTAAGTATGGTTCCATTCATCCGAGAAACCTTCCAGTCGATAGAGAATCTCGTCTCTGTTGGCAGGGATGAAGTTGGAGGTGGCATACTCAAGGCTGAACATGGACTGGTTTGCTTTCAGGCTGATTTCCGGTGTATGGCAGATCGACTGTTTCAGGATTCCGGTTTCATCTCCCGGAATTACCTCTTTCCCATTGACAAACAGACGGGAAAGAATAATATTATAAGATTTAGGGGTGAAGTGTAGTTTCTTCTCCCAGAAAGAAATCATTCCTTGAATACCACCAAGGAATATTTCTCCGTCATGCGTCACAAATAGTGCGTTTTCATTGACAGCAGTCAACGGGAATCCATTCTCCGTACCATAATTATAGAACGTCTTGCCTGGATAATCGAACTGTGAGAATCCTTGATTGGTAATTAACAATAAGTCTCCTTTCTGTATAGATGATTCGCATACTTCGTAGATGCAGTCACTGGATAAACCGTCTTTCTGTACGTCAAAGTTCTCGAAATCATCACTTTCCTTGCGGTAACGGTCGAGACCGCTTCCGGAAGTGCAGAACCACAAATTGTCATTGCTGTCCTGCATGATGCTGTTGATATTGTTGTTGCTAAGACTGTTCGGATTGGCAGGGTCATGCAGGTATTTAGTTAGTTTACCGCTATCGAACCGATAAGAGTAAACCCCTTCTCCAGTGGCTGCAATCCATAGTGTGCTGTCTTTATCAATGCAAAGACTAGCTACCATACCAATACCTCTTCCTTCTTTTGTTTCCTTAAAAAGTTGTTGGCAAGTGCCTGTTATTGGATCGAAAAGGCAGATACCATTCTGTGTAGCAATAACCAGCTTGTCCTTATATGGTACAATGTCCCGGACAATATCTGAAGGTAGCGATGCTGGATCCCCTGCTTTCATTCGGTAGGCAGTGAAACGATTCGTGCGCAGGTCAAGCTTATTCAGACCACCCAAGTGGGTGCCTATCCACATAATTTCATGATTTCGGTCATAATAGATTGCTTTTACATTATTATGGGAAATACTGTTCTTGCCTTCTTCATGGCGATACCACCGATAGGTGTTATTCTTTCGGTCGTACACATTCACACCACCGCCTTCGGTACAAATCCATAGGTTCCCGCTCTTATCTTCTGTCATTCTGCCAACGATCGGACTACTTAGACCTTCTTTCTCTGTATCTCCGGTTTTGTAACGGGTATAAATTTCATATTCCGGGTTGAAATAATTAACACCTCCGAAGTAAGTACCCAACCAGATTGTTCCTTGCTCATCTTTTACGATACACCAGATGGAAGAGTGGGTGAGTCCGTCGGGGCTGTCATTATTGGCAGTATATAGATAGAATTTGCCTGTGCTTTTGTCATACCGGTTCAGACCGTGAAATGTTCCAATCCACAGGTTGCCTGTGTTGTCTTCACAACAGCTTCTTACAAAATCAGAGCAGAGACTATTCGCGTTTTTCGAGTCGTGGCGAAAGTTCTCGATATTTCCGTCTCTCTTTATATGGTAGAGTCCTTCTTCCCAACTGCCTATCCATAACTCTTTGGCAGAATCTTCATATATACTGGCAATATTACCTCTTGTGACAGGTTGTGAGATTTTTGTTTTATCTTCCGACAAGCAGTAAAGGCCACTACTGGTAGTTCCCATCCAAAGGTTTTTCTTTTCGTCCAAGTGTAGGCAGGAGAGGGTGATGTCTTTTCCGGCAAGATGATAGTAGAGATCGAAGTTACCCGTGCTTTCGTTATATACAAAAACTTCTTCTCTTTTGCCGATATATAATTTTTCATTGAAGTAAATAGCATCCACATTCCCTTGCAGCAATGTTTTGAATTTTTGCGTAGTCAGATCGAACTCTGCTACTCCATCAGTGCAAAGCAAGTATACTTTCCCGTTTTTGTTTCCGGTGATGCGCAGCACTGTATTGCTGAACAGACTGTTCGGATCATTTTTCTTAAGTTTGAAACTTTTGATATCGTTACCGTTATATCGGTTAAGTCCTTCACGCGTGCCGATCCATATAATTCCCCGTTCGTCAATATAAAGGCTGTTGACAGAGAACTGGGAAAGCCCGTCGTCCGTGGTCAAATGGCTGAAAGTGATGTTTTGACCTTGTGTGCGGACTGCGGCTACGCTTAAAAATAGCAGAAATAAAAGGATTGCTTTTCTCACTAATTTGTATTTTAAGGTGTTTACATCTATGCAAATATATTGTTTTTATTCGAAAGAGGCAATATTAGTCAGAAGTTTTATGAAGGGCACTGGATATCAGTATGCTATTTGAGAAAAGAACAGTTTTATACTGAAAATATTCAAATTATCCATCTCTTTGTTTCATGAACAAGGAGATGGATAATCTCACTGCTGGAAGAGCAGCTGTTATTTACCAGAGCCAAGAACACTCAATTACTTGAGCAAAACAATAAGTTTGCGGAGCAGACTCAAAGCCAGGCATTGCAACCGTTACCATGCCCACTCCCGAAATTCCAGTACTTCGGGATAATGTGTGTGTAACTGTCTGCCGAGATTCGTACCAGTCAATCCAGATTCACGGGCAATTTGAGATACATTGTACTCTATATAGTCCATGCTGTCACACGCCACGATAACCTCCTTGTATTTGGCATAGGTTTCGAGATGTTGCCCACACACCGCTGGTTCATCTTGATATTGCCTGCTTCCTCCGGAATGCACTTGATGTCGTTGCGTTTCAGCATCAAATGACGATGGTAGATACCGATATAACGGGAGAATCCGCTTATGGAAATTTCGCACTGCCTACAAATCTCGACATTGGAGAGACGGGTTGTGTTGTACAGTTCCAACGCCGGGTGGTATTTAGCTTCCGTCTTCGGCTTGAGGCCTCTTATCCGGTTACATTTGTTCTCTTTTAAGGATATATTAAAAGTAAGATTTTTCTCCCATGATTATGGATTTACTACGCAACGCACAAAGCAGGCATCAGACCCACTAGGTCTTATCATGTTACTTGTACTGATAAAATTGAAATCGAATGAGAAATAGTTTATATCCCATCCCAGACTTGGACCATCTGTCGGAGTAAGTTGGTTTTGGGGAATCTCCGCATTTAACCAATAGATGGCTCCTGGTCGTTTGTATATGTCGTAAAACAACGGACGTTCTTTAGGATCGGGATATAATTTTGTTCGGCCGGCAGCATATCTTAATACTCCATTGAGGGTTTCATTATCTCCCCAACCAGGGTATGGGTAGCTTTGTTTTCTGTGTCCGTAGCCGGAGGCACCTATAGGAAAGAACACACTTTTGCCCGTTTCGCTATTATATGCGAAACACCCTCTCATTCCACGTCCCTGAGTATTATTTTCATAGTCATAGCCATAAACCTCTACGATATCATCAGCCGTTTTCGTGGCATCATCTCCGTACAATACACCGTATCCCTGCTCAACATTACTACCTTCCTTCCTCAATTCCCAAAAATCCGCGGCTGTAGCCACCCGCGCGTTTGCCATCTGCGGGTTACCAAACGTTTCGGTTTTGCCATGAGAAGTTATGGTCGTCCACTCCATTTTGGCTCCGGTTTCTGCATTGGTCAAACCATCTTCCGGATATACTTTGAAAGCTTCAGCTGTAACATTTATCCATGGCTCGAATGGATTTTTATTACTCAATGCGTCTATCGGCTGGAGCCAATTTCCGAATTTGAACAGCGATCCTTCGTCCAATGGAGTAGAAGCCAGTTCCGTTGAAGTCCTCATGTTTTTGGCATACCACTTCACGCCGCCTGTAACCAAATCGTCAGGTTTGTCTCCTTGCCGTACGAAAATCAGATGCTGGCAGGTATAATTGTGATATTCCACGCGGATAATAGCGTAACGGTTCTCCGACGAACTCCCGGAGAAATCCACACTGAAGTCAATCACGCTACCGGTTCTACCATATATGGTTTTCCCATGTTCCGGATCATCCTTTAACTCTGTTTTGTCCGATGTTACCGACAGGGTGATTCCGTCCCCATTATGTTTCTTGACGACATAGGCTTTCCAGGGACCTTCAGATTGGAATGTTGTGAACATTTGTTGATCCTCTCCCGGTAATCGCTTCAACACGACATGAAACGACTTATTATTTCCGAAAGACCGGTAGATGCCCTTAGGATTCACAACACGGCGTACCTGGTATATCGGAACTTCATTGACAAAGCATTCATCCAATCCTTCCAACTTAGTTGTAAACTTGACTCTCGCCTTTCTCTGATATGCCACGTATGGATTGTTTCCTGTGTATCCGGTCGTTGATATCATCTGCTTGGCGCGCGTGTACATAGGAATATATATGTTGTATGTATTTGCTTCTGTAGGATGTTTTTCTATACGGTATTTATCGTCCTTTTCAGAACCGTCAGTCGTAAATTCTTCGAATGTCTTACCCACAGGTAAAGTAAAGTTTTTGTATTCACGTTCACCACGTTTAGGAGCAGTTTTGTAGTATGCCTCATTTGATCCGATTTTCTCTACGTATAGAACCGTTTCCGTTGTTTTATGTAATGACAGGAAACCGTTCCACGGTGCTGCAACACCATTCGGAGCACCCGTATAATAAATATCGCCACCAGCATTATGGGGTGCCCAGTTGTTTTCCTCGATTTCCGCTTTTATGTATTCTATCTTTCGACCGCCAGTATTCACCTTAATGGGATACATCATGGAATGTTTATACAGATAAGAAATGTAATAAGGTTCGGGAGTCATCACGCCAGGCTCCGGTTCCTCATACTCTATATGCCAGTCTGCTTCATTGGCGAAATTTTTGAATTTCAACGTCAGCTTGTAGTGGCAGTTACGTTTGGCGTTATAGTCCTTTTTCACGTCCTGTCCTAGCATGAAACGATAGATGATGTGCCCGTTGCCCAATCGCTCGGAATTGTTGGAGATGTAGTGCGCATGTACCTCGATATATGTCCCGTAAAGTACGTCATCTTTTAGGCGGTAATCTGGGTATTTATCCGGTTTGTTCGGCAATCCGGGAAAATCTAATATCCCATTATTGTCTGAATCCTGTCTTTTATCGGGCATACTACTATCCGCCCCCTGCATGTTCTCGTAAAAGTACAGTGCGGGAGCTGTTTCTTCGTGAGAACCGAAATGGGGACTACCTACCGTGACACGATGGTCTGCACAACCTTCTCCGTATTCAAAATTATCCGATATATCTCCTTTGTGATAAGTGATGATTTCTCCATCAATCATATCAGGTCCGGTCGTCGGCACATCCAAGGTGTATCCTTCTTTTCCCACGTTATTTTCCTTTCCCAAATAACATTGTGAAGGGATATCTTTGATCTGCACGGATTGGAGATAAATAAACACTCCTTCTTTCAATGCGCTACCGTCGTATGCGATGGTCACTTTAGAGGCCGCACGGCGCAGCCAAGCGTGAAGTTTTACATTTTTGCTGTTTATTACAAGAGACTCATCACCCGAGTAATTGGATGATGTAGAGTTTGTGAAACAGCCTAACATCTGAGCGTTGTTGACCACATTATATTCGCCGGTTTCTTCGTTTTTTGTATTGTCCCATGTGAGAGGAATGCTTTTGAGATCGTCCACTGTCTTTATGTTTTCGGCATAATCTGTCAGCAGGTCAGGTATGTTTGCCACGGCATAGATATAATATTTGCCGTATTCAATTTCTCCCGGTAACGTGAATGTGACGCGTGCCGTAGTTGATTCAGCCTTATGTCCGTTTTCCGCATCCGTATCCGCACGATTTTCAAAAGTCACATTATAATTTCTCAAGTCCTTCTGAACTTCATTCTGTGTCCAACTTCGCCGCAAATTCCCATCCTCATTATACAACAATATATGCAGGGACTTTATCTCTTTCAGGGCACCGCCGGCAGCACGCGTCTGTGACAGTGCCGAAGACATAGGAGTGAAGTCCAACGTCGCCGATACTGCTGCATTGCCTTTACCTATACGTTCTTCGCTCAGGAAATTATTTTGGCAACCTGTAACGGCAAAGGCTATCAGAGAAATAACTATATATTGTACAAAACGCTTCATATATTTTTTTGTTTATTGTTTTACAATCCAAATTCCGGTTCAAGTACTACTTCGCTGTATGGAATCACATCCACCACAACTTTCCTGTCATACATAATTATATCTATTACAGCATTCGTGTTACGGAAAAGAGCTTTCAGATTATCAAAAGCAAAATTGAATGACTTCTGTTCATCGTGTTCATCAGTCAAACCGAGTGTCATCTTATACCGCTGTTCTCCGTAAGTCTCGGTCGGTTCTATCAGGTCCTTGCTTTCGGGAAGATAGAATGTGTACAAGGTACCTTGTTCCTGATTTACATCCGTGTTATTAGCTTTTGGTACAGACAATTTCAGGTTCGTTTGACCGGTAGGGACTTGAACAGCGCTTTCTGGAATGTCGTAATCCATAATCCAGCCTCTTTTGTCAGCCAATGTCTTGTCTTCGGGATGCTCTTGCGACTCATCAGACACCTTTTTCAGCCAGTCTATCCAGAAAAGTTCACTTATGCTGTTATCCTCTTCAGTGAACTTCATTGTCGGATTTTGCTTGTGTGCCATCAGGTAAGAGTCATTGGCAATGTCTGACACCGATATGCTGTTCACCGTGACAGCATCGCTACGAAAATTCTTGAAACGGCAGGTGAACTTGGTGGCGATACGTACGATGTAGAACGTCCCGTCAAAATTTCCTTTTTCAGGAAAATCTATCTTGTATATGGAGGACATCGGGATGGGGTTCCCGTTCGAATAGTCTGGAGCGAAGTAGAGGTTGTTCACCGCGGCTTCAAAGCCGGACATTCCTTCTGTATAACAGTTGAAGAAAGCGGTCAGCGTTTGATTTTCACTCTCTACTGTTACACCTTCTATCGTGGACACACTCTCTTCGTTAGCAAAAAGGAATATCTTCTTCTTTTCGTTGGGTCTTACTTTGAGTAAGATGGTTTTCTGTGCCTGTGCACCTTCCAGCGAAAAGTGACGGTTATGTTCCACCGTTCCGTCAGCCGCATGTAGTATAACCACACGCACGCTTTTCATCTTTTCGTTGTCGGGCAGTTCTACCGTATTTGCCCTTGTTTGTTCTATGGTGGCGATATTCAGGTACAAGGCAGCTTCCGTAACGTTGTCCGGCAAGGATTCTTCCCGACTGCTGCACGCCACCATAAACGGCAGTGTGAATGCCGCCAGGCAGACCACAATGCTATGTATAATGCTCGGTTTCATCAGTCCAATCCTTCTTCCTGATTATTCAACTTCAACGTTACTCAGCACCACACGCCATGATAGAATTTGAATGACGCTGCTTACCCATTTGTGATCCTCGTCAAGAAAGAGGGTCATAACGCACTCGTCCAGACGGTCGAGGAACTCCCGCTCATCCATCGGATAACGGTATTCCTTCTCGTAGTACTCTTTTCCCATCAATGCGTAGTCTATCACCGGGATGCGGGCCACCGTCTTGCCTTCCTTGGTGGTGATGGTGAGTATCATTTTCTCGCGATGTGTTTCTATCAGGCGACCTACAGTAAAGTCGGCAACGAGTCCTTTTACATTGTTGACAGCACGGTTATCGTCCTTGCCAATGCCGGCCTCGACACCCTGTATATCCCAGGGGTGATAGTTGATATTCTCGTCGACCATCAACTCGTTGTCGTGTGCCATAAGACCGTTCTCATCATCAATACGGAAGATGAAGTCAGCCTCATTTACATCCTCTCCCGACAAGTGCTGCAGGATGATGCGGATATGGTTGGTGTTCTTGGTCAGGGGCATGGTGTATTCGTAGCTACCGCCGTCATCGTTAACAGGCAGTGATACATCCAGCGTACCGTGAAAGAGACGGTACAAATGTTCTTCGCTGTATGCGCCTGACTCGTCACGCTTGCGGTTCAACGTGCACTGTAACTGCTCGACGCGGGTCTCGCTGACACGGGCTTCGGGTACAGAGAAGGATTCGTCGTGCTCACCGTCGTTTTGAAGTCCGCACCAAGCAAGCAACTTGTAGTCGCCGGCAGGAAGATCGAGCAACATCGAGTAGTTCTCTGCCGTGCTCGGGTTCATCTGTTCCTCTTGCTGCCATACTAGTACGCCCGATTTGTCGAAGGCATACAGGTGAACTGATGAAACCTCGTTTGTGAAAGCATCAGCCCACTTTAAGTTCTTGTCATAGCAGAACTTGAGCCGATAATACACCGAACAATCGCCTTCTTCCTCGTAGAGCCAGCTGTCGCAGGACGACATAGCCAACAGGCAAACTGACGCCATGCAGACCTTGGCTGCCACATTCCTTATCAATGCCCGTATATTCATATCGTTTACTCTTTCTTGAATGTATAAGTTTATACCTGTGTTACTTGTTCTATATATGGTGTGCGGAATTTCCGCATCCGAATTTTCTCGTCAAGTGGGATACCTGTCTTCTGTATTCAGGTCTCCAAGGCCACACCTCCCTTGTGTACCGGTGGGCGGGTACTGTATTTGTTATTTTGTTTTACTAATATGTGTGGGAGACGGGAGCCGCCTCCCACACTTTGTATGTATCAGAAACGCTTTTGAGCGTTCGGGGTTATATTACCACTCCAACTCATAGCTATTCTGGACAAGACGCCAAGAGAGAATGTTGATTTCAGCCGCGATGTAGTGGTCGTTTTTCGATGGCTTCTCGGGATAAATCTTCTCAGCAGGATCGTATACAGGGGTACCGAGACCGAGTATCTTTGTCACGGTTGTCTCATATACGTGGTTGCGTACTACACCTGTCATCAATTGATTTTGGTCGTTATGAAGATGCTTGATCTCGTAGTAATAGTAGGTCATGCCGGACTGCCATACCAAAGCTTTGTCAACTTTTTCTGAAAGACTGGTGTTGATTTCAGAGTATTGGATTGGCTGAACTGGGTTTTCGATAGTACCTTCATCCAAGGTGTTGTACCATATCTTGCTTTGTGCAGCATCTGTCAGCTGGGCATATACATAGCAATTGTTATCGCTTTCCTCTTTTGGGTCTTGGGGTGCAATTACAATCTTAAGGTCAGCGGCTCCGATCTGTTTACGCTCCTTTTCTGCATTTTCTCCCTCACCCGTTGTTTCTTCATAATAGTAATGCAAGTCATTGGTTGACAGTTGGGAAAGGATATTGTCCTTCAGTGCGGGAAGATTGCTACTTTCAGTTGTGGAATATACATCGGGAAATAATGCTCCCAAGTGTCTTACAATAGTGAAGGGGGTGCCGTCATCCTTACAAAGGGTGCCTTTAATGATAACCTTGGTGTTGACCTGGTCGGCTTTAGTGCCATCAATATCATCCTTTCCTGCATTCTCGTTGGTGTACAATGCGTCGGAAAGACTGGCTGTTAAGTTGTTATAGGTATGATACCGGTTCGTGGCATGCATATCATTGATGGCCCAGAAAGTGCGGTGGGTACCTCTCCACCATTGAGTTGTCCAGCTGGGATTAATCTTCTTGACCAGTCGGCCTTGATTGGTATCGGCTGTCAGGCCCCAGCCATTGAGCTGCAAGTAAACCTGCTTTCCTCCAACTGTGATAGGGGTCTCAACGTCCTTCCCGCTATCATCCTTGGTTTTATTTTTCAGTGCCAGTCGATTGTTCGTATCGAAACCTATACCAGAGTCTAAATTAACCTTGACTTTGGCCACACTACGCTCTACGTAGATGGTAACGGGATTCTTCAGGGCTTCACTTTCCTCTTTCTTGAGGTTATTAGTAGTAATGGGAACTGCAATGACTTCCGTACCGTTAGTTGTATTATAGTATACGGAGTTGAACATTACGAATTTGTTCTCTCGGGTCAGGGCAGTGACCGCGTAATCGTCAACTACGGCCTGCAGCTGAGTAAGGGACTTCGAGTCATCACCCCATTTGACTTTATTATCCGTATCTAAAGGAGGGTTCAACACTGCTACCACCATCTTGGGAAGTTTGTCGCCATCTTTGGTACTGATGACAATAGTGGCTTTGAGTTTTTTTTCTACATCACCGGGCTGGTTACCTTCAACATTGCTACCGGGCACCCAGTCATAGTAGTTCACATAACCGTTACCTTTAACCTTAACGTTGGCAATACCACCATTTCCGTTAAAGAAGTAAAAACGGACACTGGAAACTGCGTTCTCGGTCGTAGTTCCATCTACATAATTCCCTCCAGTGGCACGCGTACCCATTACATCAGAGGACATCAGGTTTACGGCCATGTAGCTGGTATTGGTCTCACCGTTACCTTCGTTCTCGCTGTTAGGAGTAATCTCCTCTTGTGAGCATCCTGCCAAGAACAAGGATGCCAGCACAGTCATGAATAATAAATTTCTTTTCATTATGGATAAATTAAAATGTTTGAAAATGTTTTTTTTCTATATGATTGATTGGATGTCATTTCTGCCTTTCGTCCAGCTCTTTCAGCGTGAGTGTCGCTTTTTCCAGCCCCATCTCTTTCGCCTTACCCAAGTACCGGCGCGCCGTGTCATAATCCTTTTCCCGTATGGCAAGCGCTCCACGTGCATAGACAGCCTCGGCGGAATCGCCCGCCTTGTCAAGGTAGCGGCGTGCCGTTGCAAAATCATCTCGCCGGATGGCGGCATTGGCAGCATTGAGGTTGGCAATCTCATCGTTCGGGAACATACGTACGGCAGTTTCAAAGACATCTGTAAACTCATCCGTGCCGGGTTCATACTTCCCGGCAACGAGGTAGAACTCGTTAAGACTTAGTTTCTGCGGCTGTTCTGCCATGATGCGCTTTATCTCCTCCACTTTATTGAACTTGCGGATGTTGTAGTCTATGCGGTAGTCGGTATGGCGCAAGGCAGGATAGAAATTCTGCAGCATGAAGCGGTACTCGTTGGGATAAGTGCGTTTGATTTTCGCCTCCTTGGCATCGGGTTCCATGTCGCTGTCTATCAAAGTCAGAATCTCCGCACGGTAGTTAATGTTCGATTGTTCCACATAGCGGCGCAAGCCCGCCCAGTCTTCCGGCTCGTAGTCGGTTTGGATAATGCTATCCGCAAAGTGGTACAACTGTCCTATGTGTTTTTTAAGTGCGGCAGTACGCCCGATGGCAAGCTCCGTGTTGTGTTTATAGGGACTCTCCGGCGAAGCGAAACCTTTCAGCCACACAGAAGTGATGGTGACATCCTTGTCATTACGCACGGAGTCGATAGTCGCTTGTATTTTGCCCAATTCGGTAGTATTGCGACGATAATCGGGATAAATCACTGTCTGGTCAACCGGGAAGTCGATATATGCCGAACCGGATAATGAACGGCTTTTCATGATTTCCGCCTTAGGTTGCACGAATATCAATTCCGGGAAGAATGCCTCGCGATGACGTCCCAATATGCCTTCGTATTCCGCCACTATCTCGTGGCAACAACCCCAATCACTACGGTGGAACTTGAGCATTGCCCCGTCCATCCACTTTTCGTACTCCGCGAGGTTGTTGTATGCCACGCTGTCCGGTTTGCTCGAAGCGCGATAAATTGTTTCACTTTCCCCCGAGATACTTCCTATGCCGTTTCGTACATAATAGTAATATCGCCTGCGCCCGTAAATTCCCACCGCGGGTAGGTCGAGCGAATCCGTCCCGTTGACCAGACGTGGTGTGAGTAGTACGGCACGATTTGCATCTACATCAAGTTTGTTTAGATCCAAATTCATCTTCACGGTAAGGTATTTTCCTTCACGATTTATGTTGAAACTTTTAATGGAAACACCGAGTGTGATGTCTTTAGTGTTTTGCGCCACAGTTTTCAACACATTTCCTATGCCCAGTAGGGTTGCCAGTATGAATATCGTCCTTTTCATGTTCGTTGCAATTTAGAATAGATAAACCAAGTTAATGGCCGCTTTCGTAGGTCCCACGTAATGATGTGGCTTGTTCGTTTCTACCTTTTTCCCACATCCTGCACATCGGAACTTATCATAACGGGTATAGGAATAACCGAAACCGATTTCCGTCTCCAAGTTCCAATGGTGACCGAGGAGCCATGCATAGCCGTATGCCACGCCCCCACCTATAAACCATCCCTGATAACGGGTATTTTTCAGTTTCCGTGCGTCAGTGCCAAGAATTTTAACACGTCCGTCAAATCCTCCGATGTTATACTGTCCGCCATGTAAATGGGCGCCAAAAAAGTGTGCACCAAAACGATCACACAACCAATAGCGGACTTCGGGCTGTACAGCCCAATGTTTCCAACGCCGGTCATGTGACATTGTCCAACCATTATAATTACCAGAAATATCAAGTGTCCAGTGAGGAGAAAGCCCCAACTCTATGCCAGCATTTATACTTGATGTTAAATCATACAACAAATTACTTTTAACAGCAATTGTCTGACTTTTCATTTCCAAGCAGAAACATAGAGTAAAAAGTAAAATTATATGGTATTTAAATTTCATATTACTACAACTTTATTAAATTCATAAAACAAATGTAATAATTATCTCAATTGAAATAGTTGATATCTTTTCAAGCAAGATTCCGCAATGGTTTTGTATGGAAACTTGTATGAAAAATATATATAAGTAAGTGAGGAAACAATGCTTTTAACTGGACAACAGAATGTTTATAAACTACAAAACAGCCTCTAACGAAAGAAATACAAATGTCGCTTACATTTGTCCTCTCTAATATCTTTATATAATTCATCATTATTACCGTGTTCATTACTTTTTGTTTTTTTATTATCATTCTAAGACTAAAAAGCTCACATATTTTCATATATAATATCTATGAAACAGGTAAAAATACTCAATAGCTATTTTAGCATATATTTTAGATCATATTCTTATTCTCCAATGTTTATTTTGAAATCCTTACAAGGATAAGAAATGAACAAAATAGCTATAATATAGCCTCCCCAATAATACAGCTTTATATTATAATATTTTTTGTATATTTTGATGCAAAGTTAAATGGCATTAATGTTAATGTCAATATCTATTTTTTATTTTTTTGTCCTATTTTTAATTTTCAGTGTGAAATGTAATATTAAATTATTATATAACAAAGTGATTTTAACAAAAAAATATACGCATTTATCATAGTAACTTATGCGTATTACTTAAAAATCAACCCCAATATCATTCATACAGTCATTAGCAATTATCAGTTGCTATTTATTCTTTATTCTATTTTGTAACATGCTAAAACGAATTAAGAATATACAATAAGATGTATACAAAAATGACTCAAAATATCATTTTTTATTTTTAATGTTTATATTTGTACCAAAAGTCTGAAACATGAAGAATGAAATTCTAAAAATAGATTTATCTAATGACTGGATTGTACGCACCAACATTAATCGGGAGGTATTAAAAAAATATTTAAACTATCCAGTACGTTTAAAATGCGAAATGCTGCTTCTATGCATGGAAGGGGAAATAGAAGCCACAATTAATACAAATTTAATAACAGCAAGACCTAATGATTTGGTAATACTTACCCCGGGAAGCGTATTGCAAATCCATAGAATAGAAACGAATTCGGAATTCCATATTCTGGGATTCTCTCAACAATACATGGAACATCATAACTCGGACAATATAATACCTGAAACGTTATATGCAGCATTGGGAAAAGCCAAACTGACTTTAAAACAAGCAGAAGCAAAAATGATAAAAAATCATTTCATTTTCTTGCAACAGCTATATTCGTCCATGGATGAAGAAACCAGAAGAAGGGTTACATACAATATTTATCTGAATGCACATACTGGTATATCCATATTATACAAACACAGGGAAGCTGACACTTTTTCTCTTTCGAAAAATGAACAGCTATGCCGAACTTTCGCACAGCTGGTATTTTACCATTACACACAAAATAAAAGAGTGGCCTGGTACGCTGAGAAATTGGGAGTTACTCAAGTGTATTTGTGTACAATAGTGAAACAAGTTACAGGAAAAACATGCACAGATTTCATCTCATACATGGTAATTATGGATGCGAAATCCCAACTAAAGCTCTCAAAGCTTTCCATACAACAAATTTCCGATTCACTGAACTTTCCTAATATTTCTTTTTTCAGTAGATACTTTAAACGATACACAGGAATGACTCCGTTAGAGTATCGGAATAAAGGATAAAAAGGAGAAATGTTAACATTATATCACATTAACAAACAAAAAGAGGTGATTTCATCATTAGAAAACGGGCAGAAGTCTTGACTAGGAGGAGATATCTGTTATCAAAGCTGTCACAATAGTTAAAGAACTGCTCACATTATCTTTATCTTAGTGTTTTCTGAATGTTTGATAATCAGAAGTTGCGCTAAATGTGCTGTTTTTATTCGGTTTCAGTGAACCTTATTAGAAGAAAGTAACTATATTTGTATCATTCAAACGAAAGATATATGAAAGTAAAGAAAATTAGTGCGGCTAACGTGGAGGCTTGTTCGCTTCCTAAATTATTCGATGAAGAAAAAATAGATTTTCAGTCGGTTCAGTGTGTCAATTGGACTGAATATCCATACAAACCTAAAGTGAACTTTCGCATTGCTCACACGCGGGACTCAATCTTGTTACATTTTAAAGTGAAAGAGGAGAGTGTGCGTGCCAAGTACGGTGAAGATAACGGTTCTGTATGGACTGACTCCTGTGTAGAATTCTTTTCTATACCTGCAGGCGACGGGATCTATTATAATATAGAATGTAATTGCATCGGAACTATTCTGGTGGGTGCCGGCCCTGTTCGTAACAGCCGGGAACATGCGCCGAAAGAAGTGACTGCTCTTGTGCAACGTTGGTCTAGTTTGGGTAATCAGCCTTTTGCAGAACGTGTTGAGGAGACAGACTGGGAAGTTGCTCTCATCATTCCGTATGCTGTATTCTTTAAGCATCAGATCGATTCACTCGATGGAAAGGAAATAAAAGCTAATTTCTATAAGTGTGGTGATGAGTTGCAGACTCCTCATTTCCTTTCATGGAATCCGATAGAGATTGCCCAACCGGATTTCCATCGCCCCGATTTCTTCGGTACCTTGGATTTTGAATAAAGAATTGTATTTCCAGGTTTGAAGATGAATCACTAGCGTGGCTGAATTCTAGGAGTATCGTCTATTTATGAAAATTTTATCTATAAAAGCGTCATCCATCTATAAGAAGAAAGGGTGACGCTTTTCTTCAAGCATCACCCTTTCTTCTTATAGATATTACATTGTTTATTTCACAATACCTCTTTCCGAGTTCTTCACGAAATTTACAATATTCTCGATTTCTTCACTCATAGGAACCTGATCGATAATTTTCTGTACGGCATCCTGAACACTGAAATTACCCTGATAAATCAAACGGTATGCATTAGCGATGTGACGAAGGATTCTTTCTGATGTATTGCGATGTTGAGAAAGAACTACGGCGTTTACGCCATGATATGCTACCGGATTTCCTGACATGATAACGTACGGAGGTACATCTTTAGATATACGGCAGCCGCTTTGTACTAATGTCCAGCTACCTATGTGGCAATACTGATGCAGGGTAACGTTTCCACTTAGAATAGCACTGTCATCCAACGTACATTCACCAGCGATAGTAGTGCCGATGCCTACTACACAGTTATTGTTGATTTGTACATCATGGCAAAGATGTACTTTGTCCATCAGGTAGTTTCCGTTTCCGATTTTGGTAGCGTTGCCGCCAAATGTAGCGCGGCTGATTACTACATTCTCACGAATATCGTTATTATCTCCGATAATTAGACTGCTTTCTTCTCCAGTATAGTGGAAATCTTGTGGTTCCGCTCCGAGGACAGCATTCTGATGTACCTTGTTTCCTTTTCCCATTTTAGTACCTTGCAGGATACTAGCGTAAGACATGATGACACAGTCATCCCCGATCTCTACATTCTTTTCAATGTAGGCAAAAGGCAGAACAGTTACATTCTTGCCCAGCTTTGCTTCGGGATCTACGTAAGCTAACGGACTAATCATAATAGTATATGTTTAAAGTTATTCTTCTCTTCCACCACCCAGTGCCTGGTAAAGGCTTACTACGGCCTGCATCCGGTCAAAGCAATCAGAAACCTGTGAGATTTGTGCGCTCAAGTAAGCCTGCTGTGCAGACAATACTTCCAGGTAGGTTGAAGTCCCTAAGTTAAACAATTCTTTTGTATCTTCCGAAGCTTTTTTGGCAGATTCTACTTGCATTTGACGAGATTCTACCTTTTCACTCGTCTTTTGGTATAAACTTAGCGCATTGCTGACTTCACTACCGGCATTCAACAAGGCCTGCTGGAAAGATAACTTCGCAGATTCTTCCTGGGCTTTGGCAGCTTTCAGACGAGCAATGTTTTGTCCCCGGTAGAACAATGGCTGTGTCAGCGAACCGACAACAGAAGCCAGTAATTTACCAGGATTAACGATGCCGGCTCCGGAATTATTAGTCCATCCTGCCGAACCGCTAAGCGTGATTTGCGGATAGAAAGCGGCACGTGCGGAGTTGGTGTCATAATAGCAGCCTGCCAATGACATTTCTGCTGCTTTTACGTCCGGACGATTGGATAACAACTGGATGGGTACACCAGCCGAAAGTTCGGTCGGAAGCACTTGTGCTTCCAATACACCACGTTTGATGGCGTGGGGAGCTTCGCCTAAAAGAGTAGACAATGCGTTTTCCGTTTCGCGGATGCTCTGTTCGATATCAGGGATGCTGGCGAGTACCTGCGCATAAGCAGCTTTGCTTTGTTCCACGCCGGCAGAATTGATGTTGTACATGGCAGCGTCCTTCATGGCTTCCATTGTTTCGGCATTCTTTTTCAGGATTTCTGCCGTAGCTTTGGTTATTTCCAACTGGCGGTCCAACATCATTAATGTATAATACATATTGGCGATGTTAGAGATCACCTGTGTCTGTACTGCCTGGCGATAAGCCTTTGTTTGCTTCAGAGCAACTTGGGCACCTCGTTTGGCGTTCAGCAACTGACCGAATAAATCGACTTGCCAACTGGCTGTGACAGGTAATGAATAAGTTTTTGTAGCTGCATTCTTGTCAAAGCTGCTGATCGTTCCTTGCGGAGACAATCCTAATGACGGCGCATAAGCCAGGCGTGCCGACATGAGGGATGCTTCTGCTGCTTTCACATTTTGAGCGGCGGACAAGAGGTCTGTATTTTGTTTCAGTCCCGTTTCGATGAGAGACTGGAGTTGCGGGTCGGTGAAGACTTCTCTCCACGGCAGATTACCGAAGTTGGCTGTATCCGAAACCAGTGTATCATTATCCGCTACCGGATCGCGATACAGGCCGGAAGTAGTGATGTCTTCGGGTCTGTCATACGACTTATAGATGTGGCAGCTGCTCAAGAGAGCAGTTGCGCACAACATATATAGAATCTGTTTCTTCATATCGAATTTCATTATTTAGCGTATTGTTCAATCTCTGTTACGGCATCTGTATTGTCGATATCTTCCCATTCCATCGGCTTAACCTTCTCTTGTAAGTACTGGAAGACTACAAACAGTGCAGGAACGATAAAAATCTGGCAAATCATACCGATTAACATACCACCGATAGAAGCTGTACCCAGTGTACGGTTACCGTGAGCACCTACACCGAAGGCAAACATCAACGGAAGCAAACCGACTACCATAGCCAATGATGTCATCAAAATCGGGCGGAGACGGGCACCGGCACCCAATACGGCTGCCCAAGTGATACTCATACCCATCTTACGACGGTCGAGGGCGAACTCTACAATCAAGATGGCATTCTTTGCCAATAGACCCATCAACATGATTAACGCGATCTGCATATAGATATTGTTGGACATCGTACCCAGAATCATCTTCAATGCCGAAATATTACCGATAGCACTTACACCGTTTACAAACAGGAAGCTGCCTAACAGACCGAACGGAACGGATAACAATACAGCCAGCGGAAGAATGTAACTTTCGTACTGTGCACTCAACAATAAGTAAACGAATACGAAACAGAGTACAAAAATCAGTCCGGTAGCACTTCCGCTACTTTGAGCCTCTTCACGCGCCATACCTCCTAATTCATACGTATAACCGGTAGGCAGGTTTTCTTGGGCAACCTCGGCGAGGGCAGTCAATGCCTGACCGGATGTATAACCGCTTGCCGGAGCTACCATTACTTTCATAGAGGTATAAAGGTTGAAACGGCTGATAATATCCGGACCATATACTTTCTCCACAGAGATGAACTGGGCAATCGGGGCCATCTCACCTGCACTATTACGCACCTTGATATTCTTCAAAGATTCCAAGTTTTTACGTGACAATGGATCTGACTGAATCATAACACGATACATCTTACCGAAACGGTTGAAGTTGGATGCATACAAACCTCCGTAATATCCTTGCATGGTAGTGAGGATATCGCTCGGGCTGATACCTGCTTTTTTACAAGCTGCTGCATCGATGTCGATCATGTATTGCGGGAAATTCGGGTTGAAGGAAGTCTTTGCCGAATTGATTTCCGGACGTGCTTCCAGTGCTGCCGTATAATCATTAACCACATCGAAGAATTTGTTCAGGTCACCACCGGTCTTATCTTGCATATTTACCTCAATATCCGTAGATGCCGAGTAACCCGGGATCATAGGAGGAGCGAAGAACAATACCTGTGCTTCTTTGATAATCTTTTGTGCACGCATATATAAGGAACCGACTACAACGTCTGAATTCTGTATCATGGAACGTTCGTCCCAGTCTTTCAGTTTGATGATGAAAGAGCCGTATGACGGTCCCTGGCCACCGATAAAGCTGAATCCGGAAATCATGGTACGTGACAATACCGCAGGATCGGAAGCGATCAGACTGTCTACACGTGCCAGGATTTTTTCAGAACGGTCTTGGGAAGTACCCGGAGGCAATGTCACTGCTCCCATCAGCGTTCCGGTATCTTCATTAGGCACCATACCTGTCGGAGTGGTGTTCATGAAGAATACAAGTATCGCAATGGAAGCGACAACTAATCCCATAGACAACCATTTCTTCTGGATAAAGAACAATACTCGTTTCTTATAACGTTTCAGGATTGATTCGTATGTATCGTTGAATCTGTTTTTAAACTTCTTCGTACTCATTCCGATCAGTGCCAGAATACTAAGCACTACGAAAATTGCAGTAACTATCGGATTGATACTGAACAAACCAAAGATCATGCCGAGAATGGCAATAAGCGTGAAAGTAAGTGTAATTCCCGGATGCAACATCTTTCCGATAGCCTCGGTATATCTGTTAATCATGGTTGTATGGGCTGCCGTATAGGCTACTTTCATACGTTCTTTCAATGTGGAGTCTTCCGTTGTTCCGTCTTCTTTTTTGTGAGGTTTCAGAAGAACAGCGCACAAAGCCGGACTCAAAGTCAATGCGTTCAATGCGGACAGACCGATAGCGATAGCCATAGTCATACCGAACTGACGATAGAATGTTCCTGCTGTACCTCCCATGAAACTTACCGGAACGAATACGGCCATCATGACCAGCGTAATAGATACGATAGCACCACCCAATTCATTCATAGCATCGATAGAAGCCAGACGCGCAGATGTATAACCTTGGTCAAGCTTGGCATGCACACCCTCGACGACCACAATCGCATCGTCGACCACAATCGCGATAGCAAGCACGAGCGCACATAACGTCAACAAGTTCAAACTGAATCCTACCAGGGACAAGATGAAGAAAGTACCGATCAGAGCTACCGGAATGGCGATAGTCGGAATCAATGTGGAACGTAAATCCTGCAAGAAGATATACACTACGATAAACACCAGGATAAATGCTTCGATCAACGTCTTCAATACTTCATGGATAGAAGCGAAAAGGAAGTCGTTGGCATTCATGGAGATGTTCAGTTTCAATCCGGTAGGCAACGTTTTTGATGCTTCATCCAACAATGCCTCAATATCACTGATAGTCTGTGTCGCGTTGGTTCCTGCCATCTGGTATACGATACAAGTCACAGACTTGTGTCCGTCTACCCGGTTGGTAAAGTTATATCCCAAGCGGTCCAGCTGAATTTCTGCTATATCTTTCAGACGGAGTACTTCACCGTCAGGAAGAGATTTGATAACGATATTTTCAAACTCTTCAGGCTGTTGCAAGCGTCCTTTATAACGGATGGTGTATTGGAAAGTCTGGTTACTGCGTTCACCGAACTGTCCTGGAGCAGCTTCGACATTCTGTTCTGCCAGAGCAGCGGAAACATCACCGGGAACGAGCTTGTATTGTGCCATGACGTCCGGTCGTAACCAGATACGCATAGAATAATCCTGACCCAAAACGTTGGCGTCACCCACACCCGGTACACGTTGTACTTGAGGAATCAAGTTGATCTTAGCATAGTTTTCAATAAACGATTCGCTATATGTATCTGTCTCGTCATAGAGAGAGAATACTACCAGCATGGAAGTCTGGCGTTTTTGAGTGGTTACACCGACTTTAGTTACTTCGGCTGGCAACAGACCTTGTGCCATAGAAACACGGTTTTGTACATTGACGGCGGCCATGTCCGGGTTTGTTCCTTGTTTGAAATATATGGATATCTCACCGGAACCCGTGTTTGACGCAGTTGAGGTCATATACATCATGTTTTCTACACCGTTGATTTGTTCCTCCAACGGAGCAATCACGGAATTCAATACGGTCGATGCACTGGCTCCCGTATAGGTGGCTCTTACCGAAACGGTAGGAGGCGCGATGTCCGGATACTGCGTGATAGGCAGTGTCGCCAATCCGATAGCCCCCAGGATGACTATCAGGATAGAAATAACGGTTGATAGTACCGGACGGTTAATAAATCTATCTAATTTCATAATGATTATCTGATTATTAGTTGAAGGCTGTGGCTAAATTACCGTCGTGTTGGTCTTTCAAATGTTGTTGATAGTTTGCTTCTTTTTGCGCCGGTGTGATAGGCTGAACCTTCTGGCCATCTTTCAGGTTTTGTACTCCTTCGATTACGATTTTATCTCCTGAATTCAAACCGGAAGTAACCAAGTAGTCTTTTCCGTTATCCAGATTGAAGATTTTGATTTCTGTATATTTTACCGTGTTGTCCGGTTGCAAAACATAAACGAACTTCTTATCCTGGATTTCTACTGTTGCAGACTGCGGTATAGTGATTACATTCTCCATGGTATAAGGAATCAGCACGTTTGCAGTACCTCCGCTACGCAATACATGTTCCTTATTCGGGAAGATAGCACGGATGCTTACCGAACCGGTAGATTGGTCGATAACACCTGTGATAGCATCTACTTTACCCTCTATATCGTATGTGGAACCATCAATTAATTGCAGTTTGATAGTCGGTATTTTGCTGATTTCTTCTTTGATAGTGCTACCGGACTTGGTCATTGCCAGCAATTCCTTTTCTGTCATTGAGAAGTATACATATACTTCGTCAATCTCGGAAACAGTAGTCATCGGTGTAGCGATAGAAGGACTTACCAATGCTCCTACACGATAAGGGATATTGTTGATAACGCCATCTGACGGACTTTTAACCTGTGTGAATGACAAGTTCTGTTGAGCAGTGGTCAGTTGTGCTTTTGCTTGTGCCAGCTGGGCTTTGGTCTGTGCCAGGGAATTTTCTGCCATTGCCAGGTCATAGTCACTGATGATTTGCTTTTTGTTCAATTCTTTCTTATTGTCATACGTCATCTGTTGAGTACTCACTGCTGCTTCTGCTGTAGCCACTGCTGCTTTGGCAGTGCGTACAGCTGCTTCGTATTGAGTCGGATCAACAATGAACAACACTTGTCCTTTACGGACAGCTGCTCCTTCGTCTACACAGAGTTTCGTGATGAAGCCCGATACTTGGGGGCGGATTTCTACATCTTGTTTTCCTTTAATTGTAGCCGGATAGGCAGTTGTTAAATTAGCAGTCGTTTTTTGTAACTCTTGTACTGCATATTCAGGAACCTTTCCTGTGTCATTGCCCTTATTGCCACAACTAGACAAGAGGGCTACGCAAAATGCAAATAAAACAATTCTACTTTTCATACTTATAAATATCTGTTTTTTAATTTAATGCGTTTGTTGCCAGTGTGCTGTTCATCCATATAGATAAGGGGGTTAAGGAAGAAAAACCGGAAACTAAATTAAGGAATTTAGTTTCCGGTTGCAAAAGTACTTTAAATTCGGTATTCTTGTTCTCTGATACCGTGTTTTTTAACTATGTTTTTTACTTTATTTTATGATATACAGGAGTCATAATAAAACTTAACTCATAATCCTGATAAGGAAGACGATATTTTTCCAGTGCAATAGCTCCCCAACTGTTGACACAGGCAAGTCCGGTTTGTGCCTTGTCGATACAGAAGTTGGTGAAGTCTGCCTTTTCTACTTCCGGTGAGTGACGCTGGTCTTTGCCGTCGCCGTCATCCAATGACTCGATGGTGTAATTCAGGGCAGAAGCGGAGAAAGGAGCACTCGATACGAATTGCAGTCCGTTGCCACTGATATTTAGAAGTCTCCACCAGCGGATATCCGTTTTTGTTCCGGTTTCCTGCGGGCGGATGTAAGGATAGAATTGTTCTTCCACTGTCTGGCGATATTTTCCTAACATGGCCGCGTGGTTGCGGTCGGCGTAGTTTTCACCCGGACCACGGCCGTAATATTCTATCTCGTTGAAGTTGACCGGCATACGCATTTGCATACCGAAACGGAACATGTCAGAAACTTTCTTGCTTTTGTCTGCCGCCATCTTTTGGGTAACTTTCACTGCTCCCTTGTTGTTAATGGTGTAAGTCAGCGATAATGTTCCGCCAATCGACTTCATATCATATTCGGCACGAACTACTGCCTGATCGTTTTCAATAGCATGTTTCAGAGAAGTCAGTTTTAGTTCAGGATTCTTCCAGGCGGCATATTTGCGTTGCAGTCCGGCTCCGAAGTCATTGTCGGTCGGTGCACGCCAGAAGTTAGGAGTCAGTGCGCTGCCATCTTCCATCAGTTGCATGCCGTTGACGTCGTAACGGCAGAGATAACCGTTGTGTTTGTTGAAATCCATAGAGAAGTTTTCACCTTTCACAATCAGGAAGTTGCGGTCGTTGTCCAAAATGGTGGGCACGATGACCGGAAGGTTAGATGCCTGTTGGTTTTCCAGTTTCAGTTCCGGTGCTTTGTAGTCACGGATGCTTAGTTGGTCGTAAGCGATGGTGGTTCCGGCCGGCAGCAGTGTCTCGGCGGCTTTCAGTTTGTAGCTCACGTTGAGTAGCAGTTCTTTGCAAGGACAGATGTTCTTTGTGTCAAATGGAATTTGCACTTTCACAGTCTGCTGGGGCGCTACTTTCAGGTCGGATACGATGCCTGTTTGCACTACTTCTCCGTTTGCCAGTAATTGCCATTCCATGTAATAAGCAGATAAGTCGCGGAAGAAATACTCGTTGAAGATGTTGATTTCGCCTTTGGCAAGATCAGCAGGAGTCGTCCATATATCCTGATAGAAATAAGCTACTTCGTATGCATGCGGATTGGGTACGCGGTCGGGGCTAATCAAACCGTTGTCGTTGAAGTTATTATCCGAAGCGTCGTATTTGTTGAAGTCGCCGCCATAGCCGTAGATGCTTACTCCGTCTTTGTTTTTCCAGTGGCAGGACTGGTCTACGAAGTCCCAGATAAATCCGCCCTGATATTTCGGATATTTGCGGATGATGTCCCAGTATTCTTTGAATCCTCCCTGTGAGTTACCCATTGCGTGTGCATATTCACATTGGATTAACGGCTTTTGGATATTGCCTTCGCTATATTTGATACAAGCGTTGTAGTCATAGTACATCGGGCAGAAAATATCGGTGAATTCGCTGGTTCCTGCTTGTTCGTACTGTACGGCACGTGTCTTGTCTTCATTCTTAATCCAAGTGTAGCATTTCTCAAAGTTTGGTCCCATGCCGGCTTCATTACCCAATGACCAGAAGATGATGGACGGATGGTTGTATCCACGTTGTACGTTGCGTTGGTTACGTTCCATGTGGGCTTTGGCGTAGATTGGGTTCTTGGCCAGTGTCTGGTCGCCGTAGCCCATTCCGTGAGATTCTACGTTTGCCTCGGCTACTACATATAGACCGTATTGGTCGCACAGGTCATACCAACGGTTGTCGTCCGGGTAATGGCAGGTACGCACGGCGTTGATATTGAGTTCTTTCATCACTTTGATATCTTGCAGCATACGTTCGGTAGAAACCACATAACCGCCGTCCGGATCCATTTCGTGACGGTCGGCTCCTTTGAAGAGTACCGGTTGTCCGTTTACGAGTATCTGTCCGCCTTTCAATTCAATCTTGCGGAAACCTACTTTAACAGGGATTACTTCTACTACGTTGTTGCCGTTTTTCAGTGTAGCGGTCAGCGTGTAGAGATTAGGCGTTTCAGCAGTCCATTTCGCCGGATTGGAGACGGTCAGGGTCGTGTTTAATTTGCCCGAACCTTTCAGGTCGGCAGTCGCTATGCTGTTGCCTTGAGCATCTGTCAAGTCTAAAGCTACTGTGCCGCTTCCTTTCAGGTCAACGGCTATATTCAATGTACCGTCTTTATATTGGCTGTCCAAATCGGGAGTAATGCGAATGTCCTGGATGTATTTCTTGTCGCGTGCGTAAAGATAACAGTCGCGTCCTACGCCGGAGTAGCGGAAGAAGTCCTGATCTTCCAGGTAACTACCGTCGCACCAGCGGAAAACTTGAAAGGCGATGACGTTCTTACCCGGTTTCAGGTAGTTAGTCAGATTGAATTCAGCTTCCAGTTTGCTGTCTTCGCTATATCCTACATAACGTCCGTTCACCCAAAGGTACATATTGGAAGTTACCGAGCCGAAATGTGCGAAAATTTCTTTGCCTTTCCAGTCGGCAGGAAGGATGATTTCTTTGCGGTAAGAGCCTACGTGGTTGTTTTCTGTCGGCACTAGCGGAGGGTTGTTTTTGAATTGGCTTCTCCAGGCATATCCCACGTTGACATAGATGGGGTCACCGTAGCCGTTCAACTCCCAAACACCGGGAACTTGAAGGTCATCCCAACCTTTGTCGTTGAAATTAGTCTGATAAAAGTCAGTCGGGCGCGCGTCTGCGTGTCTTACCCAGTTGAATTTCCAAAGACCGTTCAAGGTCATGAAATTTGTGGAATTTTCTTTAATGCCGGCTTTAGCTTCATCAGCCGATGCGAAAGCAAAGTAATTAGTGTGCATAGCGGAGCGGTTTACGGAATTCACTTCCGGGTCTTTCCACTCGTTGAAGCTTTGCGCTTGAATTGCTGTCAGTCCCAATGCAGCCAAGCAGCAAGAGAGTAGTTGTTTCTTCATGGGTTTTTTGTATTAGGTTTGAATTTCGGGAGTCAAAGATAGGGAATATTTTATTCAGTGAAGGGCACAAATCATTCAATTAAGGCTAGTTTTTAATAAATTAGCTAGAAAATAGAGTATTTTACTTACTCTAATCAGTAAAAACGTGAGATACAGCTTTCCTCCGCGGTGGAAAAGGTATCTCACGTTAATAAAAATTGGCTGTTACATTAGTCAGCTCTTATACGCTGTTTATACGTAGACTTGCGTATAACTAATACATATATAGATATGATTCATACGTTATGCTGCAGGATCCGGGGCCTCACCGCTACCGCCTTCGTCCGGATTTTCCGGTTTATTTCCCCCTCCATTTCCGGAAGAGGTGCCGCCGTTTCCTTCCGTCTTGTAAATACTTACATTATCCAGCATATCCTTAAATTTATATCCCGGCGTAAATACAATTTTCACTCGACGAACGGTATCGGCATCTACATCTTTTTCCTCATTCTGACTTTTACAGTTCATGCCCGGACGGAAACATCCGAAGTCACCTAATTGCACAGACAATCCTTTGTTGAGGTTCGTGTTCAACGCATCAATCAGTGCGTCAATCACGTGTTTCACTGCGCCTTCGGGAATCATACCGAACATGGATACTTCCTTGCATAAATCTCTGAAATTTACCGTATTGGTAATTACATTCTGTGCTACATACTTTTCAGTCTTTGTTTTGTCAAAGCCGAAAACTCTTTTCTTGACAACATACTTTAATGCCATAGTCTTTCTTTTTTAATAGTTAGTTAATCTGTTTTATTGTTGTTTTGTGATCACGACGCAAAGATATGGTTTCCGAAATTCATGACCAAGCTGAAAAAGAATTGTGCGTTAATAAATTAGTTAATAAGTAGAATGCTGCTGTATTGGGGAATTTTATGTAAAAAAGATTTGGCGGAAAGATAGAAAAAGAGGATGCCGATCAAGATATTGGGGTATCAAGTGTGGGAAGGCATCCTCTTCGAAGATAGAACGAAAGGACTACTTGCACAAGCAATCTTTTTTTGCTGTGTTATATAATACTTTTGACTGAAATTTATCCCTTTTACCAATATAATGCTTACCTTTGCTAAAAACGTATTCTTATGGAACAGAAAGACAAATATATTCGTTTTGACTGGGCAATCAAGCGCCTTTTACGTAATAAGGCTAACTTTGGCGTGCTTGAAGGTTTCCTCACAGTATTATTAGGTGAGGAGATTCATATTCTTGAAATTTTAGAAAGTGAAGGTAATCAGCAACGGGAAGATGATAAATTTAATCGTGTTGATATTAAAGCCCGTAATAGTAAAGATGAAATAGTTCTTGTCGAAGTTCAAAATACTCGTGAACTCTATTATCTGGAACGAATCCTGTATGGAGTAGCTAAGACTATTACCGAACATATCGATTTGGGTGAAATCTACTCTAACGTAAAGAAAGTATATTCTATCAGTATTCTTTATTTTGACATTGGACAAGGAAGTGATTACCTTTATCATGGACAGAATACATTTTTAGGTGTACACACGGGCGATCATCTGAAAGTTACTACCAAAGAACAGGGAGCTATTGTTCGTAAGTTGCCTGCTGAAATCTTTCCAGAATATTTCCTTATCCGTGTGAATGAGTTTAATAAAGTAGCTGTTACTCCTCTGGAAGAATGGATCGAATATCTGAAGACAGGGTGCATACGTCCCGATACAAAGGCACCCGGACTTGAAGAGGCTCGTAAGAAACTGGTTTATTATAATATGGATAAGGCTGAAAAGCTGGCATACGATCGCCATATAGATGCGGTAATGATACAGAATGATGTGTTGAGTACTGCTAAATTAGAAGGGCATGAAGAAGGACACCAGCTTGGACTTGAAGAAGGACGACAACGAGGACTTGAGGAAGGCATTGAAAAAGGTATTGAGCAAGGTATTGAGCAAGGCATTGAGCGAGGTATAGAAAAAGGAATCGAAAAAGAAAAAACAATCACTGCCCGTAAGTTGAAATCTCTCAATATCTCTGTTGATACTATTATGCAGGTTACAGGATTCTCTGCTGAAGAAATAGAGAAACTCTAATTGTTTTTTGCTATTTTTTAATTTAGGAACTCCTCTTTCTATGAATATATTAAAAGAATTCTGCACTGAACAATTGTTTTTTGTCCAGTACGGAATTTTTGGTCATTCCGCTAAATAATTCTAATTTATTCTTCAGCTTTCTTTGCGTAAACCACCAGTTTGCCTGCTCCATAACGGATCAATAATCCACGTTCGATAAAGATATTTAACTCATTGATCGCCCGTTGTTTGTCATGTCCTGTCATTCGGCAATAATCTGCACGGGTTAGGCAGGGAAATCGTTGGAGGTGTTCATTGATTAGCTTCAGACATTCTTCTTCACTGCGTCCTTTCCCGTGAGGGCGGGTGAACGATGCTCCGCGCTCCGGTCTCATTTGTTGGCCCACTTCTTTCTTGAACTGTTTGCCTGCCCTGAAATTGATATTTTTCAAGCTGATGGATTGTGCATGTACATCTTTCTTTTTCATTACGGGAGGTCCTTGTAGAGATACGGAAAAATATCCGATGTCACCCAGTTCTACAATCCATCCGTTTGCAAGCAAATCTCGCAATTCATTTTGGAAAGACTGCATGGCACCTACCAGTAGGCTACGGCTTATTCCGGTGAATTTGTGAACACGATCCAGAAATTCTTCCTGATCGATCGTCCCGTTGAAAACAACACGGGGATGAAGCGGTTGTTCTTCGCCTTTCTTCTGAATGTCGGGCGTGTCGTAAAGGTCGTAATGTATACTCATAATCAGAATTGTTTTATATCGGCACTTTTATCTATCCGATTGCCTGCGCGGATTTGTTTCATTCGTTATTCTTACTTCGTTTGACTATAGTTTCCCTTTCGTATGACTATAGTTATACGCAAGGGAGACTATAGTTATCTTTGCGTATAACTATAGTTAAACGAAAAAAGATTAGGCAACAAAGGTAATCTCTTTAGGCAATAAAACTAATTATATTAGCAGGAAAAAAAATAAAAACGTCGCAAATATTGTTTATTACCTTAAGTCACCCTTTCCTTTTTTAATAAATTAGCTAGAAAGTGTGGTGTTTATTGAATAAGAACGCTTATTTTTGCAGCATGTTACAATTTGAGAATCAAAAGATAAAACAAATAGTTCGCAAGGTGCTTCCGGTAGTAACGCTGGGGGCGATGTTATATTCCTGCGCCAGTATTGGACGACCGAACGGTGGGCCTGAAGATGTGACGCCGCCCCGTTTCATCGGTAGCACTCCGGAGGCGGGGGCTTTGAATAATAAAAGGACTAAAGTCTCTTTGATGTTCGACGAGTTTATTAAGCTGGAGAAAGCGACCGAGAAAGTCGTTGTTTCCCCTCCCCAGATACAGCAACCGGAAATCAAGGCTTCCGGCAAGAGAATACAAGTCAACCTGCTCGACTCTCTGAAACCTAACACGACCTACACGATTGACTTCTCGGATGCAATTGTCGACAATAATGAAGGTAATCCGTTGGGTAACTTTGCATTTACGTTCTCTACCGGTACGGAAATCGATACGATGGAAGTAGCAGGAACGATGCTCGATGCCTCTAACCTGGAGCCTATTAAAGGTATGCTTGTCGGACTACATTCCAACCTGAACGATTCGGCTTTCAACAAATTGCCTTTCGACCGTGTGGCACGTACAGACAGCCGTGGACGTTTCTCCATCCGTGGTGTAGCTCCCGGCAAATATCGTATCTATGGATTGATGGATGCCGACCAGAATTTTACCTTCAACCAGAAGAGTGAGATGATCGCTTTCCACGATTCGTTGATTATCCCCCGCATGGAAGAACGCATCCGCATGGATACGGCTTGGGTGGACTCATTGACTTACGACACGATTGTTGAGAAGAAATATATGCATTATTTGCCGGATGATGTCATTCTCCGTGCTTTTAAAGAGCTCAACTATTCGCAATATCTTATCAAGTCGGAAAGACTGGTTCCTCAAAAGTTCACTTTCTATTTTGCCGGTAAGGCGGACACTTTGCCTGTCTTGAAAGGTTTGAACTTCGATGAAAAGGATGCTTTTGTCATCGAAAAGAATCAGCGGAACGATACGATCCATTATTGGGTGAAAGATTCTCTGCTCTTCAAGCAGGATACGCTGGCCATGAGTCTGACTTATCTTTATACAGATACTTTGAATCAGCTAGTGCCCCGTACAGATACGCTGAACCTCGTTTCGAAACAGAAATATAAGAAAGAGGAGCCGGATAAGGACAAAAAGAAAAAGAAGAAAAAGAAAGGGGAAGAGGATGAACCCGAACCGACGAAATTCTTGCCGGTGAATGTCAATGCCCCTTCGTCAATGGATGTATATGGATCTATTTCTTTGAATTTTGAAGAACCGATAGCCAGTTATGACACTGCTGCCATACATCTGCGGCAAAAAGTAGATACGCTCTGGAAAGATATACCATTCGAATTTGAGCAGGATTCAGTGAATCTGAAGAAGTTTAATCTGTATTATGACTGGGAACCGACATTGGAATATGAATTCTCGGTAGACTCGACTGCCTTCCACGGAATATACGGATTATTTACCGATAAGATAAAACAAGGATTCAAGGTGCGTAGTGAAGATGAATATTTCACGCTTCATTTCAATGTGACGGGAGCGGATTCACTGGCCTTTGTCGAATTGCTTGACGCCCAGGACAAGGTGGTCCGTAAGCGGAGAGTGGAAGAGGACGGAATGGTCGATTTCTACTTCCTGAATCCAGGAAAATATGCAGCCCGACTAATCAATGACACAAATGGAAATGGTGAATGGGACACGGGAGACTTTGCTAAAGGCATCCAGCCGGAGGCTGTTTACTACTATCCGACGATATTGGAATATAAAGCGTTGTGGGATGTGACCCAACCGTGGGATATTCATGCGACTCCTGTGGATAAGCAGAAACCGGACGAACTTAAAAAACAAAAACCAGATGAAGACAAGAAAAAGAAAGATAGGGATCGAAATAATCAGAACCGCCGTCGTTGACGCTCGACGTAACCTTATTATTGGATTGGTGGCATTACTGACGGGAATCTTCGCCCTCCCTGCCAGTGCCCAATGTGAAGCGAAGAATGATGCGTTTCAATCCGGCGAACATGTAATGTATGATTTATACTTCAACTGGAAGTTTGTCTGGGTGAAAGCCGGACTCGCCAGTCTGACAACGAATGCGACTACTTATCATTCGCAACCAGCCTATCGGATCAACCTGCTTGCTTTAGGTAGCAAACGGGCAGACTTCTTTTTCAAGATGCGCGATACGCTGACTTGTGTGATCGGTGAAAAACTGGAACCGCGCTATTTCCGCAAAGGTGCCGAAGAGGGAAAACGTTACACGGTCGATGAGGCTTGGTTTTCTTATAAGGACGGTCTTTGCCTCGTAAACCAGAAGCGTACCTATCGGGATGGGGCGTTTGATGAATCTGAAGCTAGCGATAGCCGTTGTATATACGATATGTTGAGTATTCTGGCACAGGCACGTTCTTACGACCCTGCAGATTATAAGGTGGGAGACAAAATTAAGTTCCCGATGGCTACGGGCCGTAAAGTGGAAGAGCAAACGCTTATCTACCGTGGAAAAGAAAATGTGAAAGCGGAGAATGGAGTTACTTACCGTTGCCTGATCTTCTCATTGGTAGAATATGATAAGAAAGGAAAAGAAAAGGAGGTGATTACTTTCTTCGTAACGGACGACTTGAACCATCTTCCTGTCCGCCTGGATTTATTCTTGAACTTCGGTTCGGCAAAAGCATTCCTGAATAATGTGACCGGTAACCGGCATCCGCTGACTTCTATCGTTAAATAGAGATATAGAAAAACGAAGGCATATCAGAAGTAAATTGACCTGCCAACCTGTTATTTTTTAGACGCGGATAACGCGGATGACACGGATTTATTATCTTCTTATCCGTGTTGTCCGCGTTATTTGTGTCTAAAAGGTATACTTTTAAAAGTGTTGATGCACCTTCCTGTTTTTATTCCTGAACTTCGAAAGGCACTTTTTGATCCTTTCGGAACACGCTGGATTCAAAAGTAGCAATCAGCTCTCCGTCTTGGTTTGTTATATCTACTTGATAACAACCTGTGCTTCGGCCGATATAGCGTTCGCGTGCTTCGGCAAAGAGAGTATCTCCCGGACCGCTGGCACGCAGAAAAGTAATAGTGGACGAGAGAGAGAAAGCTAGTGTGCCGTGCGAGTTGGCAGCTGCGGCAAGTGCCAGATCTGCTAATGTGAAGATCGCTCCTCCTTGTGTGCGGGCTCCTGCATTAAGATGTTCGGGTTTTATTTTTAATTTGGCTTTACTGTAACCTTTGCGTGCTTCCAGCAGTACTACGCCTGCATTTTCGGCAAACAGATCATTCTTGAAGAATTCTTGTGGTGTCATGATGATTTATAATTTATGATTTATGGGGTGGATTCTGATTTATGAAAATGTCATTCAGGCATAAATCATAATTCATAAATCCAAAATCTTTTGCAAATGTACCAAAATAGTTCCTCATTTGGATTATTTAGGTCGGTCAATTCTATTTAAATGCACTACTTTTGCCATCAAGAAAATTAATCACTTAATAAACAATCCATGTATTATGAAAACAATTCTTAGCGCATTAGGACTTTCCCTTTTGATCTTAACGGGTTGCGGTGGACAAAAAAAGGTTGAAGTAGACTTTATTCAGGACAACATCGACAACGCAGTTGCACAAAACACGATTCAAACGGACATTATTGAAAAATCCGGTAAGATCCTGAATCCAAGAACTATCAACGAAGATGGTAGTATTTCTTATATACCTATCGATGATTGGTGTTCTGGCTTTTTCCCCGGTAGTATGTGGCTCACGTATAATTTAACTGGAGATCAGAAATGGTTACCATTGGCCGAAAAATATACGGAAGCTCTTGATTCGGTAAAACATCTGAAATGGCATCATGACGTAGGTTTTATGATCGGTTGCAGTTATCTGAACGGATACCGTTTGGCGGACAAGAAAGAATATAAAGATGTAATTATTGAAACAGCTAAGTCACTTTCTACCCGTTTTCGTCCGAATGCAGGCGTTATCCAGTCATGGGATGCCGATAAAGGTTGGCAGGGAACACGGGGATGGAAATGTCCGGTGATTATTGATAATATGATGAATCTCGAACTCTTATTTGAAGCAACAGCTCTTTCCGGAGATTCTACTTTCTACAATATTGCAGTGAAACATGCTGATACAACAATGGCTCATCATTTCCGTTCGGACAACAGCTGCTACCATGTGGTAGATTACGATCCGGAGACAGGAGAAGTGCGTAAGAGACAAACTGCACAGGGATATGCTGACGAATCGGCTTGGGCTCGCGGACAAGCATGGGCTCTGTATGGATATACTACCTGCTATCGCTATACCAAAGATAAGAAATATCTCGACCAGGCACAAAAAGTATATAATTTTATATTTAATAATAAGAATATGCCGGAAGATCTCGTTCCTTACTGGGATTACGATGCTCCGAATATTCCGAACGAACCGCGTGATGCTTCTGCTGCCGCTTGTACAGCTTCTGCCCTTTACGAACTGGATGGCTACCTGCCGGATAATCACTACAAAGAAACCGCTGATAAGATTATGGAGAGTTTAGGCTCGCCTGCTTATCGTGCGAAGGTTGGAACAAATGGAAACTTTATCCTGATGCATTCAGTAGGTAGTATTCCTCACGGTCAGGAAATCGATGTCCCTCTGAACTATGCTGACTATTACTTCCTGGAAGGACTGATGCGTAAAAGAGATTTGGAAAAGAAATAAGGTATAAGAAATAATAAAAAATAATGAACGGTAAGCAGTGAACGATGAATACTCTACAGATTCTAACGTAACATGTTTACCGTTTATCATTCAGCATTGATTGTTTATTATTCCTCTCTTATTATTTATTACTAACCTGTTTAAATCATTTATCGTAAACTATCATGAATAAACCTATTAACCTTCTTGTAGGAGGCTTGACGCTGTTTGCCGCACAGGGTTGCAAGGCTCCGAAGCAAGTGCCCCAACAAGCAGAACATCCCAATATAATTTATGTATTTCCCGATCAATACCGTAATCAGGCGATGGGCTTTTGGAATCAGGACGGATTTCGGGATAAAGTAAATTTTAAAGGAGACCCCGTGCATACTCCTAATTTGGATGCGTTTGCGCGTGAATCGATGGTACTGTCGTCTGCACAGAGTAACTGTCCGTTGAGTAGCCCTCATCGTGGAATGTTATTGACCGGTATGTACCCGAATAAAAGCGGTGTACCATTGAATTGTAACTCTTCACGTCCGATCAGCTCCTTACGCGAAGATGCGGAATGTATTGGCGATGTATTTAGTAAAGCAGGTTACGACTGTGCCTATTTCGGCAAACTTCATGCCGACTTCCCAACTCCGAACGATCCCGAACATCCGGGACAATATGTGGAAGAGAAACGTCCGGCATGGGATGCTTATACTCCGAAAGAACGTCGTCATGGTTTTAATTACTGGTATTCTTACGGTACATTTGATGAACATAAGAACCCGCATTATTGGGATACGGATGGCAAGAGACATGATCCGAAAGAATGGTCGCCCCTGCATGAAGCAGGCAAGGTTGTTTCTTATCTGAAAAATGACGGTAACGTACGCGATACCAAGAAACCTTTCTTTATTATGGTAGGTATGAATCCTCCTCACAGCCCGTACCGTTCTTTGAATGACTGCGAGGAACAAGATTTCAATCTTTATAAAGACCGGCCTTTGGATAGTCTGTTGATTCGCCCGAATGTAGACTTGAAGATGAAGAAGGCAGCATCCGCCCGCTATTATTTCGCCTCCGTAACCGGTGTGGACCGTGCTTTCGGTCAGATTCTGGAAACATTGAAAGAGATGGGATTAGATAAGAATACAGTTGTCATCTTTGCTTCCGATCATGGTGAAACGATGTGCAGCCAGCGTACCGATGATCCGAAGAATTCCCCTTATTCCGAATCTATGAATATTCCGTTCTTGGTTCGTTTCCCCGGTAAGATTCAGCCGAGGGTGGATGATTTATTGCTTTCCGCTCCTGATATTATGCCTACGGTGCTTGGCCTGTGCGGGCTGGGTGATTCTATCCCGGCAGAAGTGCAGGGACGTAATTTTGCTCCTCTTTTCTTCGATGAAAAGGCGGAAATTGTTCGTCCTACCGGTGCGCTGTATATTCAGAATGTAGATGGCGATAAAGATGAGAATGGATTGGTGCAGACTTACTTCCCTTCTTCAAGAGGTATCAAGACGGCTCAATATACGTTGGCTTTATATATCGACCGTGATACGAAGCAATTGAAGAAAAGCCTCTTATTCGATGATGTAAAAGATCCATATCAACTGCATAACTTGCCTTTGGAAGAAAATAAGGAAATTGTGGCACAACTTTGCGGTGAAATGGGAGCTATGCTAAAGGAGATTAATGATCCTTGGTATACGGAAAAGATTCTGTCGGATCGGATTCCTTATTAACGATTTATGTATTCTTATATAATCATTTAGGCACTGATCACGCGGATTCAGGGTCTTTAGTGTTGTCATTGTTGCAAAGTAACCGCGTTCATCCGTGTAATCCGTGCCTAAAAAAGATAACAATTCAGTAATGAAAAGCAGTTGTTTTATAATATTATTCCTTTTGGGAATTATTCCTTCAACTTTCGCCCAACTCATCGGATTTGAAGAGAAAGTGCCCGAAGCATTTACAGTTTCCGGAAAGGGAGAAGTGAAAATCTCTTCTCTTTTTTACAAGGAGGGTGAAAGTAGTCTGGAATGGGACTTTCAGCCTGGTTCTACGCTGGACATTCAAATTGCTCCTTTATCGTTGAATGCGAGAAATGAGAAGCAATTCGGCATTACCTTGTGGATTTATAATGAGAAACCGCAGCAGGATTCTATTCGTTTTGAGTTTCTGAATAAGGCAGGAGAAGTCTCTTATTGGTTCTCTTATCGTTTACAGGCAGCAGGCTGGCGGGCTTGCTGGATCTCTTTTGAGTATATGCAGGGCGACAAGAAAGATAAGAAGATCGTAGCCTATCGGCTGGTTGCCCCGCAACGGAAGGGACGTATCTTTCTTGACCGTCTGATTTTTCCGGAAAAGAAAATGAATCTTCGTACCACTCCCGACCAACAGTTGCCTACCAATAATGGGCTGTCTAATCGTGACCTGTGGCATTGGTGTCTCGTGTGGAAATGGGAACAACAGTCGTATGATATTCCTCTGCCTTCTAAATTGACAAGCGAACAAAAGAAGGAGCTGAAGACTATCGAACAACGTTTGACTGACTTTCTGGAAGTGAAAAAGGCTCCGCAAGGACCGATTAATGCTGCCTATAAAACATTTGAGAAAGCGGCTATCAGTCCATCCATCGCTGGGACGGGATTTATAGGAACTCCTATTGTTGCTCCTGATGAACAGGACAAGAAGAAAGGAGAAATGTCATGGAACGATATTGAAACGATGCTTTCCGGCTTTGCCTATGATGCTTATTATAACCAGAACGAAACATCAAAGAAAAACTACTTTACCGTATTCGACTATGCTATCGATCAGGGATTTGCATACGGTAGCGGTATGGGTACCAATCATCATTATGGTTATCAGGTACGTAAGATATATACAACTGCCTGGCTGATGCGTGATGCTATCTATAAACATCCTCATCGGGATGCTTATCTCTCCACATTGCGTTTTTGGGCGGCTCTGCAAGAAACTCGTCAGCCATGTTCTCCAACACGTGATGAATTGTTGGATTCCTGGCATACGTTATTGATGGCGAAATTTATTTCCGCTATGATGTTTCCCGATGCAAGGGAACAGGCGCAAGCTTTGAGCGGCTTGTCACGTTGGCTATCTTCTTCTTTGCGTTATACTCCGGGAACGATCGGTGGTATAAAGGTAGACGGTACGACTTTCCATCATGGCGGTTTCTATCCGGGATATACCACTGGAGTACTTGCGACTGTAGGAGAATATATTGCATTTACCAATGGTACAAGTTTTGAACTGACCGAAGATGCGCGCAAACACATGAAATCAGCCTTTATTGCTATGCGCAATTATTGCAATTTCTATGAATGGGGCATCGGAATCAGTGGCCGTCATCCTTTTGGAGGGAAGATGGGAAGCGATGATATCGAAGCATTTGCCAATATCGCTTTATCCGGCGATTTGTCCGGTCAGGGAAATACGTTTGATCGTGGTCTGGCTGCCGACTATTTACGTCTGATACGCAATAGTGATACTCCGAATGCGCGTTTCTTCAAGAAGGAAGGTATTCAACCGGCACAGGCTCCACAGGGATTCTTCGTTTACAACTATGGTTCGGCAGGCATTTTCCGTCGTGCGGACTGGATGGTGACATTGAAAGGGTATACCACTGACGTATGGGGCTCTGAAATTTATACGAAAGATAACCGTTACGGACGTTATCAGAGTTATGGCTCCGTGCAGATTATGGGGAAAGGAAATCCCGTGTCACGTGCCGGAAGCGGTTTTGTGCAGGAGGGATGGGACTGGAACCGTTTGCCGGGCACAACTACCATTCATTTGCCTTTCAACTTGCTTGATAGCCCATTGAAAGGAACGACTATGGCACGCTCCAAAGAGAATTTCTCCGGAAGCAGTTCTTTAGATGGTAAAAATGGAATGTTCGCTATGAAATTGGCAGAACGGGATTATGAGAACTTCACACCAGACTTTGTGGCCCGTAAATCCGTTTTCTGTTTTGATAACCGGATGGTTTGCCTGGGAACAGGTATTGCGAACTCCAATGCGGATTATCCTACGGAAACGACTCTTTTCCAGACAAAATATAATGGTAAGGAGCCCAAAGTAGGAGAGGATAACTATTGGCTTCATGATGGTTATGACAATTATTATCATGTAGTGGACGGAACCGTTCGCGCACAGGTGGCAGAACAGGAATCACGGCATGAAAAGACGCGTGAAATAACCAAAGGAAAATTTTCTTCTGCCTGGATAGAACATGGCAAGGCGCCGAAAGAGGGGACTTATGAATATATGGTATTGATACAGCCTTCTGCTTCCGATCTCGACGAACTGCGCAAAACTCCTGCATACGAGGTGTTGCAACGCGATCAGACTGCTCACGTTGTTTATGATAAAAAGACAGGTATCACGGCGTATGCTGCTTTTGAAGCTTATCAGCCTGCCGCTGATAAAGTGTTCGTGGCTATTCCTGCGGAAACAATGGTGATGTATGCAAAGGAATCTGATAAGGGTATCCGTTTAAGCGTCTGTGATCCGAATCTGAATATAGAAGAGAAGACGTATACAACGAAAGAGCCCAGTCGTCCTATTACTAAGGAGATACGGCTTAAAGGACATTGGAGATTGACAAGCCCGATGGAAAATGTCCGGTTGGAACAGCAGGGAGACCAGACCGTACTGACGGTAACCTGTCAGCATGGACAGCCGGTTGAAATGCTCATGGAAAATAAATAATTAGTGAATAAGATAAGAGAAAACAAGAATTTAAAGAGAGGTATTAGTTATCATGTTTCTATGAAAAAAGAGAAGACCGGTTCGTGGTGAGCCGGTCTTCTTTGTATTTGCACGGTGCGTTGAGCACTTTCTTTTCTTATTACTTATTCAGCCTCCATTCGAAACCGTCTTTAGTATCTTTGATTTCAAATCCGAGTGCTGTCAGGGTGTTGCGGATTTCGTCGGAAGTAGCCCAGTCTTTGTTGGCTTTCGCTTTCATACGTTGTTCCAGTAGCATATCTACTACCTTGCCGTAAGCTGCTTCACGACCATCTGAAGAGCCTTTTTCTTCTTTCAATCCCATGATGTCGAAACTGAACAGATGGAATGTTTCTTTCAGGTCTTTCAGGTCTTCGGCTGAGATGGTAGCATTACCGGCAATGATATTGTTTATAATGCGGGCGCCTTCGAAAAGCTGTGCGATGACAATCGGTGTATTTAAGTCGTCATTCATTGCTTCGTAGCATTTAGCGCGCAGTTCTTTCACGTTGATTCCCTCTGAAGTTGCCGATGCGGGAGTAATTTTATCCAATGCGTCAATGGCTTCCATCAGACGCTGCAGGCCTTTTTCGGATGCTTGCAGTGCTTCATTGCTGAAATCTACCGTGCTGCGGTAATGAGCTTGCAGGATGAAGAAACGGATTGTCATTGGTGTGTAGGCTTGTGCCAGTAGCTTATGAGTACCGGTGAAGAATTCGTCCAGCGTGATGAAGTTGCCAAGTGATTTACCCATCTTGGTTCCGTTGATGGTAATCATGTTGTTGTGCATCCAGTAGTGAACCATGTCATCACCTTGTGAGGCTACCGATTGTGCGATTTCACATTCGTGGTGAGGGAAAATCAAGTCCATTCCTCCTCCGTGAATATCGAAGTGTTCGCCTAGGTATTTGCGTCCCATAGCGGTACATTCGGCGTGCCATCCGGGGAAACCGTCGCTCCATGGAGACGGCCAGCGCATGATATGTTCAGGTTGTGCCTTTTTCCAAAGGGCGAAATCGGCGGGATTGCGTTTTTCGCTTTGTCCGTCGAGGTCACGGGTGGTATTCAATACGTCGTCCAGATTACGTCCGGAAAGTTTTCCGTAATGGTGATCTTTGTTGTATTTGGCTACATCAAAATAAACGGAGCCTTCGCTTTCATAGGCGTATCCGGCATCCAAAATCTTCTGTACCAGTTGGATTTGTTCAATGATATGTCCTGAAGCATGTGGTTCGATGCTCGGAGAAAGTACATTCAGTGCTTCCATTGCTTTATGATAGCGGTTCAGGAAATATTGAACAACCTCCATTGGTTCCAACTCTTCCAGACGTGCTTTCTTGGCAATCTTGTCTTCTCCGTCATCGGCATCATGTTCCAGATGACCTACATCGGTAATATTTCGTACGTAGCGTACTTTATATCCTAGGTGGGTGAGATAGCGGAATAATACATCGAAGGTTATAGACGGGCGGGCGTGTCCTAAATGGGCATCTCCGTAAACAGTCGGTCCGCACACATACATGCCTACATGAGGTGCATGAAGCGGTACGAACAACTCTTTCTTTCTATCTAAGGTGTTGTAAATGGTAAGTTGATGTTCCATAACATTTTATATTTGTTTTATTGGAACTGCAAAGTTAGTATAAAATCTGAATATGCGCTCTATCTTTGATGAGTTGATTTTAGCTCTTGAGTTGTTTTACTGATAATATTATTAGTTTCCCGGTATAAAACTAAAAGTTTCACACCGAGGAACCAATGGTTTCATTACGGGAAACCAAAGGTTTCTCACCGAGAAACTAAAATTTTGTCAGCATGAAAATAAATGTTTGGTTATTGTTGACTGCAAAACTTATCAATAGCTTCTGCTACACCGTCTTCTTCGTTGCTTAGAGTGATGTAATTTGCTGCTTTTTTTACAGGTTCTTGTGCATTTCCCATAGCAATTCCCAGTCCTGCAAACTTAATCATGGATAAGTCATTATAGCCATCTCCCATTGCTATGACTTCTTCTCGTGCTACTCCTATTTCTTTTAATAAGACAGCAAGAGAAAGAGCTTTGTCAATTCCTTGCGGAACTAATTCGAGGAAATAGGGTTCTGAACGGAAAACGTTAATATGTCCTTGTAGCCGGAGACTAAGTTCTGCTTCAAGCGGAATGAGTTTATCTGCGTCTCCCACGATGAGGCATTTGGCTACAGGAAGCGTGATCTCTGTGAGGAAGTCGTTTGTTTCCCGTACTGCCATTTTATTGAGAAAGGCCTCTTTTTGTACGTATGGGTCTTGAGAGTTTTCTGTTATTATATCTGCTCCGTCATAGGTTAATATACTTAGTTGGTGGGTACGGGCACATTCATAGAGCATCGGAACAACTTCATTAGGTAACACATTTTCATATACCATCTCTTTTGTTTCCCAATTGATAATTTCACCTCCGTTATAGGAAAGGATGAAACCTCCGAATTCATTCATCCGTAATTCGTTGGCTAATGGTACAATACCATAAGTAGGTCGTCCGGAAGCTAATACGAGTCGTATTCCTTGCTCTTGTATACGTATTAGAGTTTCCCTGTTGCGGGGAGTGATTTCTTTTTTAGAATTGGTGAGTGTGCCGTCAAGGTCGAGCACGATAAGTTTGTATTTCATGTAGCGTTGTTTTGGGTGCAAAGATAGATTAAAAAAGTTTTTCCGCAAGGTGGTGGGGGAAAAGATGTGGTTTTAGATGAAATTGCACTATGATAGTGCAATTTGTTTTGCTATTTGCACTGTCATAGTGCAAATAATCGTATCTTTGCCTATAAATCAATGATATATGGATAAGTTATTTGAGTATTTCAACAAGATGATACGGGAAACTAATATAGAGTTTCACCGGTATATTTATGCCAAGATAAATTGGAATAGTCGCATGATAGGGCTTACGGGACCTAGAGGAGTAGGGAAGACTACTCTTGTATTGCAACATATTAAAGAAAGTCTGAATTTGAATGATTCTTTGTATGTGACAGCCGAGGATTTTTATTTTGCGAGCCATCGTTTGCTGGATTTAGCGGATGCTTTTGTCAAGATGGGTGGTAGGCATTTATTTATTGATGAAATTCATAAATATAAAGACTGGTCGAAAGAGCTTAAATTGATTTACGATTATCATCCAGAATTGAATATAGTCTTTACAGGTTCATCTGTATTGGATATTAATAAAGGAGCTTCAGATTTGAGTCGTCGGGCTGTCATGTATCAGATGCAGGGACTTTCTTTTCGTGAGTATTTGTATTTATTTCATCGTATTCCTTCTGAAATATATAGTTTGCAGGATATTGTAGCACATAAAGTGGAAATTCCGGGTTTGGAGCATCCGCTTCCACTCTTTCATGACTATTTGCAGAAAGGCTACTATCCTTTTGCATTGGAGGAAGATTTTGATATACGTTTGCGACAGATCATCAATTTGACTTTGGAGTCGGACATACCCCAATTTGCTGATATGAATGTTTCCACTGGGCGTAAACTTAAGCAACTTCTTGCTATCATTGCCAAGAGTGTGCCGTTCAAGCCTAATTTTAGCAATATAGCTAAAATTCTTGAAGTGAGCCGTAATAATATATCCGATTATTGTCTTTATATTGAAGAGGCAGGATTGATTGCGCAGTTGAGAGATGCTACCGGCGGAATACGCGGGTTAGGGAAAGTAGATAAAATTTATCTGGATAATACTAATTTGATATATAGTCTGGCTCAAGATAGTTCTAATATTGGAAATATCAGGGAGACTTTCTTCTTGAACCAGACCCGTATTTTTTCGGATGTAGTAGCTTCTCCTGTTTCTGATTTCTTGATTGATGATATGACATTTGAGGTGGGAGGAAAGAAAAAGGGACAAAAGCAGATTCAGGAGGTACAGAAAGGATTTGTGGTGAAGGATGATATTGAAAGAGGCTTTATGAATGTGGTGCCGTTGTGGCAGTTTGGAATGGGATATTAGGCTCTCACATTTAGATAAATAAAAGCCGTATAACGAAAGTTATACGGCTTTATTATTAAACTGGTAAAAGAGTTTTATTCAATTGTTGCTCCATTGTTTATATAAGCAGGATCTTTAGTGAAAACCCCGTTGATACAATCAATTTCTGTAAAAGGAATAGTGCTTTCTTTCGACAATGTATTATTTGCAGGTTTACATACATCACTATTTGCATAATTCCAGTTCACCTTTGCATCATACAAAATGTTATCGGTTGTATTTACTGTAGAACCTGCATCCTTTAATTCATATAGATATGAAGTTAAGGTGCTTTCAGAAGATACACAGAAAATATTATTTGTGTAGTTGATGTTGGCTTTATTTGCTTTGATAAATATATAACTGCCTTTGATATTAATAAAACTATTGTTCTTAATATTAACAGTCATAGTACCTTCATCTGTAGTGCTGGTTTCTATAGCCCAGTTGAATATCTGTATAGGATTTACACTTGTCTTATGATATATGATATTGTTTTCGAGAACTAATTTACCAAAAATGCTGGGTTTAGCAGTTTTTGTAGTATTAAAGAAAGCTATGTTGCCGGTATTCACAAATTCGAATAAAGAATTCTTAAATGTGATGTTACCAATACCCACAGTAGTAGCACTTACGTAATACATAGCTTTTGTTATATTGGTCATTTTACAGTCTTCAATAGTCAGATTGGTAAATGTGGCATCACCATTAGCCGGACTATTAAATAAGTAGTTTGCGGCCCGTGCTTTAATGTTGATGTTCTTCAACAGAAGTTTACCACTCTTTAAACTTAGATAAGCTGTTTCTCCAAATTCCAGGTTGGGTCGTTCGTCAGGATATTGTCCAACAATGATGATAGGAGCACTAATCGCTTTATTGGAACTGATAGTGAACGTACCTGTTCCTGTTAGGAACAAAATTGTTCCTTCGGATGCACCTAACTCACTACTTATATCACTTGTTGTATTACTGTCTATTACCTTACTTGTATAATTTTCAGGATTTAGAGTCTCTTCACCGATCTGAAGTTCTCCGGCTTCAAACATAGCCTTATAATCCGTACGATTCTTAATACTAACCTGAATCTTTGCAATCATAGCATACTTTCCACTTGTTGCCAATATCGCAACATCAGTACTGTTATCAGCTGTTGCACGAGTCATCATCTTTGCGCTTGATGCAGGGGCAGTAACAATCAATACATTTTCTTTTCCAGCTTCCTTAGAGAATTTAGCACTCCATCCTTCTGGAGCAGTAATCATTGTATTTTCTACTCCTCTCATGGTCATGGTAAATTCTTTCGTTTCACCTGCAGAAAACTCTTGTATTTGTTCTAAATCTTCAGCCGCAAAACTACATTCAAAGTCGCTGATGATAGGGATACGTATGGTTGGAGCATCCTCACCCGCAAGTACTAAGACCAGTTCGTTGTTTTCTACTGTTACACTCTTGAAGTTTTTGTCTTCTGCCGGAGCGGAACCGTCACCAGTTGCGCTGACTTTGTCAGTAGTTCCTTCTTTGTATATATATTCATAGTTTTTTCCTTCATCATAGCTAACCTGCCAGTAGCCTTCACTATCTACATTAAATGTAGGAGTCTTGCCACTCTCTCCATTAGCTTTCACAGGTTGTCCGTTTACAGTCAGACGCTCCGGAGTTTCATTTTTGTTGTAAAGAACAGTCCAGTAGCCTTCTGAATCGATACCGATAATAGGGCATAACAGGTTATTATCGTTTTTCATATATAGATTTACTGTTTTTCCATTGCTCAAAGTGAGTGTGTAGGAATCAGACTTTTCCTCTATATTAGTAATAAATGTTCCTTCATTATAAAGTTCGCGAAGAGCTTCTGTGTTACTATTTATATCACGTACTTGTGTCTCGAGTGCGGTAACGCGCTTTTTCAGTGCGTCTACATCATCTTCCAAATCGTCAATGTTGGTACATGCTACCAGGCATACAGCCAATAACATGAACATACTCCATACTTTTTTCATGATTATATTGTTTTAAAGTTATTATTTTAAAGAGGATAGCCAGGAAGGAACATATCCCAAACGTTTACGTAATTGAGCCTCATAGAGTGAATATGGTTCCACAGCAGTTCCGTTACTTTCGAGTCGCTTCATTTGAGTAGCATCAAAATCTAAAGGACTTCCGTGGAAACCGACAATGATAGGAGGCATAAATTTCCACCAAAAGCCGTTACTATCCCACCAGGTAAATTTACCTTCTGTATCGATGTCCTGATCTGTTTGTACATTTGTTGCATAGAAATTCCATATTGTCAGATTCTCCATGTGATTTGGCATTTGAGCAGAGTCTCCTCCTTGTCTCCAATGCATGAAACCGCCAGTACAGCAGTCAATTAATGTTGCACGTGGCTGTGTGGCATGTGATTCAAAGCAAGAATCATCTCCCCATTTCACATTCCATATTACAGCACCCATGCTTTGCTTTGAAACACCGCAAGCGTGATATTGACCAACGTTTGTTTTATATTCCATCAATGTGCTTTCACCTTCTCCTTTTCTAAGTGTGTAGCCATTGCTGCTTTCAGTTACTTTTCCAATAAAGATACGGGAAGAAGCTTGCGAGCGGATAGAAGCATGTCCACGATTACCACCAATAGTGATGTCATAAGCAGAACAATTGGCAGAACTTGTGATTGACATGGCTTCACTAACACTTTCAAAATTAACCCGGCGCATCCATGAATTGGTCAGACGTACAAAATCGATAAGCTTAAAACCACCGTCATCTATGTCAGAGCCGTGATGAATAAACTTCTCTTTGGCATGTCCTTTAAATGTAAGGTCTTCTACGCCAACATTGGCATAATTGGCGAATTTATGTACATTCCATCCCCAATCTTTATTAATAGCATGCATGATGGGTTCTTTAAAGGTAATACTGTTACCACTAATCTTTTCAATCTGATGGTATTCGAATATTTGAATACCATTTGTTTTGATATTGGGAGTAATGCCTTGTTGTACCTTAATATCTTGCCATTGATAAGGCGATAGTTCGGAATTAATAACATCATTATCCGTGTTTCCCAACTTGGGGGTTCCCAGTACGAGACATACCCAACTGCCCGCACTTACTCCTGTTAAACTGGCCGTTATGGTTTTGCTGCCTATGGGAGCGTCTTCAGTGATAGCACCAATTGATTCTCCTAATCCTGTATTATGTTTGAACTCCATCATAACAGGAGCATTCCACATTTCCTCAGTAGGTTTGGGAGAATTATTTGCAGCAGTCATTTCGAGTGTTGTTTTGTTTCTTCCGGCTCCTTTTAAAACAATATCACTCATCGATATACGAATCCTGCGATCCTTAGAATCCTCATCTTGTAGAATATAATTCCCTTCTGGGAAGTAGATAATAGCTTTAGCGTTTTCCTTAATATATCGATCTGTCATATTATTGAGATCTTCTTGCTTTGTTTCTCTTGCTATTTCTTCCAGTACCTTCATGAAAGCTGCTCTGTCAGATTTGCCGTCGTTGGGGATAGCCCCATATTGGGGATCTGTAACATCGTATACTTTATATCCTTGTGCTATTAATGTTTCTATTTCAGGAGGAGCTATTTCACCATGTTTATATCCGGCGTATGAAAAGTCCAATAATACATTTTGTTGATCTGCGTTTACAAATTGTTGCCAGGCTTTTGCTCCGGTTTCATTGGAAAGTTGTTTCACTTCAATAGAAACAATACGGATATAATTCTTTGATGAAGTAAGTACAATCTTAATTGTTTCTTCTACGTCTTTTACAACAGTTGCTTGTGGTGTGATAGTTAATAAGTTCTCGGATAAAAGAACATCCCATCCTTTAGGAGCTTGTATTGCAGCTTGTTGCACGTCATTCTGTTCTACTTTATACTCTTTATGGCTCTCATTGGGGGCAAAAACTTGCACAGCTTGTTCACTGTCAGCATCATTGAGACCATAAATGATCAGTCCGAAGCTGTCGTCTACTGGGAAAGTATATGTTTTTTCACCATCGGCCAGGGTGAATGAGAAAGTATGGTTTGCTTCATTATATTCTACCTTACTGAATATGCTGGTTCCTCCCTGACTTCCACCTTCGGCCTTAGTTCCTAAGCTTGTATATGTTTGTCCATTATCGTAGCTCACTTGCCAATATCCACTGGAAGATACGCTGATTAATGGAGTTGCCACCACATTGCCTTCTCCATCACGGGGCCATGCTGATACTTTCTCTCCATCGGCTCCTGGCAGGTATTTGAAATCTGTATCATTACTTGTTTTATATATCCAGTAGCCTTCTTCGTCTACGGAAAATTCAGGGACAGACGCTTGTACAGCTTCACTCTCCATGACTTTAATGCTTGTTCCGTCACTAAGTTCCAGCAAATATCCTAAGCCATCTTTAGTCGGAGTAATTCCGATAATGATTTTGTTTTTTTGCATAAGGGCTTGCAGACTGGCAAATGAAGTATTCAGTCCTTCCGTTGCTTTTTCCAAAGCAGCGACACGGTCTTTCAGAGAATTGATGTCTGCTTCCAGGTCGTCTGTTTTTTGGCATGATTGCATGATTGCCAACATGCTGCAAATACCAAATAGTAATAGGTAGGTAATGCTCCTGTTTTTCATACATTTATTATTTCGGGTTATTTATAATTTTCACAGTGGCAAAGATAACCGGATAAAATAAGAGTATATGGATAAAAAAATTCAGGAATACGATGAAATAATACATTTTACACACCTCTGTGATAGATTGAGGCTTTATGTATTATTAGAGCAGGTCTACCCATTGCTCATTGCTTAATATAGGCAATGACTCACTGTCGGCAACAAATGTTTCCGCCAGTTTTCGTTTCTCATCTTGCAGATGCAGAATCTTTTCCTCAATGCTGTTTTGTGTAATGAAGCGATAGGCAATCACCTGCTTATCCTGACCGATACGATGGGCACGGGCGATGGCTTGCGATTCGGCGGCAGGATTCCACCAGGGATCTATGATAAATACATAGTCGGCTTGTGTAAGATTGAGTCCCACACCCCCTGCTTTTAGTGAAATAAGGAATGCCTGAACATCTTTTTGCTCGGTGAAATGGGCGATTTCGGAAGGCCGGTTGTTGGTTGCTCCTGTTAATAGGGCATATTTCCAGCCTCGTTCTCGGAAAGCTTCAGCCAAGACCTCCAGATGTTTGACGAATGAAGAGAAAATTAGGACTTTGTGTCCTTCGCTTTGTAATGTATCGAATGTTTCGATTATCTGTGCGGTTTTTCCGGATGTTCCGGTATAATCAGGAAGAATGAGTTGCGGATGACAAGAGAGTTGTCGTAAACGCAAAATGCCATTTAGTACACTGAATGAATGGAGCCTGTTCGTACTTTGAGGGTGCTGGAGAAGTATGTTTCGCAGGCTGTTTTTCTCCTGTTCGTAACACGTGTTCTGCTCTTCAGTCATGTCGCAGTAGATTGTTTCTTCCGTAAGTTCAGGAAGTTCCGGAGCTACCTCTTTCTTGCTTCTGCGGAGGATGAATGGGGCAGTCAGTTGTTGCAACTGCACTCGTACGCGTTCGTTTCCCTGGCGAATCGGCATTATGAACTGCTTTTGGAAAGCACTTTCCGTGCCCAGTAAGTCCGGTTGTATAAAATGAAATTGAGCCCACAGGTCCTTTAATGAGTTTTCGATAGGAGTACCTGTTAGTGCGAGTCGGTGTTTGCTTTGCAGTTGAATTGCCGACCGGAAGGTGAGCGATTCGCTATTCTTGATATTCTGGCTTTCATCGAGCACAACGTATTCGAAACGGTAAGAAGAGAGTATATCAATGTTGTTTCTCATCATGCCATACGTAGTAAAGATCAAGTGAAAATGACCGAAGAATTTTTCCGGACGTTTCTTGTCTATAGCCACGGTGTTGTTGTATTCCATCATTGAGAGCCCTGTAAAGCGCTTGGCTTCCCGTCGCCAGTTGTGAAGTAGCGATGTGGGGACTACAATTAGGGTAGCGGGTTGTTTGGGAGCGGATGGCTTATATATGTACTGTAGCAGGGTAAGAGTCTGAAGCGTCTTCCCGAGTCCCATGTCATCTGCCAGGCATCCGCCAAATCCTTGTTTATGGAGGTGTACCATCCACGAGAATCCTTTCTGCTGATAGGGGCGTAACGTTGCTTTAAGTGTTCTTGGTACGGCAACGTTATGTATTTGCTGCTTCGCGGGGAATTTTTTCACTCCATCCTCACCCAAAGCTGTCTGTACGGCACCTATAAATGCATGTTTCAACCGAATTCCTTTTTCTGTTTGTACTCCCATCTCCAGTAAGTTCGCATATTTGCTGAACCACTCTTCAGGCAGGAGAATCATACGCCCGTCAGGTAGCAGATATTCCCGCTTTTCTTCGAGGATATGTTTGCGGAAACGTGAAAAAGGAATGCGCAGATTACCGATAACAACAGTGATGTGCAGTTCAAACCAGTCAACCTCATCATCGCAGCTTTGCTCGATGCGTATCTCATCCAGACAATACAATGCATTCCCTACATTACTGGTAAGGTGAAAGGATTGCTGCAACATCTCCCGATGATTGTTGACCCATTCGACAATTGTCTTTTCCGGAGCTTTGGCAGATAGTTGGAAGTGTGTGGCATTGAGTTGTTGCAGACCGGCATTCGTTAAGAGTTGGACTGCTTGTCCTTCCACTGTAATATTACGCCGGAAAAAGCCGATTTTATCGGATGTTTTCCGATAAATGATTTTCTTCATTTCATTAGCACTATCTGGTGCAAATGTCTGGTCTCCATAGCGGAAGACAAGTTGCAATGCTTGTCCGTTGTATGTGGCATCTTCGAATGAGAGAACAGCCTCACAGGCACATTCTTCTTCAGTAATATTCAAACCGTGAGTCTCGATATCGTGATAACGCGCAATTGGAATAACGATGTTGTCTATGTATTTTTCAATCTGTAAAGCGTTTACGCTAATCGATCTTTTCTTTGTGAAAGGTAAGATACGTGCGCTTTCAATGTGCGGAAAGAAATATAACTCCATTCCCAATAATAGAGTGGTCGGCGAGGAGGTCAGTACAACTACCGGTTTTAACTCACTCAAAGAGAACGGTTGCCCTTCATAATAACACTGCAACTGATAACGGAACGTTTTACTGTCAACATGAAACGTTACGCGAATTTCTACGTCGTGAGGGTTGATATGATAAATATGATGGGCGTATAAGATTTTGCTACCGGCTTGTTTCTGATAAAAAGGCAGTCCGTTTTCCCGTATCAACGCCAGCATCTCCAACAGCTTCTTTTCGATAAACGGGCGAATATTATTTTTAATTCGTTCCGGATCTTCGGATAGCTTATGTAGAAAGCGTGATACTGTTTTTTCACGGGAGTAGAGGCCCATCAGATACTTTTCTGTATAGTATGAAGCGATATCGATAGCTTGTCTTTCCGCTTCGCTCATTATGCTCATAGCTTCCGGAGAGGCGTGAAACGCTTGCTCCACTAATTGCAAGGTGCCATCGTTCAGCCTTTTCGCAATATACGGAATCAGTAATATGCCGAGTATCGGATGCTCTGTGAAAACGATTATAACTTGTCCGTTAGTTGGTCTCTCTTTCATTCTCTTTTAGGCTTTAACTGACAAAGATACGGGAAAATACTTAATTTTGCAGCATGATAGAGGAAAACAAACGTGTATTGCTTGGAATGAGTGGTGGTACAGATAGCTCTGTTGCTGCTATGCGACTGCTGGAAGCCGGTTATGAAGTAATCGGGGTAACCTTCCGTTTTTATGAATTGAATGGTTCGACAGAATACCTGGAAGATGCCCGTAATTTGGCAGAACGTTTAGGAATACGGCATATAACATACGATGCCCGTGAAATATTTGCCCGGCAGATTATTGAATATTTTGTGCAGGAATACCTGGCAGGACGTACTCCGGTCCCCTGTACCTTGTGCAATAATTACCTGAAATGGCCTTTGCTTGCTAAGATTGCCGATGAAATGGGAGTTTTTTATATTGCTACCGGACACTATGCACAGAATATACAACTAAATGAAACCTTTTATATAACATACGCCGCCGATTCGGATAAGGATCAAACCTTCTTCTTATGGGGATTGAAACAGGATATTCTTAATAGGATGCTGTTGCCGATGGGCGATATTACGAAAGCTGAAGCCCGTGCCTGGGCTGCTGAACATGGCTTTCGAAAGGTGGCAACCAAAAAGGATAGTATTGGTGTCTGTTTTTGCCCGATGGACTATCGGACCTTTTTAAAAGACTGGTTGGTCAGAAATGGTCAGATGTCGGTCAGTAATAGTGAGGCATCAATCAACAATAGTCAGACATCGGGCAGCGATAAACAGACCTGGTCTGACAGGATCAGAAGAGGAAGATTTATCGATGAAAAGGGAAATTTTATTGCTTGGCATGAAGGCTATCCCTTTTATACTATTGGGCAGAGACGTGGTTTGGGCATTCATCTGAATCGTCCTGTATTTGTGAAAGAGATTGATCCTGAAAAGAATGAAGTGGTATTGGCTTCTCTTTCATCGTTGGAAAAAACAGAAATGTGGTTGAAAGATTGGAATCTTGTAAATCAGGAGCGTACTTTAGGACGCTCTGACATAATTGTGAAGATACGCTATCGCAAGCAGGAAAACCATGGCACGATTACCGTCACATCGGATCATTTACTGCACGTGCAGCTTCATGAACCATTAACAGCCATTGCTCCCGGGCAGGCTGCTGCATTCTATGGAGACGGATTACTATTAGGAGGAGGAATCATAGTCAGCGCCCGGTAATCTTATATATTGGGAAGATGAACGCTCTGACGCAAGTTTTTTAAAACAAAACTTAGCTTGCTAATCGATATAACTAAGGCACGGATTACACGAATAAACAAGGAAAGAGAATAAACTTATCCATGTAATTCGTGTAATCCGTGCCTGGAAGAAATCGGAGAGTTGTTTTGACGCTCTCTCCTTATACAAGTAACCTCTGTAATGGAAAAAACTTGTAGTGGTTATGTTTTGGTTTTTGGTTATTCTTCCGGATGAGCGCTATTATTCAGCACCAGCATTGCTTCTATATATTCACGTGTATTGCTTAATCTGGGTACTTTGTGTTGTCCTCCCAGTTTTCCTTTCTGTGCCAGCCAGTCATGGAACAATCCCTGACGCGCAACGATCACTTCCAATGGTTGCAAAGCAATATCTTTCCATCGTTTGGCTTCATAGTCAGAGTTAACCTCTTTCAGCGTAGCGTCAAGTATCGCGGCGAACTTTTCTACGGAATCCGGCATTTGAGCAAATTCTATTAGCCACTGGTGCCTGCATTTTGCGTTCTCATCCATAAACACCGGCGCCGCAGAGTATTCGCAAATTTGTGCTCCGGTCTCGGCGCAAGCTTTTGCCAATCCTTTTTCAGCATTATCGACAATCAGCTCTTCACCAAATGCATTGATGAAATGCTTCGTTCTTCCCGTGATGACAAACTTATAGGGATTCTTGCTGGTAAACTTCACTGTATCACCAATCATGTATCTCCACAAACCACAGGAAGTAGAAATAACCATTGCATAGTTCTTGTTGAGCTCGACTTCTTCAAGACAATAAGCCCGTGGATTTTCTTTTCCAACTTCCTCCAATGGAACAAATTCGTAGAAAATTCCATAGTCGATCATTAATAACATGGCTGGATCGGAAAGGTCGTTCTGGGTTCCGAAATATCCTTCCGAAGCATTGTAGGTCTCTACATAATGCATTTTAGGTGTTGTAATCACCTGTTTATATTGCTCACGATACGGTGTGAAAGCCACTCCACCGTGGAAGAAGACTTCCAGGTTAGGCCATACTTCTTCCAGTGCCTGCTTTCCTGTCTTTTCAAGAACACGTTTGATAAGTACCAACATCCACGACGGTACACCGGACAGACTTGTCACATTTACCGGAATAGTGCTGTTGGCGATTGCTTCTATCTTGGTTTCCCATTCGCTCATCAACGCAATTTTCTTGCTTGGTACGCGAATGAAATTAATAAGCGGATTTACGTTTTGAATCAGAATAGCGGATAAATCTCCTACTAAACTATGATTGGAATTGAGGTTCGGGCTATGGCTCCCTCCTAGAATCAGTCCCTTGCCGGAGAAAAAATGGCTATCCGGATTGATGCGGAAATAAAGAGCTGCCGCGTCTTTTCCTCCTCTGTAATGAATATCTTCCAGCGCTTCCTTGCTGACAGGAAGGAATTTACTTTTATCATTAGTCGTTCCGGAGGATTTTGCAAACCAGCGTATCTCCGATGGCCAAAGCAGATTCTGTTCCCCAGCTCGCAAACGTTCTACATAAGGCTTAATTTCTTCGTATGTCTGGATAGGAACACGTTTACGGAAATCTTCATAGTTACGGATAGAGGAATAATCGTACTTTCTTCCCCATTCAGTTTGAGCGGCCTGGCGTGTTAAGCGGCTTAACACACGATGCTGTATCTCACTAGCCTGACTAGCATATAGGTCTATCTGTTTTAAACGGGAATCGAAAGTCTTACTAATAATTTTTGTAATATTCATTTCTGCTTTAACATAATAATGTTTAGTCGTGCAAAAGTAACTTATTTATCTTTTTTTTCTATCTTTACGACGGAAATAATCGTTAAAAATAGACGACTTTCATATAAATCCCGAGTTTTAGACTAAAAAATGCGACAATGAGAATTGGAATCTTAACATCCGGCGGGGACTGTCCCGGTATTAATGCCACGATTCGTGGCGTGTGCAAAACTGCCATCAATTATTACGGGATGGAAGTAGTAGGTATTCACAGCGGTTTTCAGGGCTTGCTGACTAAAGATGTCGAATCTATTACAGACAAGTCGCTCTCCGGTTTGCTCAATCTGGGTGGAACGATGTTAGGAACCTCTCGTGAGAAGCCTTTCAAAAAAGGAGGCGTTGTCTCTGATGTTGACAAACCGTCTTTAATCCTTCAGAATATCCGGGAAATGGAACTCGACTGTGTCGTTTGTATCGGCGGAAATGGAACACAGAAGACAGCGGCGAAGTTTGCTGCGATGGGAGTGAATATTGTATCTGTTCCTAAAACCATTGATAATGATATTTGGGGCACAGATATTTCTTTCGGTTTCGACTCGGCAGTAAGTATTGCTACCGATGCCATCGACCGTTTACATTCCACCGCAAGTTCTCACAAAAGGGTGATGGTGATTGAAGTGATGGGGCACAAAGCGGGTTGGATTGCTTTGTATTCCGGTATGGCAGGAGGAGGGGATGTGATTCTTGTCCCCGAAATTGCTTATGACATTAAAAATATTGGTAATACGATTCTGGAAAGACTGAAAAAAGGCAAGCCTTATTCTATTGTAGTGGTAGCAGAAGGTATTAGGACAGACGGGCGCAAACGGGCTGCTGAATATATTGCGCAGGAGATTGAATATGAAACTGGTATAGAAACTCGCGAAACAGTTCTGGGGTATATTCAGCGTGGTGGTTCGCCTACTCCTTTCGACCGCAATCTTTCTACCCGTATGGGCGGCCACGCGACAGAATTGATCGCCAAGGGTGAATTCGGGCGTATGGTAGCTTTAAAAGGGGACGATATTGCATCTATCCCTCTTGAAGAAGTTGCAGGAAAACTGAAATTAGTTACTGAAGATCACGATTTGGTGATTCAGGGGCGTCGCATGGGGATTTGCTTTGGCTAGTCTCCTCGGCTTCCATAGTAGGTTGTACCGTAGAAATTTCATTATCGGAGGTGTTTTCTTCTAAAACATTCTCCGGTTTTGTCTCGGGAATTACATTCAGTTCGGCTTCAAGTTCATTCTCAAATTCATTCTCAAGTTCAGTTGCCAATTCTGTTTCAGAGTTAGTTGCAAGTTCAACCTCCGGTTCTGTTGTAGTTGCTGAATGTTGTGCTTTGATCTCTTCGACAGTTGACATAAATACGGGTTCCTTTACTTTCTTTATAGCCATTTGGGCAGCATTCTGTTGAGACTCCTTCTTGGAATATCCCGTACCTGTTCCTGCCGGAAGTCCTTCAATGCGTACTTCGGTTTGGAAAACAGGGTTGCTGTCGTGATCGAGAAATTGCTCGATTAACTCAAAGGAAACCTCCATCTTATTTTTTTGGCTCCACTCAATAAGTTTGGATTTGAAATTAACCTCTTTTCGGGATATTTTATCCAGGTCGATATAACGGTTGATGATCCGTTGCTCCATAAACTGTTTGCAGCGTTCATACCCCTGATCCAGATAAATAGCTCCGATAAATGCCTCAAAAGCATTTCCGTACATATAACTGTTGTGAGAAGAAGAGCGGGTGGAATACTTTATGAGTTTATCCAAACCGATTTCAACGGCCAACTTATTCAAAGTCTCCCGTTGTACGATCTTAGAACGTGTGTTAGTTAGGAAACCTTCCCGTTTCCCTTCAAAACGTTTATAGACAATATCTCCTACGATGGCGTCGAGGATGGCGTCACCTAAAAACTCCAGCCGTTCATTATTGAGGGGACGTCCTTTGTCGGAGCGGACAGAAGTCGATTTGTGCAGGAGAGCCTGCTCATAAAGTTGGATATTGCGCGGGTAGAACCCGAGTATCCGATAAAAACAAAGATAAGACTCTCTATCCTTGCGGAACAAGAGCCTTATCTTATCTATTTCGTTACGTAACACGATATTACTCTGCGTATTTCTTGAAGATAACGCACGCATTGTGACCACCAAATCCAAATGTATTGGACAAGGCAACATTAACTTCGCGTTTCTGTGCTTTATTGAACGTGAAATTAAGGTTATAGTCGATATTCTCGTCGTTGTCACCTTCTTCGTGGTTGATAGTCGGAGGAACAATGCCGTTCTTGATAGCAAGGATACTTGCAATAGATTCTACCGCACCGGCAGCTCCCAGCAAGTGACCTGTCATTGATTTTGTTGAACTGATGTTCAACTCGAACGCATGATCACCGAATACTTCCTTGATTGCTTTTGCTTCTGAAATATCACCAACCGGAGTAGATGTACCGTGTACATTGATATAATCTACTTCTTTCGGATCCATTTCCGCATCTTCCAGTGCATTTTTCATCACCAACTTCGCTCCCAGACCTTCCGGATGAGAAGCTGTCAGGTGATGTGCATCTGCAGACATACCTACACCGGCAACTTCTGCATAGATTTTTGCACCGCGAGCTTTAGCGTGTTCCAGTTCTTCCAGGATCAGGCAACCGCCACCTTCGCCCATAACGAAACCATCACGGCTTGCGCTAAACGGACGTGAAGCTTTAGAAGCTTCGTCGTTGCGTGTTGACAGTGCGTGCATAGCGTTGAAACCGCCCACACCTGCCGGGAAGATAGCTGCTTCCGAACCACCGGATACAATTACGTTTGCTTTACCCAGACGAATCAGGTTGAAGGCATCTGCAATAGCGTTGGTTGAAGTAGCACATGCTGAACAAGTCGCGTAGTTAGGACCATGGAAACCATACATGATAGAAATCTGTCCGGCTGCAATATCCGAAATCATCTTTGGAATGAAGAACGGATTAAACTTCGGACCCATTTCCTGACGAGTGTAGTAGTTGCCTACCTCTTCTTCAAATGTATGTATACCACCAATACCGGCGCCGAAAATAACACCGATTTTGTTCAAGTCTTCTTTCTCGACATCAAGACCGGAATCACTCACCGCTTCTTTGGCAACAGCGATGGCATATTGAGTATACAGGTCCATCTTTCTTGCTTCTTTGCGGTCTATGTATTTCGTTGCATCGAAGTCTTTCACTTCGCATGCGAATTGTGTCTTGAATAACGACGCATCAAAATGAGTAATAGGCCCTGCTCCACTAACCCCGTTCACAAGGTTTTCCCAAAACTCGGGAACGCTATTGCCAACGGGAGTAATGGCGCCAAGGCCTGTTACTACCACTCTTTTTAATTCCATATTGATGAAATCGAATTACTTAGCGTGTTCTTCGATATAAGATACAGCATCACCTACAGTACCAATCTTTTCTGCTTGGTCATCAGGAATAGAGATACCGAATTCTTTTTCGAATTCCATGATAAGTTCTACAGTGTCAAGAGAATCTGCTCCCAGGTCGTTAGTGAAGCTTGCTTCGGTTGTAACTTCTGATTCTTCTACGCCTAATTTATCAACGATAATCGCTTTTACTCTTGATGCAATTTCAGACATAACTTTAAGTTTTTAATTAATAATTAGTTTTATTTCTTTAAATTTGCGGTGCAAAGGAATGAATATTTATCGTTTTGCGCAAATATTTGACTAAATAAATGCAAAGTTTTGCACATTTTTCACTGTTTTGTGCATCGAAATTGAGGGTTATGAAGAAAAACATCGCAATTTTTGCTTCCGGTTCCGGTTCAAATGCCGAGAATATTATCCGGTATTTCCAAAAAAACGATTCCGTTCAGGTTTCGTTGGTACTTTCTAATAAAAGTGATGCATACGTTTTGGAACGTGCGCATCGTTTGGGAGTGGCCTGTAACGTGTTTCCAAAGGAGGACTGGATAGCCGGAGATGAAATTTTGGCTATTTTGCAGGAGTACCGCATCGACTTTGTCGTACTGGCTGGCTTTCTGGTTCGTGTGCCTGACTTGCTTTTGCATGCTTATCCCGATAAAATTATAAATATACATCCTGCTCTTCTGCCGAAGTTCGGAGGCAAAGGAATGTATGGTGACCGGATTCATGAAGCGGTAGTGGCTGCCGGTGAAAAGGAAAGCGGTATCACTATACATTATATAAATGAACATTATGACGAAGGAAATGCAATCTTCCAGGCTACCTGTCCTGTTCTTCCGACAGATTCTCCGGATGATGTAGCCAAGAAAGTGCATGCCTTGGAATATGAACACTTCCCGCAAGTCATAGAACAAGTATTAAGAAATAGGTATTAATTAAGTATTACTCCATGCAGATAATCGTTTGACGGAATTTCATGAAGTTCTCGGTCGCTACGGTTAATACTTAATACTTATTTTTTAAGACTTGATTAAATAAGCTGTCTCTTCTCGTCGCAAAGGATAATCCCCGCGTAAGGTTTCGAATTGTTCCGGTTGATTTTTCAATCGGGTGCTATCTTCGACTGGATTATATATTTGGAGGATTGCTTCTTCATGGTTTTTGGCATGTATAATAGGAGAGGCGGGTGCCGGTGCGTTTATTTTATAATCAGCTTCTATTTGGAAGAATTTGCAAATGGCATCCAGTGACATGCGTGTGGCGTTTGCTTTTCCATCGGCAGAGTAACCCGCAATGTGGGGTGTACCGATGAATGCTTTTTCCAGTAGTTCACGGTTAATTCCCGGCTCATGCTCCCACACATCAATGATGGCATCCGAAATGATCCGGCTGTCCAAGGCTTTTAAAAGAGCAGCAGTGTCAATGACCTCTCCTCGGGAGGTATTAATGACAACCGGTTTTCGTTTGAGTGACTGGAAGAAGTTCTCATCTGCCAGATGGAAGGTTTTATATTTCCCTTCCTTATATAAAGGTACGTGAAAGGTAATGATATCACATTCTTCTGCGATTTTATTTAGTGAGGCAAATAACTCTGTTCCTTCTTTTTCCTCCCGTGGCAAATCATTCAGTAAAACGCGCATGCCAAAATCCCGGGCAACTTTAGCTACCTTACTCCCTACGTTTCCCACTCCTATGATTCCAATCGTCAGTTCGTTTAACTTTTTGTTTCTGCAAGATTTCCACACCAGAAGCGATGACTGTATATATTGGGCGACAGAAGCAGAATTGCATCCCGGCGCATTTGTCCATTCTATGCCTGCCTGTTTGCAATACTCTGTATCAATGTGATCGAAACCTATGGTTGCCGTTGCTATGAATTTCACTCGACTATCTTCCAACAAATCCCGGTTGCAATGTGTGCGGGTACGGACAATGAGTGCGTCTGCCTCCCGTACGAGCTCCGGAGTAAAATCTTTCCCCGGTACATAAACCACCTCATCGGCTATTCTCTGAACCGCTTCTTTTATAAATGGTATTTTATTGTCGATAATAATTTTCATATACAATTCATCTTTTATACCCACAAAGGTAACAAATAAAAAAGTAAGAAACGGTTGCTTGTCTGAAAAATATTACATAGATTTGCCCTATTATATATCTATTAGCTAGTTAAGATTATGACATTTAGTAACCTTTGCAACGAGATTTTTTGGAAATCGACAACAGATTACCATGTAACGGATAGTGTGGATGCTCCGATGAACAATCCTTACGAGTTGAAAACTATTGAGTATTATTTATATCTAAAGAACTGGATTGATGCTGTGCAATGGCATTTTGAGGATATTATCCGTGACCCGCAGATTGATCCGGTAGAAGCATTGGCTTTGAAAAGAAGAATTGATAAATCAAATCAGGATCGTACAGACTTGGTGGAATTAATCGATAGTTACTTTTTAGACAAATACAAAGAAGTAAAACCTCTCTCTGACGCAACGATCAATACAGAAAGTCCTGCATGGGCTATTGACCGCTTGTCAATTCTTGCATTGAAAATTTACCACATGCAGCAGGAAGTGGAACGTACGGATACTACAGAAGAACACCGTCTTCAATGTCAGACTAAGCTGAATATCCTGCTGGAACAACGTAAAGACCTCTCTGCGGCTATTGAGCAGTTATTGGCTGATATCGAAGCCGGAAGAAAATATATGAAAGTATATAAACAGATGAAAATGTATAATGACCCGGCATTGAATCCGGTGCTTTATGCTAAAAAATAACGAATGGCGCGTATTCTCATTATTCGTTTTTCAGCTCTTGGCGATGTAGCCATGACAATACCGGTAATACATTCGCTGGCTGTGCAATACCCGCAGCACGAAATAACAGTGTTAAGTCGTGCTGTATGGCAGCCGCTCTTTCAGGGGCTGCCTACGAATGTAGGTTTTGTCGGAGCTGACTTAACAGGCAAACACAAGGGGCTTTGGGGCTTGAATAGCCTCTATTCGGAGTTGAAAGCGATGCATTTTGATTACATTGCTGATTTTCATCATGTGCTTCGTTCCAAATATTTATGTCTGCGATTCCGTCTTGCCAATAAACCGGTAGCTTCCATATGTAAGGGAAGGGCCGGTAAAAAGAAACTGGTTCGTCGTCACGATAAGGTGATGGAGAATCAGAAGAGTTCTTTTCGCCGTTATGCCGATGTGCTTGAGAAGCTCGGTTTGCCGGTTTTATTAAATTTTTCTTCTATTTATGGCGAAGGAAAAGGCAACTTTGCGGAGATAGAGCCAGTCACAGGACCTAAAGAAGATCAAAAATGGATTGGTATAGCTCCTTTTGCCAAACACAGAGGTAAAATTTATCCGTTAGAGTTACAGGAGCAAGTTATAGCACATTTTGCAGCTAATCCGCAAGTGAAAGTTTTTCTTTTTGGAGGTGGTAAAAGCGAGCAGGAAGTGTTTGACGCATGGATTGCTAAATATCCTTCTGTTGTTTCAATGATCGGTAAACTGAATATGCGTACCGAGCTGAATCTGATGAGCCATTTAGATGTGATGCTTTCAATGGATTCTGCCAATATGCATTTGGCGTCCTTGGTCAATATTCCGGTTGTTTCTATTTGGGGGGCCACTCATCCTTATGCCGGTTTTATGGGTTGGAAGCAATTGCCGGTTAATACCGTGCAGCTTGATTTGTCATGCCGTCCCTGCTCTGTATATGGACAGAAGCCTTGTTGGCGTGGTGATTATGCCTGTTTAAGAGATATAAAGCCGGAACAGGTTATTGCAAAAATAGAAGGGATTGTAGGTTGATATTTGCAGGAATTCAATTTAGTTGTTTTTTGAACCGAAAGAGCGTAGAATCAAATAATGATGGAAAAAGAGATACAACGAAAGAAAAAGGTACTGATAGATCTTACGAATTATGGTAGTCTAACAGCTGGTTTCGGACAGATTGCGGCCAACTATGCGGCCGCTTTTTCGTCTATGCCGGTAGAGGATCTTCATTTTGTATATTTGTTGAGACAGAAATATATGCAGGAATTTGGCCCGAATGTGACCTCTGTTCCGGTACGTCGTATCAATAAGTTTTTCCCTTTTACTCTTCCTAAAGTAGATGTATGGCATGCGGTGAATCAGCAGCGGAAGTTGTTACGTATTGCCGGTGGTACAAAGTTTATCTTTACTATACATGACTTTAATTTCTTAACGGAGAAAAAGCCTTGGAAGGCTAAAATGTATCTTCGTCGGATGCAGAATAAGGTCAATAAGGCATCAGTAGTCACAACGATTTCTCATTATGTAGCAGATGTCATTCGCCAACATATAGATTTGAAGGGGAAAGAGATCCGGGTCATCTATAATGGGGTGGAGAGGATCGATATGTTGGAAGGAACCCAGCCGTCTTTTGCGACGGGACGTCCTTTCTTTTTTACGATTGGACAGATCCGTAGGAAAAAGAATTTCCATCTCCTGGTTGACGTAATGCGCCATTTCCCGGAATATGATTTGTATATTTGTGGAGATGCCCATTTCGCTTATGCTGAAGAAGTGCGTAATCTGATTCGTGAGAAGCAAGTCACTAATGTGTTTTTGACAGATGTAATCACTCAAAGTGAAAAGATTTGGTTGTATCGGAACTGTGAAGCGTTCCTGTTTCCTAGTGAAGGAGAAGGTTTTGGGCTGCCTGTGGTAGAAGCTATGCAGTTTGGAAAAGCTGTATTTGCTGCTAATCGCACTAGTTTGCCGGAAGTTTGTAATGGACATGCCATCATGTGGGAACATTTGGATACAGAATCTATGGTGCAAAGTATCCGGGAACATTTGCCTGATTTCTATAAAGATGAGGAACGCTTGACCAGAATGAAAGAACATGCAGCTTCATTCAGTTACGAGAAGCATATACAAGCTTATCTTGATTTATATCGCGAGTTAGCTCAATTGTCTTAATGTCGAAGTTAATTGATCGTATACCTTTTCCGGGGTAATTAATGCGAAACGTTCTTCATAAGTTAATGTTGCTTGTTGTTCCGGCGGAAGAATATCGTCGGGACTAATACCTCGGGCAACTACGGAATTTGTAGGTAACCACATTGATTTAGAGGCGCTTGGCGAATAAATAGCGAATGAAGGAATTTCGAGGGCTTGCGCAATGTGTCGGGCTCCTCCTTCGTTTCCGAAATAAAACGAGCAGTTGGCGCAAAGTGCTGCCAGTTGTCGTAATGAAGAGGCTTGTATATCAATCTTGATGCGTTCCGGACATCCCAATTCCTTGTAGATATTTCTTGCATCTTCTTCTTCATACCCCGGTGCATAGTTGAAGATCATTTGTATGTCCTTGTATTCTTCCAATATTCTTTTAAGTGTGGTTATCATAAACTCCGTATTCCATTTTTTATGGAGGAGCTTGGTGGTGACTCCTATTAGGAATACAGGGCGCGCGAAATCTATCCCCTCCTTTTCCATATAATATCGAAAGTCTTTTTTCTCCTGGTCAGTGAGGTATAACCTGAATTCTTTTGTATATTGAATAGGCTTGATTTTCTCTAATGGCGCTGCAAGCAATAGGTTGCGTTCTACCATATCAGTTGTTAGACTATTGCTGTAAGTGTCTGTCCGATAATTTAATAGAAAACGTGTGTATCCCTTGATACGCCCTATCCGGAAAGGGGTTTTTAATGAAAAAAGAGAGAAAAAAAGAGTCCGGATCGTAGAACGCATATCGATGATGACATCGTATTTGTTTTGGTGCGTCACTTGCCATACTTTTTTTATATAAGCAGTGAATGGCTTATTCTCATTCTTGTCAAATGTAATAACCTTATCTATGTCCGGGTGACCCTCATAGAGCGATGCTATATTTTTATTCAGCACAAAGTGTATTTCTGCATCGGGAAAACTTTTTTTCAGCGTACTGCACAATGCAACAGCCAGAATAGAGTCCCCTATTTGTCTAAATCGAATAATCAGAATTTTTTTGATTGGTTTCATGCTTGACTTCTTTATGCTTTTTATCGTGCAAACATAGCTAAAAAAAAGCATTTATGTCTAAATATAAATGAAAAGAAAAAAGAAAAAACGACTAAAGTTGTTCGCAACAGTACTTATATGTATAGAGAGTTAGCCAATCTTTGTGAGAAAAGAAAAAAATATAGTCGGAATATGCCTTAATTTCTTTATCTTTGCTCCATCTTTGTAATTAGTATTATATAGGAGAGTGTAATGAGAGTGATTGTAAATCCCAAGTACGCGCATCTGCAGAAGGAGATAGAAGAAATTCCAAGGTCCTTCCAGGAAAAAGGAGATGTGGTGTACGATGGGCGTAATGTTTTAAAACGAATTGGCTTAGGCAGCATTGATGTTGTGGTGAAGAGCTTTAAGAAGCCTCACATCATCAATCGTGTTGTATATTCGTTTTTCCGGCAATCAAAAGCAGAGCGTTCCTATATTTACTCTATGGAAATTCAACAACATGGCTTTGACACTCCGGAGCCAGTTGCTATGATCGAACAATTCCAGAGTGGCCTTCTTTCACATAGCTATTACATTTGTTGTTATGATGGTGGCGAAACAGTCCGTTCCCTGATGGATGGGAAAGTGGAAGGAAATGAAGATAAACTTTCTGCTTTTGCGCGCTACACGGCTGCTTTGCATCAGGCAGGTATCCTGCATTTGGACTATTCGCCCGGCAATATATTGATCCATCAGAATGATGCGAATGAATATAGTTTTTCCCTGGTCGACGTGAATCGCATGCAGTTACTATCGGATATTGATTGTGATACTGTGTGCCGTAATATGTGTCGTTTATGCATCTCTCGTGAAGTGCTGACTTATATAATGACAGAATACGCTTCTTTGAGGGGATGGGATGTAGAATCTACTGTCAGTCTGGCTCTTCGTTATAGCGATCAGTTCTTTACTCATTATATTTATCGTCGTGCGGCGCGAAAAGAACAAGAAAGGCATATCGTATCCCTGATTTTATTCTTCCGTTTGTACCGTTCCGTACGTAAGTTCTTTTCCTGGGAACCGCATATCTCACGTTTCTTATTGAAAAAAGAAAAGCGCATTTATGATACATACTTGTGTAAGTATGACTATTGCGAATTGCTTTCTGCTGATTATCAATGATTAACTCTTACTTCCGCGCATGACTACACTGCGGATTTTATGCCTGAAAAAACCTTTCTGATTGGTATATGTGCAGTTATGCTTATCCAAAAATGCAGAAATGACTGCTTCGTCATCATGTAGATGGTATGTGCAAATTGCAAAATCCAACTTCTGGCAATTCTGAAATAAGTTCTTGCATCCGGCCAATGCATGCCGTTCAGCTCCTTCGATATCCATTTTTAGAAATAGATGCTCATCCGTTTGATTGTTGAAGAAGTCATCCAGGGTTTGTTCTCTTGAAGAGTTATGGTCGCTTACATACTTTTGGACAATCGTAACTTTATCTTGCCATGGCTCAAAGGTCGCTCTGATGGCCTCCAACCATTGTTCGTCCTGTTCAAACAGGTAAACATGTTTAGCTTCTTCGATGATTTCCAATGAAGAATATCCTTCGGCGCAACCAACATCCACAAATACCTTTCCTGTCACTTCTTTAACGCTGTTGAAGTAATGGTGCGGTGAACGCCTGTCTTGTTCCATGCTCAAAGCCCTGTAATATTTTTGAATTTTCCTGGCCGGAGTGCTCTTTCTGAAATAGAGCCGTTTCTCTTCTTTTTGAACATAGTATAAACCTTTCTCCTCGTCTTTCTGTACGTCAACGGGCATATTTGCATATTCATCTTTGAATTCATACAGGTGTCTTGAATATCCATGTTCTTTAATATATTCATAGTATTTCAGATAAGGAGAGCCGGGCTTATATCCTTTCATGAAATAATATGGGAGAGTGCCATATATAAATTTCTTTATTGTGTGTTTAAGTATGTTCATCTCATTAATTTCTTGTAGATGTTTAAGATCTCTTCCGCTTGCTTTTCTTCAGAGAATCTTTTGGCAAATATTTGCCCTTTTTCAATCATTACTTTCTTTCTTTCAGGGTCAGAGTATATCTGTTTGAAAGCATTGGCCATTCCTTTGATATCGTCGGGATGTATATAGATTGAGTCGGGACCTCCGGCTTCTTCCAGGCAAGAACCTGTTGCGGCTACTACCGGAATTCCGGAGTATAAAGCTTCTATGATGGGGATGCCAAAGCCTTCAAAGCGTGAAGGATATACAAAAATTTCAGCTAGTTGATAAAAAGTCGGCAGATCATCAAAAGGAACATTGCTGATGATGTGCACTCTTTCTTCCAGCTTATTCTCCTTAATAAAATGTTCAATCTTATCAGTGTATTCTGTATGGCGGCCTACAATGACAAGATGAATTTGTTCAGGAAGCATCGTCAGTGCTTGTACCGCCGAAAGGGCATTCTTTCGTTCTTCAATACTTCCTACGTTGAGGATATAGTGTTCCGGTAGCTGATATTTAGCTCGGACTTCTCTTTTTTTCTCTTCTGTTACAGGGTGCGTGAATGAAGTATCACATCCCTGATAAACAACTTCTATCTTATCGGCAGGAATCCCGAAATACTCAATAATATCACGTTTGGTACATTCGCTGATAGCAATGATTCTATCCGCATTTTCGCAGGCTTTGCGGAATTTGTATGTATATATATTCCTGTCGATCGAATGATAGTATTGTGGGTATCGCAGAAATATCAAATCGTGGATTGTTACGATACTTCTTACCTTACTTTTATGGATATTCAGGGGCAATTCATTGCTAAGTCCATGAAAAATATCAATTCTTTCTCTTTCCAATTGGCGGGTGACTCCCAACACTCGCCATAACGAACTTAACTTTTTCCAGAAAGAAGTAGTGGGGTAAGAAAGCTGTAGTTGCCGATATTGCTTCGTTAATTTGTTCAGCCTTTTATTTTCCCGTTTCTTGGGGGCATACAATACATATTCATTCTCCGGATAGAATTGGCATAGAATATCCACTATATAGCGGCTATAATTACCCAAACCGGTGAAATTCTGTACTGCACGTTTTCCGTCAAAACCTATTCTCATTTCTACTTCTTACCTTTATGTGATTATAGTTAGACTTCAAATTCCCGATAAGGTTTATTCAGGTCTAAATAATGGAAATTGTGTTGTCTTTGCCCACTTTGTTTAGGTATGGTCATGTAATCTCCGTATTTCTGTGACAGATAGGCATCATATTTCTGTACTCCCCATACTTCTTCATCTTCAAATAAGACTGGAGTAGGGATGCCCAGAATATCTTTAGACATGATTCCTTTCATTCCGTCATCATAATCACAGACCAATGCGGATTGGTCGAAATCATACTTTTTCATTACTTTCCTGATACTTTCCTGTGCTCCGGTAAGGGTAAAAAGCTTTCTGCATAATAGCGGTATCCATGAACTGGGACCTTTTCCATGCTTGTATGGATCGCGATGAATCAGATAAAGTACACGTTTGTAGAATTCGTACTTTGCAAAATGCATTCTTTGCGCCATGCGGCTCTCCGGAACTCCGTCCAGTGGGAATATATCAATATATACGCCTCCCAAATATTTGAGATGCATACGTTCAATTAGAGTGGTGTCGGCATCCTGTACTTTTGCGAATGGAAGAGGATATTCCTTGTCGTTTTCAGCACATACAGCTTCGTATGGTTTCGGCAACCATTCTTTGGCATTAGCCATTAATAAATCATAATCGGCTCTTGGCATACCGATATCCAGATCATCATCCCAAGGGATAAATCCTTTGTGGCGGACGGCTCCCAGCATGGTGCCTGCCATGATGTAATATCGCAGATTATGTTCTTTGCAAACTTTGTCAACAGCTAATAAATTCTTTAATATGCGAAGCTGTAGAGGGCGGATATCGTAATTTGCCATTTCTATCTGAATTTGATTAATAAAGACTGGCTGGAATCAGTTTCTGTGCCTGTTGAAAGTCCTCTACGGTGTCCAGTTCGGCCGAGAAGAACTCGGTGGTATCCATGACGTAAAAGCTATATCCTTGCGGAATCAGTCGTTCAAAAGCCCGTTCGTAGAATATATTGTCCAGTCCTTCAGTGGTAATCATAATGTCCAGTTCCCGGAATAGAGCTTTGGTGTATTCAGCTGACATCTTTTCGATACCGATAGACTCTCCGATAGCATCGGATATAGAACAGACTTTGCTGATTTCAACAACCTTTTGTGCATCGTCTACGATAACTTTTATTTCTTCCGCTCCAAGCTCATGGCGATTCAGTGCCAATATGTCGTTTTTATCCGAATGAAGCAGTTTTTCTACAATTTGAGGATCAAAAACAATATCACTGTCTAATAACAATATTTCTTCCCCGTCTGTATACGGTCGGGTAAGCCATAATGAATAGATATTGTTGGTTGATTCATATCTGTCATTATAGATGAAAGTAATATTTTGGACAGGATAACGTGCCTGCAGAAAATCAACGATTTGCTGCTGGCGATACCCCGTGACGATAATGAATTCGTCGAATCCATTTTGTATCAGAGCATCAAAAGCTCTTTCCAGTAGACATCGTTCTCCTATCTTGAGGAGGCATTTGGGCGTTGTATCGGTCAGCGGGCGTAAGCGTGAGGCTATTCCTGCGGCTAATATTACTGCTTTCATTTGGATGCGATTTCTTTAATTGTGTCTATAACGATCCGGTTCTGCTCTGGGCGTCCCAATGTGATACGCAAATGAGTGTTGATATCCGGTTCATTCATAAACTTCACTTTATAACTTTGTTCGGCAAAAGCCTTTTGTAAAGCCTCTTTTAGCTCTATCGGGTATTTGATTAAAATGAAATTGGCAACCGATTCATATACTTTGAATCCGGGTAACACGCCGATTTCCTTTTCGTAACGCTCACGGTCTTCGTTCATCAGTTTGGCGATGTTGCGGTAGTGTGCATCCGATTTAAGAGCTGCAATGGCAATATCTTCGGATATTCGGTTGTATCCCAGATATTTATTGCTGTATCTGCTGAAATTTTCCAGTTCCTTACTCATAAATCCGAATCCCATACGTAAACCGGGCAATCCATAAAACTTGGATAAAGTACGGGAAATAATCAAATTCGGATATTTATTAACCAGCTTTTTGATATAACTGGTATCAGTTGAAACAAAAGAAGCGTATGCTTCGTCTATCAGTACCACTGTTTGGCTGGGTACTTCTGCAAGCAGTTCATCCAGTTCTTTCGGAGTTAAACCGTTGCCGGTAGGGTTATTGGGAGAAGCCAGTAAAAGAATCTTCGGATTCTCTTTCTGAATCATATCTTTCAGCGTATCAAAGTCATATTTAAAGGTGTTTCCGTCTTCGTAAAGAGGATATTGCAAAGTATGGCCATTCACCTCATCTGCAATTGACTTATAATACCACCATGAGAACTTGGGAATCAACATCGTTTTGTTTCCATCTTCTTGAGTCAGGAAGTAATGAACGGCTTGCTTCAGGATATCTTCTCCACCGTAGCCTAGCAGGACTTGTGTTTCATCTATATCATATAATTCGGATAAGAAAACAGATAATATGCTTTTCTTTCCTTCATCATAAATGCGGGTATAAAAACAAAGTTTATTTATATCGAAGTTTTTTAAAGCTTCTACTACTTCTTTCGATGGACTGTAGTTAAATTCGTTTCGATCTAAAAAGTTCAAATTCTTTTCCATATTAGTTTTGTATGATTCCTTTATCGCACCAGGTTAGTTTCCTGACTTTTGTTTCGTTCAAAATACTGCGGTTGTTGTTTAGATTATCTGTTCCGTGTAGTTCATGATGAAGATGGAACACGATTCCCGCAAATTTGATGGTACGCTTGCGTACACCGCTGTTGATAAGACGGCATACTAATTCATGATCTTCACTTCCCCATCCGGTAATAGCTTCATTGTACCCATTGACTTTTAACAAATCCTCTTTCCAAAAAGCCATATTGCATCCTCTCGAGTAAGAAACATCCCATTGACGATAATGTTGAAGTAGTGGACTCAACCAAGGTAAATGTACTCCGTTGATTGTATTTTTAGTACCTTTGTCGTGAATGGAAATGATGCAGTTTTTTTCTGCTAACATTTTTCTCGTTAAGCCTTCCCGGATTAATACACGGCTACCAGTTACGAAACTACCTCTTTTGGCAAAACGTACATGATCTTTGACGAAATCTTTGTGTAAGACGATATCTCCGTCAATTTGTATTATATATTCTTTAGATGCTTTCGCAATAGCTTTGTTGCGGATGGAGGCCAGTCTGAAGCCTAAATCCTCATGCCAAACATGAATAATGGGAACTTCAGAGGAAGTTGCCAATTGATGAATTAGTTCTCCTGTGTCTTCTTTAGAACCATCATCGGCAATGATAATTTCATCAGGAAGGAGAGATTGACGTAGCACGCTTTTAACGCATAATTCTAATGCGTCGCTTCTATTATAGGTGGATATAATTAGCGATGTACTTATGTTGCTCGCCATTGGTTTATTCATATAATTATTACTATGTTAGTTAAATAGTTAAGGGGGCTTGCACTAAAATTCTACAAATGTATACATTTTATTTGGTTGTGACAAGTGTTAAAGGCTTTTTTGCTAAACATTAGAGGGTTAGCGTCTTTTTTAAGAATAATATCTGTATCTTTGCTATCAGTTTGTTATTATAACTAAGATTAATAGTGTATTTGTAATGGAAAATCATTCGGTGGAAGTTAGTGTAATCATTCCTAATTATAACTATGCTCGTTTTTTGCGGCAACGTATCGAATCGGTATTGGCCCAAACATATACAGATTATGAGATTATATTATTGGATGATGCGTCAACGGATGATAGTACATCTATTTTAAAACATTATAGTGCTAATCCTCATGTCAGTCATTTGGAGATTAACTCAGTCAATACAGGAAGTCCTTTTGCTCAATGGCAGAAAGGCATTAGTTTGTCTCGTGGAAAGTACATTTGGATTGCCGAAAGTGACGATGCGGCTGAACCCTCTTTTTTGAAAAAGGCAGTCTCTGTTTTGAAACAATATCCGGATGCTTCTTTTTGCTTTCTGGGTTCACATTGTATAGATGGGGAAGGTAATCAGTTAACTACTGATTTTGATCGTTGGACTTCAAAACAGTTGAGTCGTTCTCATAATATGGGTGTTTTTGATGGTGAAGATTATATAAAACATAATCTTTATTGGCGTAATTATATTTACAATGCTAGTGGTGTTGTCTTTCGTAAACAATGTTTTGAACAAATAAAAGACTTGTCTTGCTTTTCAATGCGCTATAGTGGCGATTGGCTTTTCTGGATAGAAATGGCCAAGCAAGGAATGGTAGTCGAAGTTTATGAAAAATTGAATAATTTTCGTTTGCATAATGTAAGCACTACCAAGAAGGGGCAAAAGACAGGAGATGGGGTTCGGGAAGACATATATATAGTAAATAGAATAGAGCATTCTCTCGTTAATATAGGGAGGCAAAGAAAGACTGTGCGTCATGGGAGCTTTTATAAAGAGATAAAAAGACTTAAGGTTCCTACTGAAATCAAGGAGGAACTTACATTGCATTTAGTATCTTCTTTAAAAGCAAATTCTAGTGATTATTATGTAGAACGCTTTAATAAAAGTTTTAGTTGGCTGATGCCTTGGTTGATTACTCGTGATAAAGATCGTCTGTGATTACTGGATGTTTTTATTGGAAATTGATAATGTTTATGACATACTTGCTAATAATCACTTAAAAGTAAATTTAGTCGGTGGATTTTTCTATCTTATCTGCAATAATATTACCAACAGTTTCACTAGCTATAGTTGCCCAATGCGTATCATCTATATGATAAACGTCTTTGACTCCGCTGGCAATCATTTCTCTAAAATTATCTCTAGGATTAATAAACCATTTTAGTTGGTTAATTCCATTTTCTTCTAGTTGATCAATTACTTTCTTAGGCGGGTATGGATTATTTATTATATATGGTTGGTATACATCATATTTATCGGGAGCTATCATATAATAGAGGTCAATGCCTTTTTCTTGAAAGCGTTTATGAAGGTAGTTTAGTTTGTCTAAAATGGCGTTGTATTCTTCTTCTGTGATTGATAATTTCCATAAATCGTCATTGTAAAAATAGAAGGTGTTGTATGGTGGAACAGAGAAACAATCAGTGTTTAACTGTACTTCTTTTACTGGCCTTTTTGATTTGTATAAATGATATTTGATATATTTAAACGTTTCCATTAAATAATCTTTCTTCTTTTTTTCTGTAAAATTATTTTCTGGCTTATTGTCTTCTTTCTCAAGAGTATAATTGATGTCTTTAATATCTCTAAAGCTAAGTATATGCTGTACAAATTCTCTTTCGACCGTTTCAATAATAACAGTCTTACATCCTAGGCTAGCATATATATCGTTATTCAATAAATACAATGCAATATCTTCAGAGCTATATCCTCTTCCTCTTGGATCAGGATAGTTGAGGATTCTTTCTCCTAATTTGGCTGCTAAATAATTTTGATAACCACTGAAACCTTGTTGGCTAAAGGAGTCTCCTATGGTCATAACTTTGTAATTTCTTTGTATGTTGTCATAATATGTATCTACCTTGTTCTCTGATAATGGTGTACCTAAATTGGTTTGGGTTTTGTCTATGTAAAAGTAGCCAAGTTTCCCTAAATCACCGGCTTTGGTTAGACGATCTATCAAATAGAAATTCACATAAAAACCATATGCGTATATTAATACCATGACAGGGAATATGGTGAATAAGCATTTTAATATAAATTTTCTCATAAAGTTCTAGAATTGAAAATAGATAAATGTTTGAATATCATTAGAGTAATAAAATATATAATAGAATATGGCACAGTAGATTCCCCATCTGATTATAGGGTATTTTATATTTATTTCTAGTCCGTGCATTTTGCGTCTGTTAATCCATTCTATGATAATCAAAATAGCAATGTATTGGATGCATTTAACTCCATATTCAAGCGATGAAGGTTGCCATTTAGTAAACATATAAATGATATATTGATAGGCCTCCTTTATATTTTCGGCGCGGAAGATAACCCAACCAATCATTACAAGAATGAAAGTACTAATAATCTGTCCAAGTTCTTTGAGGGATGGTAGGTATTTGTTTTCAGCTACTATGTCTTTATACTTTCTGTTTCTTCCCATGAGTAATAATGGTAGAAATAGTAGAGCATGAAATGCACCCCAACAAATAAACGTCCAATTGGCTCCATGCCAGAGACCGCTAACTAAGAAAATTATCATAGTGTTACGGAAAGATTTCCATTTGCTACATCGACTTCCTCCTAATGGGATATAAATATAATCTCTGAACCAAGTGGTGAGTGAAATATGCCAACGTCTCCAAAATTCGGCAATATCTCTAGAAAAATATGGAAAGTTGAAGTTCTGTAGTAAGTTAATGCCAAATAACTTTGCTGTACCTATAGCGATGTCCGAGTATCCAGAAAAGTCTCCATAAATTTGGAAAGTAAATAAGAAAGCTCCCCAAACCAGATTCAAACTATCAAGTGTTTGATAATTTGCAAAGATTTGATTGACTGCGACAGCGCATGTGTCTGCTACAACAATCTTTTTGAATAATCCCCATAAAATTTGCCTCATACCATCTACTGCCGCTGTGTAATCGAAAGCTCGTTGTCTTTCGAACTGCGGTAGTAAATTGGTCGCTCTTTCGATAGGACCTGCAACAAGTTGAGGAAAAAAAACTGATAAAAGCAAAGAATGCTACAATATCATGTGTGGGTTTCATCTTGTGACGGTAGATATCGATTGTATAACTAAGTGCTTGAAATGTATAGAAGCTAATTCCTACTGGAAGTAAAATATCTAATGTGACCCAATCCAATTCAAATCCAAACCACTGAAACAGGTGTTGTAAATTTTCCGAGAAGAAGTTGAAATACTTGAATATTCCTAATATGGTTAGGTTTAATACAATGTTGGCAATACTTATTAAACGTTGGATGTGTCTATGTCCTTCTTGCCGTTCAAGTAGGATTCCGCTTGCATAACTACATAAAGTAGTAAACGCTATTAAGATAAGAAAGCGCCAATCCCACCAACCATAAAATAGATAACTAGCTACAACAACAAATAAGTTTTGTGCTCTTAATTTTTTGAAAGCAAACCAATATAATAAGAATACTATTGGTAGAAAGACTAAGAATTCGAATGAGTTAAATAGCACGGCCTAATTTTTTTTGCAAAGATAAATATAAAATAATTATTGATATTGTAAATGCATGTAATTTTGTTTACGTCTTATAAATAATTATGTTCTAAGAATAGATGTATATAGACACTCTATCTGTTTGGCATTGTTCTCAATAGAGTATAATGACGAAACATAATTATATGCTCGTTCGATGATTTCAGTGTATTGTTGTATCTGTTTTTGTTCTATATCTGTTAAATGGGTGGTTAATTGCTGTTCGTTGGTAAAACGAAGAGCAATTTCTTTATTGTATTTTCTTTGACCATTGTCAAATTGTTCTTTTGTTCCGGCAGTATCTTTTCCAATAACTAAGCATTTGTTAAACATAGCTTCTGCTGTAATTAGGCCAAATGCTTCAAAAGGTGATGGGACGATTAAAGCTGTTGCGCGATTCATTAGATCATATATTTGATTGGTGGGTAGTATTCCTTTAAGCATAATATTATTTTGTATATTGTATTTTTCTATTAGTCTATCAATTTTTTGTTTTGTCTTTGAGGAATAGTTCCCGGCAAGTATTAATTTGAAGGTACCTCCTCTTAGTAGATAGTCTTTATAGCTATTTAGTAGTGAAAAGATGCCTTTTTCTTTCACGATGCGTCCTACAAATAGAAAATACTCTTCTTTAGGAAGCTCTTTAGGTTTATAACTTTGCCTCAAAACGCCGTCGTAAATAATAGTCGAGTTTTCCTCCTTTAGTTGGTAGAAATTATATATACCTTTTGTTATTGCTATATTGAAATTGCCGGATTTGTGTAGTTGTTTTTTTAAATATGGAAGTGAGTAAGCGTGTGAATGTCCAAAATCTAAAGATTGATACTCTCTTAGGTGCCATATGTGTGGAATCTTTAGTGATTGAGCTGCAGTAGCCCCAAACTGATATGCAGAAGAATTGGTATGAATAATATCAATCTTATATTGTTTGGATAATTCTATGATTTGTTTGGTAAAGAATTTCTTTTTATTTTTTAATTTAAAGGCATATATGGGACGAGTAATATAATTCCATAAATTTTTTTTTGAGGGATACCAGAAGAAGTCGTAGTTAAGAATACTATATGGTATATTTTCCGATTTCAATTTATCAATGGTTGATTGGCTAGCTAATTTCCCTAATATGATATAAGGCCTTATTTTGCATTTAAGTTCTTTAATTAAAGTGATTAATGCTTGGTCAGAGCCTCCTTCACCTACTGCTATGTATAAGACGTTAATCATTTTGATGGAACTTTATTGAATTTGGTTTATGACTTCTTTTGTTATGTGTATGGCATCTTTTTACGATGAACTATCTAATAATATTTTTTGGTAAAAGTACTACAAGTATTAAGACATATAATTCTATACCATATAAATTTGAAAAGGATTTTATTTCGCCACTTGCTATTTTTATAGGTCTCACGATAGAGCTTCATTTCTCTAAAAGCGCGTTTAAAGGGTGCCGATCCTTTAATGATATTTTTTATGCGTTTATATTCTTTCTTTTCTTGTATCGACTTTATACTTGATGGATTGAGTTCTCTGCTTTTTTTGTAGAATTCAATCTTTGATTGTGTGTCATTGGTATCATAAGCTAAAACAGGGAATGTATTGATGGTTTTATTGTATATTCTTGCATATTCATCAGTCATTTCTTTTACAGACTTCATTTCTTTTAAATAATGCCTGATATTCTCTTTTTTCTTTTGATATTCTCCTGCGATGTTTGATTTGACTGTTAAAATGAACTTAAAAATATCTTTTGCAGTACTGTGTATGGGGAAAATCCATCCTGCATCAATTGCTTTCACTCGTTCAGCTATAGCTCCTAAATCGAATGTGATTACAGGAATTTCAGCAATAAGGCTTTCTGATAAAGTATAGGAATAAGTTTCTGGCCACATGGACATTAAACATACTAGTTTAATGTCGTTCTCAAGTAGTAGATTAGGTAGGTCTTTCTGTAAATATTCACCATGATAGATATAATTTTGTTTATTGGTGTTATATTTTTTATTTTCTGCCATTCCAAAGAGATGGATTGTTATCTCGGATTTTCTAGCTTCAGCTATTAACCCTTTTAAATATCTTAAACCTTTTTCTTCTGAAATCCCACCAATAAAAGCGATATTAAACTTTTCTTTTTTGTTTTTCTTTATGTTAGAATAATTCGATTCTTTGTTTACTTGATTGTAGCCATGTTCTATTACGTCGATTGTTAGGTCTTTGTATATATCTAAAACAATATTCTTAGTATTGGAAGAAGGGACGATTATTTTCTTTGCTAATTTAAGATTCGAATAAAATTCTTTTCTCCATAATGGTATAAAATTAATATTCTGTTTAAACTTTTTTGATATGCATGAACTACATCCATTTTGGTTGTTATAACTACAAAGAAAAGTTTCCTCGTCGAAGAGTTTTACCGAAGGACATATTGAATAAAAATCATGCATTGTATATATAAAGGGAACGTTCTTCTCTTGTGCCACTTTGAAAATATCCAAATACATGTTTCTTAAGTGATGGATATGGATTAAATCTATTCTTAGGGCCGTTATCAATCTCTCAATATCTTTCTTGAAAACATCATTATAAAGATTTAAAGCTGTATATTGAGAATACATGCCTAGAGAAACAGTAATTTCGTCAGATGAAAAATAAGAGGTTAGATAGTATCTGAAATCATCCACAGAATAATAGATTACATGAAAATTAAATTCCTTTCGCATGTTTCTAATTAAATCATGTACATGCAATGTTGTTCCGCCGATGTTCCTTTCGTTGATCGCTTTGAACTCATGTATTACAATCAGTACATTCTTTTTAGAATACATATCTGTGTTATAACGCACATTCAGTTGTATCTCTGAGATCGGATTTTGTTGAACAAAAGCTTCAGTGTTTGCAAAGCATACCGGGTATCTCTCTTTTAATATTTGTAGATGAGAGTTTATCAAATTGGTCTTTTCTTGAGTGAAAGATTGGGTTCCTTTATGATAAATATATGTGTTATCACATAATAAATGTCTATATCCAGCTTGTAAACATCTATATGAGAAATCATTTTCTTCTCCATATCCTTTTCCAAAAGTTTCTTCGTCGAATAGACCTAGATCGTCTATTGCCTCTCTTTTAATATACATACAGAATCCGTGCGCAGTAGGAATCTCAGGAAATAAATTCATGCTGCATTTTTCGACAATGTCAGCATATTCTTCTACACTTAAACCTGGAGGAATGGTGTTTTCTGCCAAAAAAACAGGGACAGATGCTAAAGTCGCGTTATTGGATAGGGGAGTAACAGTAGCTACTGCAGGTTTACTATATGCGCAATTTTGTATTTTGGAAAGCCAATTTCTGGTTACTTCAGTGTCACTATTTAATAAGACTACATCATGGTGTGAATATTGCATGCCAATATTCACAGTTCGGACAAATCCTTGATTATCTTTGTTATCTATTAATATGATATTTAGCGATTGATTTTCTTTTATAAAAGAATTCAATAAGGGCAATATTCTTTCGTCTGTGCTTTTATCATTGACTAACAATAATGTGTGTTGGGTAAGATCTGTATGCTCAATTACTGTTTCAATGCACTTTTTGACAAAATCAAAAGCATTATAGATGGGGATTATGATGTCAATATTCGTCATAGTAGATTGGGGATTCATTAATTTTCTCTCTTTCATTAAAGTCTGAATTCTTTTATTGCTAATACAAATGATGTATAGATAGTGTGGCAAAGGTATAAAGAAAAAACAGAAATGCCAAAGGGACTTGTCTTTAATCTTCGAGTGAACCGCTTGTATGTGAAAATGTTATGATGTTGCCTATTTTTGTTTTTACATTGATACGAGTCTAATAATTGCGTAGATGTGTTTTTATGTTTGGCTATTTTTGAATATTGAAGAAAAAATATAATAAATATCATTTAAAGAGGTGGCCATAAACGTAAATAAATGCAATGAACTGTTTGATTTCTACAGAAGATTATATTTTTAGGTATAGTTCTAATAGAATTTCTTATCTTTGTTATCAATTCCAAACTTGTATTGGCCCGAAATGCTTTAATAGGGTTTTAAATGTTGTTTATTGTTGAATAAAATTTCACTTTTTTGAAGTTGAATGTGCAGAATTGGAATTAATAATTTATGCGAATCAGTAGTTGAACTCTGATTCATTGTTTTAGAAAACTAGATAAATGAATGCGATGGCTATTTTCCCCGTCGTATGTACCAAAAGTCCGGATGTAGATCTGACTTTCATCGCTCTTTGAATATTTGTTTTCTCATTCAGCCAGTTGAAAAAAGATTCTATCGGTTGTCTGACCTTTGACACGGCAGTAGAAAACAGGTCTCTACCAGCTTGCTCTCTTTGAGTAATACTAAGAACTTTTCCTTTATGGCTTTAACAGGAGTCAGTATGGCCAGATCATTCTCCTCTCTGATGATAAGATAATCATTTCGGGGGATGGAATGGCTCCTTTCCTGTGGAAAGCTAAGGTGTGGAGTTTGAGTCCGAAATAATACATGTTCTTTGTAGAACAGTATCCTTTAGTCGCAATTTTAGTAGTTACTTTCCCTTTTTTATTTTTATTTTCAGAAGGGTTGCGAAATGGTGATGAGATGTTTAATTGAATAATAACAATTTAACTAACTGAATCAGCAAGTGATTTCAACTACTGATTCGCATAATATATAAAATATATTTAGAATGAAAAAGACAGAATGCCAATATCGTGTGAGTGTTATCATTCCTGTTCATAATACAGCTCCATATTTAAAGCGTTGTATTGAATCTGTACGTAGTCAATTATTGAAAGATATTGAAATAATCTTAGTTGATAATAAGTCGGAGGATACATCATCTGATATATGTGATGAATATGGCAGGATTGATAATCGTATAAAGGTTATTCATCTTCTGGAGGCTGGTGCCTCTATTGCGAGGAATGCTGGTCTTAAAATAGCATCTGCTCCATATATTGGTTTTGTTGATAGCGATGATTGTATAAATGAAAGAATGTATATGGATTTGCTATGCGCTATTGAAACTTATCATGCGGATATAGCATATTGCAACTTTTGTTATGAATATGAAGATGGTCGGATAGAACATCTTTATACGAATTCAGGATTGGTGGTAGAACGAATGTCAAAAGAAGTGGTAGAAGATATTATATGTGAGAAAGTAAGCAGCTCTCCATGTACTAAATTATTTAAAAGGGATTTATTTAATATCATCTTGTTTCCTGAAGGAGTGTTTTTTGAGGATCATGCGGTAGTATATCAATGGGTAGCTTTGAGCAAAAAAGTAGTATGGATTGATCGTGAATATTATAATTATCTTCAAAGAGAAGGGAGTACATGTCATTCTATTGATTCAACCAAGCAATATCATTTTTTTTTGGCAGAATATCCGAGAATTGAGTTTGTAAAAAGAAACAAACTGTTTTCTGAACATCAAAGAGCAGAGGTCATATTTCAAATTGTATTGACTTGTTTTCGTCGTTTTGATGATTTTATGAAAGGAGCTCAGCTTATAAGAGATAGAAAACAAATAAAAGATATGAGGCATAAAATGAAAAAATGGCTTTATTTATCTCCAGATGAAATAGATGGTTGGATATATAAACGCGTTAGGAAAATAACGTATCGTTGGTTGCTTTGTTACTGGAAGTATTATCGTAAACACTAATTTAAATGTGATATTTTATGTTTGGTGTATAAATCTCTTTGCTTATTGTAGTATTCGTTGGTTATTCCTTAGTTATTGGTCTTTTCAAGATACATAACTTTGATATATTTTATAGTTTAATTTACATGCTCTTCTTTAATTTTGTATTACTTTTGTGAAGTGATTGAATTTGTGTCTCAAAAAGATATGGTAGTTTTCTAAAAGGTGAAATTTATGATTCAGTTATTTCCATTGGTTTCTGTGATAATCCCTGTATACAATAGTGAAGAATACATCGCATTTACTATAGATAGTGTAATTAGTCAAACGTATAAGGAGCTTGAAATTATTCTTATTGATGATGGAAGTACTGATAAAAGTGCGGAGATTATAGCTCGGTATGCAGATGGTGATAATCGTATTTTCTACAAAAGAAAACAAAATCAAGGTCCTTCTTTAGCTAGGAAGATGGGGATAGATATTGCAAAAGGTAAATATATTCAATTTCTAGATAGCGATGATATCTTGATTAATGACGCGATAGAATTATTAGTTGAAAAAGCAGAGAGTTGGGAGGCTGATATTGTTGCTTTCCCTTTTTGTTTTTGTGCACAAAATGGTGTAAAAAGAGAATCGGGAAAACTTCAATTTGAACAGATAACTGGTGTCGGCTATTTAAATGAGATATTACTAGGGAAGGCTTATTGGAGTTTGTGGTCTAAATTTCAAAAACGTAGTTTGCTTCAAGAAAATCTTATAGATATAATGCCGCATATTTCCTTTGGTGAGGATGTGATATGGACAACTCAGATTGTGTTAGCGGCAAAAAAAATTGTTTCCTTGAATAAGGCAATCTTAAATTATAATGAACGTCCATCTTCTTTGTCTTGTATTCCTGTGTTTAGTGATGAAAAATTTGAAGAATTTAAAACCTATTCTCGATGGATTGAGGATACTATAAAACAGAAAGGCTTGGTAAAAGAATTGGGCGAATCTTTGGCCTTTTTCCATTTGAAGAATACATTTATGATGATTTTGTGGAGACGATTTGATAATATAGGTGAGGAAATGAAAAGAATAATTCAGGATTTGTGCTTTTATCCTAATTTGGGGTGTTCATTACAATACTATGAACGTAAAGTAATAGATGCTTATAGATTTTCTACTTGGTTTGGAAATTTTAAATTGATGCGTTATGTGAGGAAAGGAAAGATTTAAGAATACTTTTCAAAAAGGCTCCCATATTTTAGATATCATTTTCTCTTTTCTTTTATTAGAAGAGAATAAGTTGTTAATTTTCAAAAGTAGAAGAACGATTTTTCTTATTCTTTTTTTGAATTTTTTGGTTTGGGATATTGTTGGAATAAGTGAACCTAATTCAGAATATTTGTATTCGTACAATTCAGACAAGGCGTCTAGTATGGCTTGTGGAAACTGTTCTTTGATCCATTTTATTCGTTCTTCCATTAACTTCTCTTGATTTGAACTAATTCCAGTGCCATCAACTTCTGCTATTGTTATGTCTATGTGTTTATAACTACATCCTTCAAAAATGATACTTTTCATTGTGTGTATCCAATCTGATATGATTTTATATTTCGTATTGTATAATTGTGTCTGGAATAATGAATGGTGGATGAAGCAGGCCTGATGAGGTAATGCTGTTTTGAGAAGATAAATAATATCTAATGTTGCCGCAGGGCTGATATTTCTATAAGAGCTTGTTGATAATACGTATTTTATGTTACCGTAAATATATTTGCTTCCGTCTAATGGCAGTTTCTGAAGTATTGTGCTATCCATAAGAACATCCCCTGAATTTAGAAAGTATAGATACTCTCCGTGGGCTTGTTTTATACCCTTATTCATACCATCATAGATGCCTTTGTCGGGTTCTGAAGTCCAATAAAGTGGATATGTTACTTCTTTTTCATATTGTTTTATAATGTCTGTACTTTCATCTGTTGAATTAGCATCAATAATAATATGCTCAAATGAATTACACTTTTGGCTTTTAATACTATTCAAAGTTTTGATAAGTCCATGCTTATTATTGAAATTTACAGTAATAATACTTATAAGTAATCTGCTCATATTCCTCAGGTATGTAAAATTGATGTATTATATATATTGCAAATGTATATAAAATACTTGTGATTTTATACTAATGCAATGGTAAAGATGTATATCTTTGCACAGTATAAATAGTGCAAAGTTAATGAACTGGAATAAATGTTGAAGGATCTGAAAAGAAATATCTATCGATATTTAATTGATTGGAAAATTATCCGTCCAAAAATTATTGTGATGATGGATGGTGGGATTTGCTCTCAAATGCATCAGTATTTGTTGGGATACTTGTATGTAAAAGCTGGATTCTCCGTTTGCTATGATCTAGCTTTTTATAAAGAGTGGGGGGCGGATATAAATAATGAATATGTTAGAAATTTTGATATTTTAAAAGCTTTCCCTTATTTGGACTTTGCAGTGGCGTCTGATTATGAAATTAATATTTATAAGAGGAAATATTTTTATGGCGGCAATGACGGCGCTATTCGTACTAATGATTTTTCTTTTCTAGATTTTGTGCCTCCGGTTTATTTGGGAGGCTATTATCATTTTCCATCATTGAAGTGGCTTGAAGCTTTTCAATCTTTGTATAAATTGTCTGATGGTGTTTTGGATGATGTAAATAGGGAAAAGAGTGATGAAATAGCTGCACATCCCAATTCTGTGGCTGTACATGTTAGGAGAGGGGATTTAAGGGAGGAGGTTTCTTCATATGGAGCACCGGCATCTTTAGATTATTTTATGAAAGCAATTCTTTTTTTGAAGAAGAAATTACATGAACCTTATTTTTATTTCTTTTCCGATGAACCCGAATGGGTGAGGGTTGAATTGTTACCAAAACTTTCTATAGCAGATTCTGCAGAAGTTGTTGATATTAATGGCTCTGATAAGGGATATATGGATTTGTATTTGATCGCTCATTGTAAACATCAAGTTACAACAAAGGGGACTTTGGGTAAGTTTGGAGCTTTGTTGGCGGATACTCCTGATAAATATGTCATATTGTGTAACGACATGACTCAGCAATATTGGAAAATATTATTTCAGAATCCGATTTTTCTATAGTATATATGGACAATAGTTCGTTAAACATTTCATTAACACTTATGTCACAATTACCGTAAACCTAAGACCTTGGTCATTCTTGTTTTTTAGGCATATACTTCGGATATGGACGAAGTTTGATTACCAAATAAATAGAAACAAGTAAGGTCATAACTGGGCAGGCCTCAGATGGAGAATATGGTTTACTAGGGGTTAGTTACGGTCAATAGTTTATTGAATTTTAATTAACACTTATGCTGTAATTGCTACCAATTTAACCCTTTCTTCCCATAGTCTTTTGTTTATCTTCTCGTTAGGTTGAATTTCTAACACAGAAATAAATCGTTTTATGAGAAAAATTGTGGTATAATACCTTTGCTGACACCATTGATAGGGTTCTAAGGTTTTCACTTAAATATTGGGGCTTATGGGAACTATTAATGAATTATTTCTATGCGGAAAGTTGCTAACTTTTCGAGAACGGGAGACAATACGTTATTTATTTCATTAAGAATGAGCCCCGACTAAGTGCAGTCGGGGCTTTTGTGTTTACAAACATTTATTTTAACTCGTGTTTTATGATAATATTTTTTATCTTGTACGATTATTAACTCTAAAATTAATGTTATGAAAAAGATTTATTGGTTTTTGGCTTTATATTAGCCATTTGTTATTCTTGCTCGGAACTTGAAGACTTCTTAATCGATTCAACTTCAGTGGTTTCATGGACTACAATGACTAGAGCTGCTGGTGATGAAAAGTTTGATGTAGTAGGGTATGGTTACGATGTGACGAATGAGTATTTACATCCTTTATCAGTCAAAGGTCCTGTCTTGAATGTAGAGAAGTATAAGCAAGACCATTCTGGAAGATTGGAGTCTGGTACTGCTTCTTATGGACATGACCGAATGTATTATGGCTATTCATCAGCTGATTATGTGAAGAATATTACGACAGAAACAAAGGCAACATATACAATGAGTTATGGCAATGAAAAAGATACAGTATTCTTCTCAAATACAATAACTAATAATGCTTATTTGAAAACAGAATATTCTTATTCAAGTAAGTATTCATTTGCTAGTTTGGATTTAGTTAGAAATCTAAAACATATTTATTTTAATGATGAAATCAGTCGCTTATCTCAATATTTATCAGATAGTTTCAAGGAAGACTTAGAGCGACTTTCTCCCAATCGGATCGTAGAAAGATATGGTACGCATGTTCTAACGGATATCATAATTGGTGGACGTTATAAATTAATTTTTCGTTCCGTTATCACTAAAGCAAGAGATGCTTCAACAAAAAGGAGAACTGTGAGTTCGGGATTTAAATCAACTTTAGATGGAATCGGAGTAAGTTATAATTTGGAACATATAGATACTGTGGATGAGAGTTTAGTAAAAGATAATCAACATAAAGAATTATATGTTATGTTTTATGGTGGTAGTGGTACAAATTTGAAATATGATTTAGAAAAGGGTATGCCAACAAGTGTTGATGTACTGAGTTGGGAAAAATCATTATCTTTAGCAAATTCCTGTTTGACTGAGATTAATTGGAAGGAAACTTATCCAATTTATGAGTTTATATCTGACCCTGTAAAGAAGCAGGTAATAAAAGCAGCTGTGATTAAGCATATAGAGAAATCGAAAATAGATATGTTAGAGTTGTTGCCATTGCATATATATGTATATGACAATCCCAATGAGGTAAATCAAAAGCGCATGGATCATTATACTACCACACAAGTTGATATAGAGAAAAAATATTCAGGTTGGAAATATGGTGGCGTTGAAGGGTATGTCGTTAAAAAAAGATATGATGGAACAGTTCCTTTTTATGAGTATTATAGTGATAACAGTTTTGATCATTACACCACAACCATTTCAACTATAAACCAAGATTTCCCAGGATGGAAATTATTGCCAGAATCTATATCTGGATATATATATAAAGATATAGGAGATAATTTGATACCTTTATATGAATACTATAATGATGATTTAATTAATCATTATACATCAACAGATCCGACCGTTAGTCAAATCTATGATGGCTGGCATTTTCTTCCTAAATCTATATCTGGATATGTCTATCCTGCAAATTAAAGTTTTACTAATTTGAGAATTCGGGGAATGCTTTAAATAGTTACACGTAAATAGTGCCAATAATAAACTTTTGCTATTGGTCATTTTTTCTCACGATTATCTATACCTATAAGCTCAATTTCTACTTGACGACCAATTGTATTTTGAATATTTTGTATAATCATATTCAAACGTTTTGGGAGTATTGAACAAATTATGATTGACGACATTACTGATGAACTTTAATTATTATAAATGTAGTTACTGATTTTGTATTATTTGTTGATGGAGTTGATTAATTATAAGAATCATGCTTAAATGTATGTGTTATTGTAGACAGAGGTTAATTGCCGAATGAAACCTGCAGCTTTTCTAAAAAATGCTAGTTTTATTCGGCAATTTACTTCGTATTCCTTTTGCCATCTAATCTTAGGGGTGTACTTTATGCGTCTGCTCTGTCTTAATAAGGTGAAGAAAACAAGTAATAAAACAGCTGTTAGCATGAGAATAATAGCTCAATATTGCAACAGTAAAGCTGATCAATGAGTGCGGGATAGTTAGTATTAACTATAAAAACACCTTTGAAAGCTATAGTTAATACTATAAAATTGATATTTTGCTATTGTTTTATTATTCAATAAGAGAATTATTGTCATTATATCGAATTCACGTTAAATTATTGACAAACAGTTTGCAAATATCAAGATTATTTGCGAATATTGCATCTTAGTTGTGTATACGCCTGTTGGATTTAAATACTTGGGTGCTTCTATTATGCTAAATGACAGTAATAGTGCGCAACTTATTAATAATAAAATATTTAATTCCGCCGATAGGTGTAATACCGTTTTTATGTACAATTTAAAATTTCCAAACTATGTTGCTCCGGAAGCTGTAATAGGGGCTGAAACCATTATCGAAGAGGGTACTATTATATTGAAAGGGGCTATTATCGGTAGTCAGTGTAAGATTCATCGCCACATATTTGTGGATGAGGGGGTTAAGATAGGCGATAAGGTTAAGATTCAAGACAGTGTGATGATTCCACGTGGTGTGACTATTGAGGATGGCGTTTTTATCGGTCCATCAGTTGCTTTTACAAATGATAAATATCCAAGAGCTATCAATAAAGATGGAACATTGAAAAGTGGGGGCGATTGGCAGGTTAGCGAAACTATTCTAAAGTATGGTTCTTCTATTGGGGCGAATGCAACTATAGTATGTGGTGTTACTATAGGTGAATGGGCAATGGTGGCTGCTGGTTCAGTTGTAACAAAAGATGTCCCTGCAAATGCATTGGTTATGGGGAATCCTGCAAAGGTGATAAGATATTTTGAGTAATATTAGCTATGACTGACTATCTTGTAGAATTTTTGGAAACTCCTCTATTTAAGCTGGGCTTAACTATCTTTTTTAGTTATGTAACTTGGAGACTGACAGAGAAGTTAAATCCAAGGTTTTTGTGGAAAGATTATAAACGCAGACAAAATCTTAAAAGAGGCTATATCAATAAGGATAATGTTAAATTCGGAATTGATCATCATGATTATTTTGATCATGATGATGGCGGGTATATTGATGATTTAATAACTATACGATTAGACAAAACTCTCTATGAGTATAATTTTGAGGAAGAGTTCTCACAAAATTGTCAAAGAATACCTAAGCTCGAGCTAATTAAAGAATATATTAATATTAATTTTCCGGAAATAAATCTTGACGAAGTTGTTAGAACTGTAATAGTGCCGGGGGTGCTTAGGAATTCAGGGGGTAATATTTATGTGGTTAATGATATTCGGAAAAGTAGAAAAGACTATATTAATGGGAGAAATTCTGTAAAACGCCTTGAAGCCTCAGTTTTTGAGCTTGATTTAGTTAGGATGACTGCTGATACAGTTCAGTTGATTGATCGATTGTACTTATATTTTCAAGGAAAGAATCCGGATTTATTTGAAATTAATTATAAGACAAATAAACGGTTGGAAAATACAACAAAAGAGGTGACTGAGTTGATTGGATTTATGACTAAGGTTAGTTTAAATGGCTTTATCATAAGTACTAAGAAAGTTAATAAAGAATATCAGTTGTTTTATAATAAAAAACAAGGTTTCTCATATGGAATTTTGTTCTCAGAAACTACATTAAAAAGCATAATAAGAACTTCTAGAACTAAAGTAAACGGGCTGATGTTAAAAGAAATGCTATGTAAAGCAGTGCCGTCTTTAGAGGTTAGAGAACAGCAATTCACAGATATTGCCATATCATATTTAGATGGCCTGTATGTCGAGATTCTAGGTGTATTACTTGTTGATAATCTTGCTCCCTTTTCTGACAGTGACTCTGTGTGGCTGGATTTTACTCTTGATAGTATTCGTCAAGAAGCATTCAATAAAGACAGTTCTTTAGAACATGCTTTGTCATATGCTGCTAATATCAGGCAAAGGGCGAATAATAATCGTTTTTATTCATTTAATAAGTAGCTTATCTATGAACATAAATTTAAAAGATACTCTTGTTGATGATACTATTATAGTGCAAGTCCAACCTGTTTTAGAGCAGGTTCAAACAGTGACTACCCATTTTGATATTGTTGGGAATTTGCTTTGGGATAATTTGTTTGCACCATTACTCTTTGGAATATCTATTCCACTTGTATATAAGTTTGTAAAAAAACTCTTGAAAAGGTATAATTTGAAGAAATATCAATCTAAAATAATACGGGAAGACCAATATAAAGTGCTTGTTAATAATGTTTGTCTGGAGGATAAGTATTTTCGGGTTAATAAGATTAATGATGACGAATTTATTATTCCATTTCCTGAAACAAGAGAGAAGAAATTGGAGGAATTAGGATTTAGAAAAGTATATAAAAAGAATAAAAATCAATGTTTGCATAATAGTCTTTATAATTATATTAGCAAGTATTATGGAGAACAATTGACTTATAGAGGAGAAAATTACTCAATCCCAGAATTTATAACTAGGCTTTCTGAAGAGACGGCTGATGTTTTTATACATGAAATGCATCAAGCGAAACTGCGGTTTAATAAATATCTATATGGTATATATGATGTGAGAGTGGATGAGGATGATAAATGTGAAATTTCTGTTTATAATTCAGACTATTTTACATATAAGTGTACTGTTAATTTGTATAATGCGTTGGCTACTATTCCAGTTAAATCATGCTTTCCGGATTTTAATGTAAATGTGGCACAAGTAAGACCTTTTTATAATTCAGTAGCTGTTGGAGGTTTTGTTATAATCGATCGAGGAAATGGTGATGAACTTGTTACTGGGTTTCGTGGGGAGAATTGCCAAAGTGGTGGGTATTGGCACTTTTCTTATGATGAGACATTTACGGAAGATGACAAGTCGGATGAGGATGATCAACCAAACCTTATGACATGTTTGAGGAGGGCGTTAAGTGAAGAACTTGGGATTTTAAGAAAAACTCAGGAAAAATGTATCCCTACATCTCAAATTACTTTTTTAAATGTGGGTGTCATCCGTACAGCTGGAAATGATAATAGACTGGAATTTGAGGTGTGTTCATTTGTTCGAGTGTGCTTGTCGGAGGCATTCACATTGGAGGATTTTATTCATGGTTATCGTTTTGCTAAAGATGCAGAGATTGAAACCAGATGCCTGGAGTTTATTCCAATCAAAGAATTGGATAAATTTATATCTACTCATAAGATATCTCCAGAAGCCAAGCATTTGGCCCAAACGATCTCTTTGTTGAATGATTTTGATTTGCTCGGGACCGACAAAGAAGGATATCATGAAATTTTAGAAGCAAATAAACAATAATGAAAATAGTATGAATTTATGACTCTTTTAATAGGTTGATAAGTTCTATTAAATAGCTAGGGATATTCCTAAAATAATAAAATTTAAGGCAACTAATTCATTGCGAGTTA
>NZ_QTLK01000040.1:0-29641 GCF_003602705.1 Bacteroides sp. AM16-13
TGCATGAAGGGAATTGACTAAACTTAATCCCCCAAGAATTACAACTGAGCCTGGTTTACACCAACGCAAATCATATATCAATCAGATTAAACATCTGTCAAATTCAATGTGGCAAGGTTCAACATATTTAAAAAAATAGCCTCAACTTACAAAAAATTGAGGCTATCGAAATATCACTTAAAAAGTCTCTCTATTCCCATTCTATAGTCGCATTAGGTTTCGGAGACATATCATAACAAACGCGATTTACATTCTTCACTTCTTTCAGGATACGGTCTGTTATCTTCATCAGGATAGGCCATTCTATCGGTTCGATAGTAGCCGTCATAGCATCTACCGTGTTGACAGCGCGAATAATCACCGGCCAATCAAAAGAACGGGCATTATCACGTACACCAACAGATTTAAAATCGGGTACTACTGTAAAGTATTGCCATACCTTTTTATCCAATCCGGCAATCTGGAACTCTTCACGCAAAATAGCATCGGACTCACGTACAGCCTCCAAACGGTCACGCGTTATAGCACCTAAACAACGTACGCCCAAACCTGGACCAGGGAAAGGTTGACGGTAAACCATCTCATAAGGCAATCCCAACTCCAAGCCACAAGCACGAACTTCATCTTTAAATAATTGGCGCAACGGCTCCACAAGCTCGAACTTAAGGTCTTCAGGCAGCCCACCTACATTATGGTGAGACTTCACCATTTTAGCAGTTTTCGTTCCACTTTCCACAATATCCGGATAAATAGTCCCTTGCCCCAAGAAGTCAATACCATTCAGCTTACGTGCTTCTTCTTCGAACACACGAATAAACTCACCACCAATAATTTTACGTTTCTGTTCCGGATCTTCCACACCTGCCAGTTTATTCAAGAAACGATCGGTTACATCTACATAAATAAGATTTGCTTTCAACTGGTTGCTGAATACCTCAACCACATCTTCAGACTCTCCCTTACGCATCAAACCATGATTAACATGTACGCAAACCAGATTGTTACCAATTGCCTTCAGAAGTAAAGCTGCTACCACAGAGCTATCAACTCCACCCGACAGAGCCAACAATACTTTCTTATCGCCCACCTGACGCTTAATCAACTCTATCTGATCATTGACAAAGTTCTTCATGTTCCAGTTAGCTTCAGCTTTACAGACATCGAAAACAAATGATTTCACTGCCGCCTTTATAGCCTCAATATCATCCGCAAATTCTGCCAACTTCACTTCACAAGTTGCTTTATCGTGACCTGCAGCCATGACAGGAATCCCCAAAGTATAGATAGCCGGATTTACATCAATGGCAACGCCATCAATTACATTATTCGGTCCACCATTAATTATAATACCCTTTACATTGGGCAATGTTTTCAGTTCTTCCACTGTGATATCGTGAGGATAAATCTCACTATAAACTCCTAATGCACGGATGGCGCGAGCCAACACCGTATTCTCATGACTACCCAAGTCAAGGATAACAATCATATCCTGCTTCATCTGATTTTGGTTGTTTTTAAGTTATTGTATTGTTTATTATTCACTATCGTTTCCAAACGGTCTGCAAATATAAAGATTTTTAGAGAGACTATAATACATTGATTCTCTAAAGTTTCAGAACAGAGTCGCGTTTTTTTGCTGTTATATTATTCCAAAGAAAAAAATGAAGTTATACAGACAAGCAAAAATAAAAAAAGAAGCATTCACAAACACTATAGAGTTTGAAAGGCTTCTTTTATCCTAGATATTTTATACATTTGCTGCATAAAACATAATATTTCACCATGAACGAAGAGAAAAGTTCCTTTATAAAAGGTATAAATGAGCAACACCCAGCCGCTTATCATCAGCTTTATAATGAATATTATAAAGCATTGGTGTTGTATGCCATCAACTTTCTCTCTTCCCAACAAGCTGCCGAAGATATTGTACAGGATCTTTTTGCAACTATGTGGGAAAAGAAAATGAGATTCTTATCATTGCCTTCTTTCCGAACTTATCTTTATAATTCTATACGAAATGCCTCTCTTAATTATTTAAAACATCAGAATGTAGAATCTCTCTATCTTGAACGCTTGGCAAGCACTTATCGAGAAATCACAGAAGAAGAAGATACCAATGAAGAAGAAGTATACCGACTACTATTTCGTGCTATCGATAAATTGCCAACACGCTGCCGGGAAATATTCTTATTACATATGGATGGAAAAAAGAATGAAGAAATAGCTACTGCACTAGGAATTTCGATTGAAACAGTAAAAACACAAAAGAAAAGAGCTATACAATCTATCAAAGAACAGATGGGCACATGCTATTTTTTGCTCCCCTTATGTGACATTTTGTATAGTTCCAAGTTTTTTTCGTAACCAAAATAATCTTTTTTAGAAAGTTTGTACCTCTTTTTAATCTTCATGTTGTCTTATTAACAAATGATAAGACAATAAATATATGAAAATAAAATCTGGTACAGAAGAATTAATAGCCAAATATCTCTTCGGTGATATTACAGAGCACGAGAAAAAACAACTTGACAATTGGATCAAGACCTCTCCACAACACGAAGAGTTTTTCAATCGTTTACGAACAAGCGCATCATTTCGTAAGCGCTACGAGGCATATACACAGATTAACTCACATCAGGCATGGAAACATTTCAAAAAGAAATATTGCCAAGTATCAGTCACATCAATTCTCCTGAAATATGCAGCTATTTTAATATTACCTATAATAATAGCAGCAGGAGGATGGTACTTTTATATTGCTTCCGAAAAACAAATATCTGACAATCTAGCCTTAGGAGATGCCATACAGCCAGGAATTCCTAAAGCTACATTAATTTTAGCCGGGAATGACAAGCAATCGCTTACCCCAACATATCCAACACCAGTTAAAGTTAATCATTCCACAACTGCTATAGCTCAAAATGGTGCGCTCATCTATCCATCAACACCCAATATAAATATAGATATACCTCAAAAACAGCAGCCTGAAACAGTAGAAAAAAACACATTAACAACTGAACAAGGAAACGAATTCAGAGTAACCTTTGAAGATGGAACAACCGTACACCTCAATTATAATACAGAAATACGGTATCCTGTAAGGTTTAGTAAGTCTAAACGCATGGTTTATCTAAAAGGGGAAGCCTATTTTAAAATAGCCAAAGATGCTCGTCCTTTCTATGTTATCACTGACCAAGGAACAATCAAACAGTATGGTACAGAGTTTAATGTTAATACATTCAGCCCTGAACGAACAGAAGTCGCATTAGTGAAAGGGAGCATTAGTATTATTCCTCAAGGAAGTACACAAGAACAACTCATAGAGCCGGGCCAATTGGCACACATTGAACAGAAAGGTAACAATATATCTATATACAATGTAGACCTCACTCCCTACATAGCATGGAATGAAGGACGACTTATTTTCGAAAATCGTACTTTAGAAAATATTGTCGAAATTCTAGAACATTGGTATAATGTTAATATTTCCTTTGGCACTTCCGAGCTTAAACAACTGCGATTTACTGGTAATATGGATCGTTATGCCACAATCAGCCCGATATTAAAAGCAATAGCACGTACTACGAATTTACAAATAAAAATAGAAGGAAGAGAGATTTTAATCACAGACAATTAATTACTAATTAAACAAGAAGAAAGAATGAGAAAGACAAAAAGTAGAGAAAGAATCCGAATACTTTCTCTGGTAGTAGTATTATTACTATTACCCACAATGATGTTTGCCATTCCAGAAAGTGGCAAAAAAGTAACTTTAAATCTGGAATCTGTCACTGTCAAAGATTTTTTCGATGCTTTAAGACAACAAACCGGATTAAGCTTTGTCTACAATACAGAACAGACAAAGTCACTGAAACCCATCACTATCCATGTAAAAGATGAAACTGTGGATAACGTACTACGTACTGTTCTTAATGGTACAGGGCTTACTTATAGTATGGAAAGAGATATTGTTACCATCTCTAAAGTGGAACAACAAGGGGATAAACGTTCCGCAACCGGTATTGTATCAGATGAAGAAGGATACCCCCTGCCTGGTGTTAATGTTGTGATTAGTGATCTTCAACGATTTGCCATAACCGACAACAATGGTAAATATAATATAGAGATTCCAACTAATACCGCATGTACTATCACCTTTTCATATATCGGAATGTCTACTCAACAAGTGATGATTAATAGTGGTCGGAATGATGTACGAAAAAATATTACTCTAAAAAGTGATACTAAATTAGATGAGGTTATCGTTACTGGAATTTATACTCGTAAAGCGGAAAGTTTTACTGGAGCAGCAACTACTATTTCGAGCAAAGATCTGATGCGTGTCGGAAATCAGAATGTGTTCCAGAGCTTGAAAAATCTGGATCCTACAATATACATTGCAGATAATTTTGATATGGGCTCCAATCCCAATAGTGTTCCGGATATGTCAATGCGTGGAACTTCCAGTTTTCCAACGACAGAAAGCAGTTCTTTGCGCAGCAACTATCAAAATCAACCCAATCAACCTTTATTCATTCTTGATGGTTTTGAAACAACTGCTGAAACAATAATGGACATGGACATGAACCGAATTGAAAGCATTACAATTTTAAAAGACGCCTCAGCAAAAGCTCTCTACGGTTCTAAAGCAGCCAATGGTGTAATTGTTATTGAAACAAAACGTTTAACCGGAAATCAACAGCGTATTACGTATAATGGTAGTATTTCTTTGGAAATGCCGGATTTAACCAGTTATGACCTTTGTAATGCATTTGAAAAATTGGAAGCAGAACGTTTAGACGGAGTATATACAAGTAGTAACGCCAATACACAAATCCAATTAGATCAATTATATAATGGCCGACGAAAACTTGCATTAGAAGGATTAGATACATACTGGTTATCCAAGCCACTTCACACTGGCATAGGACATAAACATAACCTAAATATAGAATTAGGCGATTCCCAAAATTTACGTGCAATCTTAGACCTTACTTATAATCAGATTACTGGGGTTATGAAGGGATCTGACCGCCGCAATATATCGGGTGATATAAATTTATCATACAGACATAACAGACTATTACTAAAGAATATCCTATCAATCATATCTAACAAAAGTAATGAGTCCCCTTATGGAGAATTTAGCGAATATTCCAGAATGAATCCATATTGGCAAGCAACTGATGAAAATGGGAATATAGTTCAATGGGTAGAACAAATTGGCTCAACATCAACCAAAGTAGCTAACCCTATGTATAATTCTATTATCGGAACCAGCTTTACTTCCAGTTATTTACAATTCACCAATAATTTTTATGCAGAATGGCAAGTTGATAAAAACTGGAAAGCAACAGCACGTATAGGAGTCTCTGAAAAACGAAATGATATGGATGATTTCTATCCCGCCTCACATTCCATTTTTGCAAATGTTAATGATATACTTAAGCGTGGTAAGTATATTATGGAAAATGGTAAATCCAGTTCTATTTCCGGAGACTTGAATATAAACTATAATAATCAATTTGGTAAACATACTATCTTTGGAAATGCCGGTGCCTTTATCTCCGGAGAAAAATCATCAGCATATCGACACACGGCAGAAGGTTTCCCAAATAATCAGAAGGCAGATATTTCATTCGCAAAACAATATGCAGAAAACAGTACCCCTACTGGTTATTCCACAATTAACCGTGAAGCCAGCTTCCTATTAGCCGCTTCGTATGATTATGACAATCGTTATTTAGCCGATGCAACTGTTCGGGAAAGCGCATCTTCCTTATACGGTTCAGATAACCGTTGGGCCAATAGCTGGTCTTTTGGTATTGGATGGAACCTGCACAATGAAGCCATCTTGAAAGGTGTTGGATGGATTAAACAGTTAAAACTTCGAGCTTCGATTGGTTTGACTGGAAATCAAAACTTTGATACTAACGCAGCAATTGCTACATATAATTATTACACAGGCGTCGTATATGGAGGCTTAGCTGGCAAATTTACAGGAGCATATTTAGCATCCATGCCTAACTCCAAATTAAAATGGGAACAGAAAAAGGATCATAATATAGGAATTGATATGAGAGTTGCCGGATTATCCCTTTCTGTTGACTATTACTCAGCAGATACCAAGAATATGTTAACCGATGTAACAATCCCAACTTCTACAGGATTCGCAATAGTAAAAGATAATTTAGGATTGGTACGTAATTCTGGAGTTGAAGCTAAAGCTAATTATACAATATGGCAAGGAAAAGAAGGTTTTGTAAATGTATATGGAACATTTGCCTATAACCGAAATAAAATAATTCGTTTGTCAGAGAGTATGCGGGCTTACAATGAAAAAATGATGAAACAAGCAGAAGATAATAATACCTCTGCACCTGTATTAATGTATCAAGACGGATTATCTATGAAAACAATATGGGCAGTCCCTTCAGCCGGTATTGATCCGCAAACCGGACAAGAAATATACATTAAAAAAGATGGTACCTACACTTATACTTATTCAGCCAATGATATGGTCGCTGCTGGTAACTCCGATCCTAAGTATCGTGGTACAGGCGGTTTCACAGCCGAGTATAAAGGTATCGGATTAAGCGCTACTATAAGTTATCTTGCTGGTTGTCAAATGTATAATTCAACCCTCGTCAGTCGGGTGGAAAATGCAAATATTGCTTACAATGTGGATCGCCGATTGCTAATTGGTCGTTGGACTACTCCCGGACAAGTAACACCATACAAGAAATTTAATTCTGAAACAACCACACGTGCTACCACTCGCTTTGTACAGGATCGGCGTGAATTATCACTCTCTTCCATCAGTGCATATTATGAGTTTCCCAGTTCCATTTATAGGAAATTAAGTATGCAACGCCTGCGTTTATCATTCTATTTAAATGATATTGCAACGTTCTCTTCTATAAAAATAGAACGAGGTTTAACTTATCCTTTCGCAAGAAATATGTCGTTCTCATTAACAGCCACTCTCTAAATTTTATAAAGATGAAAAAATACATATTAATCCTATTAACGTCCGTAGTAACATTATCCTCTTGCAGCGACTGGTTCGATGTTACTTCAGGGTCTGAAATTCGAGAAAAAGATCATTATAGCACTCTAGCCGGATTCCAACAATCTTTAATAGGTTGTTATATTAGCATGACAGACAATGCCCTTTATGGTAAAGAATTATCCTGGTATGCAATTGAAATATTAGGTCATCAATTTAATCCTGTGACTTCCAATTCAAGTAATAGTAGAGAAATGCAAGAATATGAAAAATTCAATTACAACCACACACAAATATTCTCGGACATCGAAAATATCTGGGCTAAAGCATATTCTGTAATAGCCAATGCCAATGAAGCATTAACTAATATGGAAGGACAGGAGTCAAGTCTGAACGAAGTCTATTATCACGTTATCAAAGGAGAACTTCTTGCCATTCGTGCATATATGCATTTTGATCTGTTGCGCCTATATGGATATGGTGATTGGAAAAACCGTTCCACAGAACTAAATTCTAAAAAAACGATTCCATATGTAACAACTTTATCATCGATCCCAACTCCTCAACGCACAGGAAAGGAGACACTTCAAATGATTATCAACGATTTGGAAGCCGCAGAAAAATTATTAAAGGAATACGACCCGATCACAAAAAAACATCCGGCTTCTTATTACACAAGTATAGATGCAGATGGTTTCTTCAAAGATAGAACTTTACGACTCAATTATTATGCAGTCAAAGCATTGGAAGCACGTGTATATTTATGGGAAGGCAGTAAAGAAAGCATAGACAAAGCTTTAAATGCTACTGAAGAGATAATCACAGCTATCGGTGATAATGGAATTGTTATGGACGATATGTACACTTACTCCTACCTGTTACCAGAAATTTCTCAATCTAACCGTTCTCTAGCATCCGAAGCTTTATTTAGCCTAAATGTTTCAGACATTACGTCCAAAATTACCTCATATATAATACCCAACTTCGTCAACACAGACTATACAGCTATGTATATATCTCCAACAGATGTTGAAAATATATATGAAGGCATAAATTCAGATGTTCGTTTCACACGAATGTTAGATCAAACCCAAAGTGATTCCAGAGGATATGTCCCTATGAAAATTCATCAAGCAAGTTTAGACGAATTCAATAAGAACCGCTTGTCTCTAATACGCTTGCCTGAAATATTCTATATTGCTGCAGAATGCTATGCAACAAGTGCAACCCCAAATCTTGACATGGCATTACAAAGGCTAAATAAGATTCGCGAAAACAGAGGTATCAGCACCCCTCTTGAAAATCTAAATGCAGATCAAATCATAAAAGAAATACAAAAAGAATATCACAAAGAATTCATTTCCGAAGGTGTCATGTTCTATTACTATAAGCGAACAGGGTGTAAATCCATTCCTAATTATAGTGAAGAGATGACAGATACGCAATATTTATTGCCTTATCCTACCTTCGAAATACAATCCGGTCGTGTACAATAAACAATATTAATATGAAAAAAATAATTATAAAATCAGTCTTAGCGATAAGCTGTTTCTCTTTATGCCTCATTAGTTGCGGCAAGGAAGAAATACCATATTTTGACAGTCAATATAATGCTGTCAGATTCAATTCTACGAATGAGTACGATGCAGAAACCGACATATTTAAAGGGAATTATTCTTTTCTGGAGAATCCCTTTGATGAATATGGTGAATATGAATTGCCTTTAGTTTTGGTCGGAAATGTATCGACAGAAGACCGTACTGTGAATTATGTAATCAATGCGGAGGAAACCACTGCCCCCGAAAACAGTTATGAAATAACTGCTGCAGTGATTCCCGCAAATAGTTTAAAAGGAACAATAAAAATAAGGCTGTTTAATACTGATGAAATACAAAATGGAGCATCATATAAACTTTATATCCAGCTAAAGGAGTCATCAACTCTAGGGTTAGGACCTAAAGAATATATCACAGCAACGTTAAGTTGGAACAGCAATATCATTGCCCCTCCGGCAACTGAACGATATTTATGGATGACATATAATTCACTAATAAAATCATCTCTAGCTCCAACCTCTTCTTCTACAACGGCTTATAGTTCCAATGCTTTAAAAACAATTGTAACAGCTTTAGACTGGGATGATTGGGACGATATGACTGCGCATCCTGACCAACCACAGAGACCAACATATTTTACATATAAATATCTCGCCAATTATAGATTATTCGTAACAGACAAATCATATGAAGCTTATGCTGCAAAATTAGCGGATTATCTAAAAAAGTATCAGAAAGAACATCCCGATGCCCCCCTAGTTCATAACGAAGGTAATTTGAAAGGACAAATTATAGAAGCCAGAACATATTAATTTATATAATTCTATAAAATTATGAAGAAAAATAATATAACTCAATTAATAATATTACTGCTGCCTAATATTCTCTGGTTTACTTCTTGTTATGAGGATAAAAGTTCATTTGTAACAAACCTTATTCCAGAAGTACAAATTAGTATAAACGATAAAAATCAAGAAAATTCAATATACGTAGGTTATCAATCTCCTGTCGATATTGTACCATCTATTACCCAAGATGGTTTTGATGGTTCTAATTTGCGCTATGAATGGGCTGTAACGGAGGAACCCTCAACTAGCAATCCTGTTTATGAAATTATTGGTACAGAAAAAGACTTTCATGGTATTATAAATCGTCCTATATCAAATGGAGCCTATACGTTAAAATTGACTGTAACAGATGTAGCAAATGATAACTTACAATATATTTATTCTTGGGAATTATATGTACAAAGTAGCTTCCTAGACGGATTGTTAATCGCAGATAGTGAAAACGGAACAACAACAGATCTCACTTTGATTAACAATTCTCAAATAACAAATCAATATACAAAAGAAGAAAGAATATTTCGTCACATACTAGAAACTGCTAATGGAGCAGCATATGATGAATTATTGACTTCATTAACCTATGAGGTGATGGGGAACACAGCAATACTTGGTAGTTCTCACTTAAATCAGATTTGGGCTATTTCTTCCACAGGAAAAAGCATTCGTTTCAACTGTGAGGACTATTCAATAAACGGGACATGGGAAGATGAAAAAATATTTTTATATTGCCCCACCGATTTTCAAGTAAAATCTTATATTCGTTCTTCACAACTTTTCATCGCTTATACAAATAATGGACTATATTCATTCTTAAACGTAGCAGGTAACAAATTCTCTATGCCTAATTCTGTTTTTAATGGATTTGAAATCAATAACAATGTATATGCAGCAAATTCTTCATTTAGTATTGGGGACAACCATTTAGTATGGTTAGATAAACCCAAAGGTGCCTTTTATTCCTTAAATGGCACGAGTTATAACACATGTACTCCGTATATCTCAAATCCAGATTTCGATCCTAATGACATGGGAAGTCAAACAGCTATTGCCGCAACAAGTTCTCAAGATGGCTCATTGGCCACTTTCTTACTTAAAGACGATAATAGTGGAAATTATGCTATTTACACTTTAAGCCAATATAAAGCAGAAGAAGGACATTATGAAGATCCTGATAATTGGGAGGGATGGATTGTGACTTCACCAGAACAACCAGCAGCTGCAAAAAACAAATATATTATTCCAACGACAGGAAAAACCTTACTAGACAAAGCTGTATCTATTTTCTTCGGACATACAAATAATGTATTATATGTAGTAACAGATGCAGCTATATACTCATTTACTTACGGTATGGGAAATGAAGTATCTGTCTCCACCACCTCACAGTTTACCCCCAGTAACGGAGAAAAAATCACAAAAGCCAAGCTATATCAACAAGGACAATACACTAATCAAATTAATGTAATGACTGGTAATCCACCAACTATTGCCCCAAATGCATGGAATAACAAAGCCCTCATTATTGTGACCCAATCCGCAGAATTTAACGGAAAAGTCTCAATTGTTCCGATGAAACAGGCCGGTGCAGGAACCTTGGATATTTCTAAAGCCCTAATCTATGATGGTTTTGGTAAAATCCTGGATGTAACAACAACCGGATATTAATCTAATTTCATAAGAATACATTAAAGAACTGATATGAGAAAGAAAATCCTCTTACTTGCAGCAATGGTGGTAGCTTCGTCTACCACCATTGACGCACAGCGTAAATTTCCATTCTTCTGGAAAAAAAAGAAGGCAAAAACAGAACAAACAACTCCTGCTAAAAAAGAAAGTGAATATGACAAACTATTCAAGAAAAAGCATGAAATAGCCAAAGGACTGATTACTCTCCATCTGCTGGATGGAAAAGTATATTTTGAACTTCCTGTGAATTTAATCAATAAAGATATGCTTATTGGTTCCACTGTCACCAGTATCTCTGATAATGGCAATGCAGTAGTCGGTTCTAAACCGACCGATCTTCTTCACGTAGTATTCACACGCAATAAAACACATGTACAGTTACGTCAGGTAAACACTGACTATATTACCGGTAACACACAAATTGATGAAGCTTTACGCAAAAGTACACTGGGAGCAATTTTAAGCAACCAAAAGATTCAAGCATACAATAATGACTCTACTGCTATCGTTTTTGATATGAGCAGCGTCTTCCTGGGCGATAATAAGAAGATGAGTCCCTTCGACAAAAATTCTATTTATGGAATGTACAATCGTACAGAGAATTATCAATCCGACTGCTCGTACATTTCACAAATCAAGGCTTTCAAAGATAATGTTTCTATTAAAAGCTGTCTGTCATATACATTCTCTGTCAGCAATTCACAAGGAACATCACTCATAAAAGACCGTCCATTCACCGCAGAAATGACACGTTCCATCATGCTGTTAAAAGAAAAACCTTACCGTCCACGTATGGCAGATTACCGGATCGGTGTATTTTTTACCGGACGCGAACAACTAGGCGAAGGAGCTAAAACGACCGCACCCGTTTACTATGCCAATCGATGGGATATACAACCGTCCGATACCGCCGCCTACTTACGTGGAGAGAAAGTGAAACCCACTAAACAGATTGTCTTCTACATCGATAATACTTTCCCGGAAAAATGGAAACCATATCTGCGGGAAGGAGTCACCCAATGGAATGAATTATTTGAACAGATTGGGTTCAAAGATGTTGTAGCAGCCAAAGATTTCCCGACAGATGATCCTGAATTCGATCCCGACAATATCAAATATTCATGTGTCCGCTATGCTCCATCAAGCATTGAGAATGCTATGGGACCATCATGGGTAGACCCACGAAGCGGAGAAATCTTGAATGCCTCCGTATATTTATATCATAATGTTATCAAGCTTATCAGTAACTGGTTGTTCGTGCAAACAGCACAAGCCGATAAAGATGTACGCACAGCCAATATTCCGGATGAAATGGTTGGAGATGCATTGCGCTATGTACTTTCACATGAAATCGGGCACTGTTTAGGGTTTATGCATAACATGGGAGCTTCCTCCACCTTCCCGGTAGATTCTTTACGTTCACCGGAATTCACACAAAAGTATGGTACCACTCCTTCCATCATGGACTATGCCCGCTTCAACTATGTAGCACAACCTGGCGATAAAGAACGTGGCGTTAAATTGACTCCTCCCCGCTTTGGTGAATACGACAAATACCTCATTAAATGGACGTATACTCCGGTATTCAATGTTAATTCTGCAGAGGAAGAAGCAATTATAACAGGCAAATGGATCAGTGATGCCATTAAAGAGAATCCAGTGTACCGATATGGAAAACAACAAGTATATGGAGTTGTTGATCCCCGTTCACAAACGGAAGATATTGGTGACAACTCCATGAAAGCAACTCGATATGGCATCAAGAACCTTAAGTATATTATGAATAATCTGGAAAGTTGGATTTCTGAAGGTGACGATACATACGAATACCGTGAAGATTTATTTATTGGTATCGTAGAACAACTTGCAATGTATGTTACCCATGTAGCAGGCAATGTAGGCGGTTATTTTGTCAACGAAGTTAAGGAAGGAGACACAATGCCACGTTTTGCACAGATTCCGAAGGCACAACAAAAAGAAGCCCTGAATTACCTATTCGAGATTTATAACGATCTGGATTGGCTTGACAACAAAAACTTGTTAACTAAATTCCCGGTTTCCGGTTCCCCTAAACAAACTATTCAAAACTTCATGTTGAGATATATACTGCCTGTACCTTTCCAGGTATCACAATACGAAGGATTAGAAAAAGATTCATTTACTGCTGCCGAGGCTTTCAACATGATATACAATTTTGTATGGAAACCGACCATTTCCGGACGTACATTAACAGAATCCCAAATGAATCTCCAGAAACAATATATATACATGATGATGCAAACTGCCGGCTTCACAATCAAAGGAGCCGGGAAAGCATTGGCCGGAGAAAAGCTATTAGACATCAATCACCGCCAGTTCGGATATACTTGTTGCCAAGGACATGCCATCAAAGAGGGTGTCATGCACAACCCTGTAGCAGGTTTTGAATGGAAACCGTTGAATCGTTTTTCTATGACAGCCAAAGTTACCCAAGCAGATGTATACGCATATATAGCTAAAGCGAAACAACTGATGAAACAAAAGGCAGCCAGTGCATCAGGGAAGACGAAAGCTCACTATGAATTATTATTAAAGATGCTCGACATCAACTTAAAATAAGGGAGGGACAAAAGATGAAAAAACTATTTTTATGGTTAATGCCAATTTTGTTGATTATCGGATCAACAAATGAAGCCAATGCCCGCTCCAAAAAGAAAAAAGGAAAAGCAAAAACCGAACAACAGACTGACAGTGTTCAAAAGAAAAAAAGGAGTGTCTACGACAAGCTTTTCAAAGATAAGAAGAAACATACAGTCAATAAAGGGACAATCACAGTTCATCAGTACGAGGATAAGATTTATCTGGAACTACCGGTTGAATTAATGGGACGGGATTTTTTAGTAAATTCTGCCATCACTACTGCAAGTGACATTTCGCTGGCGGGCACAAAAGCTGCTCAAAGTAGGTATCTGATTATTGATAAAACCGATTCATTAATATTATTCCGAGATCCGAAATACAATGTTCGCCTCAACGAACAGGACGATAATCAAGAAGCGGCTTTTGCATTATCTCGTAGTAATGCTATTTACAAAGCATTTCCAATTGAAGGATACACCAGCGATTCAACGGCTGTTGTATTTAATGCCACTTCCTATTTCTCTTGTTCCAATAAAGATGTACTCAATCTTAGCGGACGCAGTTATGGAGGTATGCTCACAATTGTAAGTGCTTCCCCTCAAAGTAAAACATCTTTTGTGGACTCTGCAGATGCATTCGACAATTGTATCAGTATCACTCAAAACTGTACTGCAAAGTTGAGCATCAGCATCATGGGATTCGTCTCCAAAGAACAACCGGAATTAACAATGTCAGTGCAAACAACATTAGCCCTACTGTCGAAAGAAAAGATGAATACCCGCGAAGCCAACCCACGTGTAGGAACAGGTTATATATCATACACAGACTATCGTAATGAAAAACGTTTCAAGAAAGGATACTATGTAACACGCCGTAATATAACGACACAACAACCTGTTGTCTTCTACATCGACACTCTGATTCAAGATAGCTGGGTAAAAGCCATCCAAAAAAGTGCAGATGAATGGAATATAATATTTGAAGACTTAGGAATAGGAAAACCAATCATAATAAAACCATATGAGAAAGATTCAACTTTCCGTGCTAATAACCCAATGATAAATACGATTGCTTTCCTGAATAACAACAACTCGGAAGTTACCGCATACAATGTCACTGATTTACGCACTGGAGAAATCTTAAGTACCAAGATAGGAGTACCACGCGACCTTGCCGTCAGCGTACGTCGTAATGGAGTATACCAAATGGCAGAGATTGATCCGCGCTTCCGGACTTATTACATTGCCGATGAGGTGATCTGTGAGAATCTGACAGCACGTATGCTAAAAGCATTTGGTCTTAGTTTGGGATTGGCAACTAATTTGGCTGGTTCTGCAGCATACTCCCCTGAGGAACTGCGTTCTCCTGAATTTACTCAAAAATATGGTATCACAGCTTCAGTCATGGACAACGTATTATACAATTATCTGGCACAGCCCGGTGATAAAGAAAAAGGAGTGGTATTGATTGTCGACAAACCGGGTGTATGTGATGCATTTACGCTCAAATATCTGTATGCCGCCACCAGTGAAAATGAATCAGACATGTTGAAGAAATGGGCTATGGAACACGATGGAGATCCACGCTATTTCTATGGAAAGCGTTCACCAGCTTATGCTACAGACCCGCGTTGCCAAAACTATGATTTAGGTAATGATCCGATAGCCTCTTTAGATGCACAAATCGCTCATGTGAAATATGTAGTTAAAAATAGTCCTGCCTGGTTTCACGACGATAATATCCCCAATGATTACCGGGAGCTATTTCCTGATTTTGTGATTATTGAATTAATCAATAAAACATTGTCACCTGTATCTTCTTATATCGGAGGTATTTATATCAATGAAGCCAACGAAAAAAGCAATGTTCCTTCATATCAACCGGTATCGGCAGATATGCAAAAGAAAGTCTTACAAAAGATATTCAGTACCTTCTATGATTTAAGTTGGCTGGACTCTAATAAGGATTTCTTGCGTTTAGGTGGTGTCAATCCTGATATGTCAACATGGATTTACAATAACGGGTATCCAATGATGTCTTTGATGTTTCGTTTGATGCGTATGGGATTGAGTGTAGAGAAATCAACTAGACCTTATACCCAAGAAGCATATTTGAATGATATAGAGAAACAATTATTCAAAGAAACTTTAAATGGGAAACCTTTAAGTGCTCCAATGATTGCACAACTGTCTGTATATATCAGTTCTTTAAAAGGAATGTGTCCGACATTAAAGGCTATTGACAAGGCTGTATCAACAAGAGTAACTTCCATTGCTCTCAACGAGCAAACTAATCATAAGTTACAATCATTAGGGTTGCTGACAACTTTTGCCTCTATATCTGCAACAGAAGAGCAATCGGGTATGGAACCTATGACTGCTGTCAATTTCTATGTCGGTACGGATATCGAAGCCATTTGCTATGATAAGTTGAAAAGTACACGTCGCTATTTGATACAAGCTCGTTCTTTGGCTAGTAATGATATTGAACGTGGAAAATGCGATTATTTGATAGCGATGATTGACAGGGTAATTTAGCCTTTCCTCTACCATTCAACGTGTATGTTTATAAAAAGTTTAGTGATAGTAAAATGTATAACAATTAAAAAAAATTATATTATGAAGCAGATTATTTTATTCATTGTATTCATATTTACTATAATGATGTGTTCTTTTGCACAAGAAGCCCCCTCCTCTCCAATAATCAAGGCAAGAGACAATAAAAGTACTGAGTTTTTCAAAAACAAAAAACTTCAATCTCCGATCTCCCCAATGGTCCTTTTCAGTCAGAAAATCACAGGGGTTGTTTATACTGAAGGAGGAAAAGAGGTACTAATAGGCGCGAGCGTTATCGAAGTGGGTAGTACTAATGGTACTATAACTGATATTGATGGAGAATATAGTATAGGCATTTCTAAGGCCGACAAAAAAATTCTCCAAGCAAGTTATCTGGGTTATGAAACAAAACAAGAAAGAATTGGAGGCCGTAGGGTGGTGAACTTCTTCCTAAAAGAAAGTTCACAAGCCTTAGACAAATAAAACCACACACTATCACTAAACTTTTTATAAAACAGCAATATGAAAAAATTTATTTCTATTTTTTTATTGTTATACATTACTTTACCGATAAATGCTCAAGATAAAACAAATGAGCTATCGGGATTTATTATACACAAACAAGAAAATGGGTCTAATGGTTCATTAGACGGTGCCAATATCTTTTTGATCTATGCAAAAGACACACTGAAAACAACAAGCATAAATGGAGTATTCCGTTTCAAACCCATAAAAACAGGAAAAGCAAAACTCATTATCACTGCAATAGGGTGTCGGAAAGTTGAAAAAGAATTAAATATAATAGCTGGAAAGAATTCTAATCTTTACATAGAAATTTTGGATGAATCCATCCAACTGGAGGAAGTCACCATCAAGGGCAGAATCCCCATTGTGACCCAAAATGGCGACACGCTAATATTCAACCCGAAGGCAGTCAACATACAAGAAGGGGATGTCGCTATGAATATAGTCGAGCAACTTCCCGGAACAGAGACTGACGACCATTCCGTCAAAATCATGGGAAAACAAGTAACCAAAACTTATATAGACGGCAGACTAATATTCGGAAGTGACCCAATGGCAGCACTAAAGAATCTTTCTGCAACAGATGTATTAAAAATCAAGGCTTATGATGAATATGAAAATACGAAAACAAAAAAACTAATGTACAGAGGGGATCTCACCAGAGTGCTCAACATAGAAACCAAAAGCAAACTCATCAGCTCATGGAAAGCACACCTATTGGCTAGTACAGGCAGCAACATGGACTCAAAGAACGACAGAGGAAAGTTCCGTAAAGGGCTCGGACTCACCACTAACTTTTTCTCCGAGAAATTTTTACTCACAAGTAATGTATTTCACAATAATATCAACCGAAAATCAAATAATATCAAAAATGTTCTTTCCATTTCCGATCCTGGTAGTACTTACAACGAAACGACTTATGCAGATCTGGCTACGGAACGCTCATGGGACACAGAAAATGGAACATACGGTACATTTAGAGCATTTTACACTTTCGGATATAATCGCGATAATACAAATACACGATCCGAACAACATTATTTTCCTAGCAACAATTATCAGCAGCGCCTTTATGAAGAACAAAATAGCAACAGTGACAGAAAACAAAATCACTATTCCGAATTTTCTTTCTCCAATTCAAATGACAAATGGGGAGAATTCCGTTGGAACCAGCTTATAACATATAACAACAACAAAGATTGGCAATCGCTTTACATCTATAATGAAGAAAACAATCTTCAAACATCGAAAAGCCTGATGCATTACGATAATCTAAACAAGAATTTTCATGTGAAGGAAGATGTCAGTTATGTCAACAGTATTACCGACAGAATCGGATATACATTAGAAAGTTCAGTAGATATAAATAAAGGCAAAAATCATTCATTACGGATAGACACATTAGAAAGTTCGACAACACAAACTTATCTGACTATTCCATCAAAACTCCGCAATACGGAGTGGAACGGCAATGCGCAATTAATATATATACTGAATCCAGAAAATGACACCCAAATATCTTTTGACTATTCCGTTAAATACGAAAACGGATGGAAACACCAATTCGCCTGGAATATGTTGAGCCCCACAAATCCACAAACAGACGAAGCCAATACATATAGTTATAAAATAAATAACCTGACACAAAAACAGGAAGTTTCATTTCACTTTTTTCCCTTTCAAAAAACAAGTTGTGACATTTCAGCCGGACTGAAGGAAAGTACACTTAAGCGGAAAGAAAAAGAAATGGACAACTACCGTAAAACATTCATCTCTCCAACAGTAGCAATATCTTTTGTGCATACAGATATAACAAAGTCATGGAGTGCCGCTTACAGACTGCATAATTTTGCACCAAACATAGTGCAGTTACGCCCACAAATAGATAATAGCAATCCTTACATGCTGCGCAGTGGAAATCCCAACTTAAAACAATCATATCTACATTCGTTCCTCTTCAATTGCAATCGTATGTTAGGAAAACATAACCACACCATAGGTGTTATTATCAATGCCTCTATCCGCCAACACTCTCCTGTTGCAAAGACAACCTATTACAATGCCGAAACTTATCTACCGGAATTGCAATATACAGCACCTGCACACAGTTCTCTAATTAGTTTTGAAAACGTAGAAGGATATTGGGACATAAAAGGCAAACTGATATGGCAGGCTCCTATACGTAGTATAAAATCCAAATATGCCTTATCTACCGGATTCAACTACGAACATAACCCATATTATATAGGAGAAAATAAGACTACAACACGTACCTATGATCCATCGCTCGAACATTTTCTACTCTGTAATCTAACTAAAAGATTAAAAATAACAATCAGTGCCAATACTCATTATGTACATAGCATCAATACTGAAAATTATACAGGTAAAACATTCTATCAGACGGCAGGAGCAATGTTAGATATAAGCCAAATATGTAAATACTTCTATCTAAGTAGTCATTATAATTTCATTTTCAGCCGTGATTATGGAATCAATAAAGAGATTAATCGCAATCACACCCTAAACTTGAATGTTGGCTGTAAAGTGTTAAATCGCAAAGGAGACATTAGTATTGCCGCATATGATCTACTAAATAGTCATCGGACTTTCAACAGCCAAATGTATTCCAACTACATTCAAAACACGTGGACAAATTATTATGGACGGTTTTTCACCATAAATTTTGCTTATCGGTTTGGTAAAGTGAAATCGAACTACGAAGGTACTACAAATGACGGAAGCATACGCGAATATAGGCCGATGTCCGGCAAAATGTGAATTTCATAGCTATCCAAATGAAAGATAACCATACCAGTTATATTGACAGAGAGAACTTCGGGCGGTATTTTACCATAAATTTCTCCTGGAAATTCAGAAAAATCAAATCGAACCGGATGGATATTTCAAGAGGGGTTGCATGGTAATATGAATAAGAAATCTATTAATCATTTAAAATAAAAAGTATGAGTACTCCTATTGTCGAAGTTAAACACTTATCTCATCGTTATAGTGTAGATTGGGCCATTCGCGATATCAATTTTTCTATTGAGAAAACAGGAATATTAGGTCTGTTAGGGTCTAATGGAGCAGGTAAGTCCACCACTATGAATATCATCTGTGGAGTTTTAAATCAAACGGAAGGGGATGTATTTATCAATGGCATCGATCTACGAAAAAATCCGGTTGAAGCAAAAAAACATATTGGTTTCTTACCTCAAAAACCACCTCTCCATCCGGACTTGACTGTCGACGAATATCTCATACACTGTGCCACACTGCGGAGAATGGAGAAATCAAAAATTCGTGAAGCTGTAGAAATAGCTAAAGAACGTTGCGCTATTGCCCATTTTAGCAAACGACTGATAAAAAATCTTTCAGGCGGATATCAACAAAGAGTAGGAATTGCACAGGCTATTGTACATAATCCTCCATTCGTAGTACTTGATGAACCTACAAACGGGCTTGATCCTAACCAAATTGTCGAAATACGCAATCTGATTAAAGAAATTGCTGAAGATCATTCTGTCCTACTCTCCACTCATATCCTGTCGGAAGTGCAAGCTACCTGCAATGATATTCGTATGATTGAACATGGTAAAGTCGTATTTTCAGGTAGCATGAAAGACTTTGATAACTATGTGGTTCCAAGTAGTTTCACCGTTACATTTGCCCTTCCCCCTTCTATTGAAGAACTAGCAAAGATAGAACATGTGTTGAATATAGAAGAACTCTATCCCGGTACATTCCGGATACGCTTTGATGACGATGAAAACATAACTGAACGAGTAGTAGCCTTAAGCATACAAAACGGATGGCGGCTGAAAGAAATCACGATGGAACGCTGCTCTCTTGACATAATCTTTGCACAACTATCGGGAAAACTTAAAAATAATATCTAACATGACGGATTTAAAGATTATAATGCGTATTGCCCGAACCGATCTGGCTATTTTATTCTATTCGCCGATTGCATGGTTCATATTGATTGTTTTCTCATTCCTGACAACATCAAGTTTTACGTCATTAATGGAGAATATAGTGACCGACTATGATCTGTCAGGAGGCAAAGAAGTTTCTTTGAGCGGTATCTGCTTCTTAGGTAGTTACGGCTTTTTGTCCTCCGTCGTATCAAACATATACATCTATATTCCATTGTTGACAATGGGACTCATCAGTCGCGAAACGGCATCGGGTTCAATCAAACTGGCATATTCATCCCCAGTCACCAGTGGTCAGATCGTATTGGGTAAATATCTTGCAGCCATCGGATTTGGTTGCTGTCTGATGCTTGTCCCGATAGCCAGTGCTATTTATGGCGGTTTGGTAATCCCTTCTTTTGATTGGGCTCCTGTACTAGTCGCCCTTCTAGGACTCTATTTATTAATATGCGCCTATTGCGCTATCGGGCTCTTTATGTCCTCACTCACGACTTATCAAGTAGTAGCAGCAGTTGGGACTCTTATTATATTAGCTATACTGAATTTTGTAGGAAATATCGGCCAGGAATACGATTTTATACGCGAACTGACTTATTGGCTGTCAATAAACGGAAGAACAATCGATATGCTGAATGGAGTAATTCGGAGTGAAGATGTGATTTATTTCGTGGTCGTAGTAACCCTTTTCCTGACATTTACCACTTTCAAACTTACATCCGACCGGCGCACTATCAGTCGTTTCCGGCAAGCAATCAGCTATCTGGGATTTTTTGTCGCAGCAATGGCAATTGGCTATTTCACTTCACGTCCGGGAATGATTAAGGTATGGGATACAACACGCACTAAACTAAACTCACTTACCGAAAATAGCCAACACGTATTAGCAAAATTGACAGGACCGGTAACTATTACCAATTATGTTAACCTACTTGATAACAAATCATATCGCTACCTCCCTATCATGAAGAAAGCGAATGAAACAATCTTCGAACCTTATTGTCTCGCTAAACCGGACCTGCAAGTGAAATATGTCTATTATTATGATTTCGCCCCCAACGGCGTTGCAAATAATCCTAAGTTTCAAGGCAAAACAGTAGATGAGATGCGTGATTATATGACCATGATTTATAACTTGAATCCTCATTTATTCAAATCTCCGGCAGAAATCCGCCAAATCATCGACCTGCGTGAAGAACAAAATACATTTGTTCGCATTATGGAAACGCAAGATGGAAAACGTACCTTCATCCGTGATTTTGAAGATATGGATGCAACGCCATCCGAAGCGGAAATTACAGCAGCCATCAAAAAGATGATTTCAACTCCTCCCACTGTTGCCTTTATCAAAGGAGACGGTGAACGTGAGGTGTCCAAATCCGGTGACCGCGATTATAGCAACTTCTCCATTGAGAAATATTCTAGAGCCGCCTTAATCAATCAAGGCTTTGATGTCTGCGAGATCGATATTTCTCACGGAGACACCATTCCTTCCTTAATCAATATTGTGGTTCTTGCAGAAATGAGAACTCCGCTTACTGAAAAAGGGAAAAATCAACTGGAAACTTACCTGGCTCGTGGAGGTAATTTGTTTATTCTCACCGATACAGGCAGACAAGAAGTTATGAATCCTTTTTTAAGCAAACTCGGTATCAAGATGGAAGAATACCAACTGGCACAATCTTCCGCTGATTTCTCTCCTAATCTGATTCTAGCCAAGGCAACCCGTGAATCGGGAAAACTTACATTCGGATTCAAAGATGATTTTCCCAAATATGATTTACGTGTCTCTATGCCCGGATGTGTAGCCCTTACATGCTCCGACAACGATTACGGCTTCCAATATACTCCGATTCTTGAAACAAATGCCAAAGGTGTATGGATTGAAAAAGAACAAACAGATTTACAGGAATCACCAGTAGAATGTAATGCTTCGGCAGGAGAGAAAGAACAAACCTATATCACAGCCTATGCCCTTTCACGCCAACTGAAAGATAAAGAGCAGCGTATTATCATCTCTGGTGATGCGGATTGCATAAGCAACACCGAACTGACTCTTTCACGCGAAGGATATAGATCAGGAAACTTTAATCTGATTATCGAAAGCTTCCGCTGGCTTTCTGGAGGAGAATTTCCAATCGACATACGCCGTCCCCATTGTACCGACAATAAACTTTCGATCGGAGTGAAAGATATTGGTACAATGAAAACTATTTTCATAATCATTATACCAGCTATCCTCTTACTTATAGGAGTTGGCATCTGGTTTTTCCGCAGAAGAAATTAATAAGAGAAAAAGATGAACTTAAGACTTATACTTAGAATAGCCCGTACCGAACTAGCGGTACTCTTTTACTCACCGGTCGCATGGTTGCTGCTGGTCGCATTTACATGCCAGGTAGGATTCGACTTTATGAATATCCTGACGGAAATAGTAAAAATAAAAGCATTGGGCAACACGATCACTTTTAGCGTCACAGCCGGTTTTGTCCTTGGTCTCAAAGGAATATATGAAGTAATACAAGAAACCATTTATCTGTATATTCCTTTATTAACCATGAATTTGATGAGTCGTGAATATTCATCAGGCTCTATCAAACTACTTTATTCATCACCGGTAAGCAGTGTTCAAATCATTACCGGCAAGTTTGTTTCAATGGTGGTATTTGCCCTAATCTTTGTCATCATCCTTGCCCTACCGACAATCGTAATGTTTATCTCCGTGCCGCATGTCGATATTACACTTATCTTGGCGGGATTGTTATCCATGTTTCTGTTGATACTGACCTATTGTTCTATCGGTCTCTTTATGACCACACTCACATCTTACCAAGTTGTGGCAGCTGTTGCCACCCTTTCCGCATTAGCATTTCTCAATTATGTGGGAGGAATTGGACAGGAGTCCATATTCTTTAGAGAAATTACTTATTGGCTATCCATTAAAGGACGTGCCAGTGAGATGGTTGGAGGATTGATATGTAGCGATGACGTTATCTATTTCCTTGCCGTAATTTTATTATTCCTCTGGCTATCGGTCATTAAACTGAATAATGAAAAAACACGTCGCTCACTCTTTTCAAAAACAATGCGCTATGCCTTAGCTGTATGTACCATTATAGTTATCGGCTTTGTCAGTTCCCGTCCGGCAATGATGGGCTTTTATGATGCTACCCGCAGCAAACAACGTACACTTTCAGAAGAAAGCCAGAAAGTAATGGAGCAATTGTCCGGACCTATGACGATCACAACTTACGTCAATATTTTCGATAAAGAATTTGATGTCGCTTCTCCAAGAGAGCAAAAAGAGGATATGGCACGCTTCAAAATGTACACACGTTTCAAACCAGAGATAAAAATGGAGTATGTTTACTATTACTCTACACCGAAAGACAGCACCCTTTATCGCCAATATCCGAATAAAAACATTCGTGAGATAGCTTATGAAGTTGCCAAGAAGAAGAACTTCAATCCTAAAAAGCTTAAAAGCGCCGAAGAACTGAAAGAAAAAATAGACTTGGCTAAAGAAAATTATCGATTTGTGCGGGTTGTTGAACGTGGCTCCGGTGAACAAGCCCGCCTTCGTTTGTTCGACGATATGGAATATCACCCTTCTGAAACAGAAATCTCCGCAGCATTGAAGAAAATGCTTGTTACTCCTGTGAAGGTAGGCGCCATCACAGGACATCAGGAACGTTCCACCACTAAAAAGGGAGATCAGGATTACTCACTTTTCGCCACACATGGACGCTTTCGTTATTCCATGATTAATCAAGGTTTTGATTTGGTGGAACTGAATCTAAAGGATATGAATGATATACCAAGTAATATCAATATATTACTTATTGCTGAAATGCGTTCTTCCATGAGTTCCAAAGAACAAGAAATCATAGACCGTTTTCTTGAACGCGGAGGTAATATGATGATTATGGGCGACGTCGGACGTCAGGAAGTAATGAATCCTTTACTCCGGAAAGTCGGTTTAAAACTGTTGCCGGGAATCATTGCACAACCTTCTGATGTTAATCCCGGAGACCTCGTTCTCGCGAAAGCTACCCAGATAGCCGCCGACAGTATAGGAGGCTTCTACAAACGTATGGTTGACAGGCAGAAGTATAGTGCAGTCACCATGCCATCGGCTGTTGCTCTGGAAGTTGTCGATACAACAAAATTCCATCCAATAGTTTTATTACAAAGCAACGCCCAACAGACATGGATTGAGTATCAAACAAAAGATTTTTTGAATGACTCCCTTTCATTAGACTCTCTTCAAGGTGAAAAGTTAGGAGCCTATCCCACGGCAATAGCGTTAACCCGCAAGATTAAAGCCAAAGATAAAAAACAACGGATCATTGTGTTGGGGGATGCAGACTGTTTCAGTAATGCCGAACTACAAAAAAGCTCAAGACCGGGTATCTATTCATTCAACTTCAATATGATTCCCGGTTCATTCCGTTGGCTATGCTATAATAAATTTCCGGTATCTTCTTCCAGAGCCCCTTATCTTGACAAAGATATCAGCCTGACTCCTATGGATCTATCTACTATCAAAATTATCTATTGCTATGGCATCCCATTTATTATTGGTCTGTGTGGTATTTGGATATGCTGGAGGAGAAGAAAACGATAAAAAGAGAGAACAGAGAAACTTCCGGCAAGCAGATTTCATGCCTGTCGGAAGTCTAATTCTTTCATAGACTCCTTCAAAACTACGCCTTCAACCGCATCACAAACCGACTCCCCTTACCCAATTCGCTCTCTACCGTCAGCATACCGCCATGAGCTTCCACAAAATCCTTGGAAATAGATAACCCCAAGCCACTACCTTGCACTTTCGTTCCGGGTACACGGAAATAACGGTCGAAGATACTTTTGTGATAACGCGGATCAATGCCTTTGCCAAAGTCCTGGACATACAATTCAATCCAGTTTTCATCCTGTTTGGCACCAATAACCACATGCCCGTTTTCTTTTGAATAACGAATAGCGTTACTTAACAGATTCGTCAATACCCAAGCAATCTTCTCGCTGTCGACAAACAGTTTACCGATTTTCTCCTCCGGATACTCCACTTCTATCTGAATATTAAACTTATCCGCTTGCACCTGATTAGCTTTGATCGCATACTCGATCAGTTCAATCGGTTTGGTGATCTTCGGCATCAACTGTAATTTACCAGCTTCCACCTGCGTCATGTTAAGCAATTCTCCGGTGATACTTAACAAGCGTTCGCTGTTCTCCTTGATACTCTTTGAAAGCTGTTCCTGCTCATCATTCAGCGCACCGACACGCTTATCCTCAAGCAGTTGTAGACTCATCATAATAGCAGCAATCGGAGTTTTCAATTCATGAGAGATCGTTGAAATAAATGTAGTCTTGGCAGAATCCAGTTCTTTGAATTCCGTGATATTCTTAAGTAAAATGACATCACCCAGTTTGCGAGGTTCCCCTTTTTCAGCCTCCGTATTAATAATCGGGACATAAGAGACCTTAAAATAACTTTCCTTATTATCCGCATAAATTTTTAAAGCCTCTTTCTGATCGCTTGGCGTCACCAACTCACGAATTAGTCGGCGGAGCAGGTCATTCTTCAAAGAAAGTTCCTCTGCCGATTTACGAATCACATTCTCCCGTTTCATATTCAGAATACTTAAGGCTTCATCATTGATAAACAAAACCTCACGTTCTGTATTCAGACCGATAATCGGGTCGTTAATACTGTTAACAATAGCTTCTATAAACTTTTTAGCAGAAAGAATATCCGACAAAGTACTGGCACGATATTCAGTCAAACGCTCCGCCATCCGGTTGAAACTGTCAGCCACTTCACGGAACTCTTCATTGTCACTCATGTCGAGACGCTTCTCATAGTTATGATTGGCTATTTCAAGAATTCCTTCTTTCAGCTCCTTAATCGGCTTGCTGATAGAACGAGGCAACCAATAAAGCAATATCAGTCCGGTCAAGATACAGATTCCCCCTGTTATGGAGATCCATAGCAATGCACGTTCCAAGGCAGGCATAGCAGCAGGACTATCAGGCTCTGTCGCAGTCAGAGTTTGAAGATTCACTACTGAAAGTGTTACCAACAAAATAATCATTCCTGCCAACATCCCAATGCCAAGAATCAGTTTCGTTTTAATATTCATAACGTTCATACGATTAATATTATGCAAGTATAATCAAATCTACATTAGCTTGCGACAAATTATTTAAAAACTTTCTATATCCCAGTATAGAACAAATTGCGTACGGCAACCTCAAATTAGGAGTTCCCATACACACTGTCGATATCTGTTTCTCTTTACAAACCTTGACGATGCTCCCCAAAATGTCTTTCGACTGCACCTGGACAACTTCTCCCCCAAGTTCCGCCACCAGTTTAAAATGATTCAACAAATACCGTTGACTGGCCAAATCAATTCGATCCATACTCTCTTTCGGAGTCTGAACATACAAAGCTATAAAAGTAGTATTATACCGGGTTGCCAACTTTGCCGCCTTTCTGATAATTCGCCGGGGTGTTTTCTCGTGACTACTGATACAAGCCATAAACTTCTCATGCCGAAGTCCGACGGCTACTCCCATCATCACTTCATTCTCCACCTTTTTTTCTACCCGCAACGCCACTTCCTTCAGAGCCAACTCACGCAATTGAAGAATATTCTCGGTTCTAAAGAAATTATCCAATGCTGTCTGAATCTTTTCCGGACGATAGATCTTTCCCGCTTTCAAACGGGCAATCAGTTCTTCTGCCGTCAAGTCAATATTCACCACCTCATCCGCTTCCTGAAGCACACTGTCGGGCACTCGTTCTTTCACTTCAATCCCCGTAATCTCCTGCACTTCTTCATTCACGCTTTCGATGTGCTGAATATTGATTGCCGAAATCACATTGATTCCTTCATCCAACAATGTCATTACATCTTGCCAACGTTTCTCATTCAGACTTCCTTCCACATTGGTATGTGCCAATTCATCCACTATCACAATTTCGGGATGAAGGCGAATAATAGAATCTAAATCCATTTCTTCCAATTCCTTTCCCTTATAGAAGATTTTACGTCGCGGAATGACAGGAAGTCCTTGTAGCATCCCTTCCGTCCCGGCGCGTCCATGAGTTTCGATATAGCCGATTTGCACGTTCACACCGTTCTCCAGCAGTTCATGTGCCTCCTGAAGCATACGATATGACTTTCCCACACCGGCTATCATACCGATATAGACCTTGAATTTGCCCCGGTGGGACTTCTTTATCAGATCCAAAAAATACTGTACACTATGTTCTCTATCATCCATTACGTCAATCTGTTATTTTAAACATCCTAACCCGTAGTAATCATCACGATCACCACGGGTTTCACAAAAATTCATGAGTTTATTTTATGGCCTTAAAGTTACGCCAAATACTAAATGGGCGTCCTCCAAACGTGGATTCCATATAGCCTGTACAAATATAGGCAATGAAAACTTATCATTAAAATTTATTGCTTTCGTTGCTTTCAAAGCTAGGTTCGTCACTGCAAACCCATTCACATTATACTGCGGAGTCTTATAAGGAACCACTCCACAAGTAGCATTCAGATCAACTCCTTTCACACTGAACGGATAATTCAGTTCTACGTAAGAAGAGTATGCCTGCTTTTCCTCCCCCTCATCAGTCGTTTTTCTGTCAGCACCGGCAAACATGGTATACCATGCGATAGATAACGGGAACTTTTCAATAGGAAGCGTATAAGCTAACCCTGCTTCAAAATGATGTCCGGTGTCTCCACTTTTAAAATGGAAATAATTATTGGTAAGTTCTCCATTAGCCACATCAGCTTGTCCGTCCCACCAAAGAGTGGCTACAGAAAGTGTCGGTCCCGCTTCACCAAACTTATAAGCTGCGGTTAGGTCAATTTCTTTATTACTCTCACTCAAACTGGTTGAGCCCCATGCAGTAAGCGAGAAATTACCTACGCTAAATCCCAAAGTCGGCTGAAAGGAAGCGGCTCCCCCCTGATAAATACCACGCCATACATACGAACTTACCAAATCACCTTGTATAGTAAACTCTTGTGCTTGTGCATTGCTAGTTCCCAACATACATACGGCTGCTACAGCCATTGTTCCTAAAATACTCTTTTTACTAAAAAAACTTTTCATACTTTTTATCTAATTCTATTTTATGTTCCTGTAAAAAAGCAGCGCCCCATCCAACCCTGTTAATTTGAACCGCGGCATAACCCAAACGGTCCGGACAGGAACGCTGCTCAATCTTCATCTACTTATTGCTTTCCTCTAAAGCGATATTCAATTTCAAGACATTCACCTTTTCTGTTCCCAACAACCCCAAAAACGGTTTTTCTATGCTTTTATCAACAATCGCTCTTACTTGTTCTTCTGTTAATCCGCGTGCTTGTGCCACTCTCTTCACTTGTACGTACGCACATCGGGGAGTGATGTTAGGATCCAGTCCCGAAGCACTGGCCGTAACCATTTCGGCAGGTACATCCGCACGGTTCAAATAAGGATGATGTACAAGGAAAGTATCGATACGTGCTTTCACTTCATCCAAATATTCCTGATTCGTAGGGCCTTTGTTGCTACCGGAAGAACTACTAGCGTCATATCCGTCTCCGGCAGAAGAAGGACGTCCCCAGAAATAAATATCTTTTGTAAACATCTGCCCCACATTAGCTGCTCCCACTACTTTTCCATCCAGCGTAGCTACCTCTGCATTTCCCTTATTAGGACCTGCAACCTGCGCAAACAGCCACAGGATAAGGATATAGAACACGGAGAAAAGGACACAAAAAGCAAGTGTTATTTTTAATGACTTCAATAAAGTTTTCATTGCTATTGTTTTTTAACCTTAATTCCGCAACACTATTATAAAATATTTTTTTTAAGTACCTGAGCAACA